>JAISNI010000046.1 GCA_031276295.1 Treponema sp.
GCCACGGCGTTCTCGTTAAAGCCCCGTATGATCAGACGCATCAGGTCGAGTTGGGA
This sequence comes from Treponema sp., assembly GCA_031276295.1. Classification (GTDB taxonomy): domain Bacteria; phylum Spirochaetota; class Spirochaetia; order Treponematales; family Breznakiellaceae; genus JAISNI01. The sequence continues at coordinate 57 of JAISNI010000046.1, forward strand.
CTGCCTCAGTTCGAAAGAGGGAAGCCGCCCGGCTATGGCGCCCCCCTCCTCCAGCGCGGCGCAGATCTTAGCTTCGTCGAGCGCCTTGATGGGCCTGCGGCGGGTAGGCTCTACCACCACGTACACTTCCGTGACAGTATTGTCCACGATAAAGGAACCGGTCCCGTCATCGGCGGCCCGGGCGGCTATTGCCAGATCATTATCGCTGGGGACAAGAAAGCCCGACGGGTGATTGTGGATAAGTACGTCCGCGCCGTCCGGCCCGCCGGAAGGATTCCCCCGCAGGGCAAGTACCGCGCCCTCGTTGCCCCGGGCCTGAACCACGGCGCGCGCCACAAGACCCGCCTCGTCAAGCCAGCCCAGGGCAAAAACCTCGTTGCCGCCCGCACCGGCAATCTCCCGGCGGAGGTATCTTATGATGTCTTCTGAAAACCGTTTTTTTGCCTGCATATCTTCCACCGCCCGGATACCGGACCAATTCCGTATTGTAACATAAGTTCGATGATACCTTGGAGGGGGTCGGATTTGCTTTGCAAGTCCGCGTCTCCCCACGGCCGTTTTTTCGAACCATCAAACTTACTCTATTGTATCACATCGGCGGCAGCGGGGACAATCGGTGTATCTTTTTTCGTACATTTTTTTGAAACAATTGCAAAAATATTGCGCATAACGTTCCGGCTGTTATACGACGTTGGGGTGTACTCCATTATTTTATCACACAATTATTATTTCTTACGAAATATATATTTACATATTCGTGATCCCTTTGTTGTACCGGAAGATGGCCGTTACTATCTTTTCGGATCTACGGACAAGAACATTTGGGGAAGCAGGGGGACAGGCTTTGACATGTATGTCAGTGTGGCGGGAACCGGCCCTGATGCTTTTACCGAATTTGAGGGGCCTTTTCCCGCCTTCCGCCCCCCGGAGGATTTTTGGTCGGAAACGAATTTCTGGGCGCCCGAGATTCACCGTTACCAGGGTTCATACTATATGTTCGCCACCTTCAAGGTCCGAAAAGGCAGGCGCGGTACGGCGATACTCAAAAGCGAATCGGGAGTAGAAGGACCCTATGCGCCCTGGAGCCTCAATGCCGGCGGTGCGTCAGGTCCGGTAACCCCCGCCGAATGGGAATGTCTGGACGGCACATTCTTTGTCGAGGGAGAAACGCCCTACATGGTGTTTTGCCACGAATGGCAGCAGGCAGGCGATGGGAAGATCTGCGCAATGCCGCTGACACAGGATCTCAAACGGGCCGCCGCCGCGCCCGCGTTGCTTTTCCAGGCCAGCGAAGCGCCCTGGGCCTCTGAATTGCGGGGACGCGCTCCCGGCAGCTACGTTACCGATGGTCCGTTTATGCACCGTACCGGAGACGGTGCGCTTCTTATGCTGTGGTCTTCCTTTGACAAAAACGGTAACTACTGTATCGGTACGGCACATTCTCAGGATGGGACGCTCGCAGGACCTTGGATACAATCAAACAAGCCGTTATACAATGCCGATGGGGGCCACGGTATGATCTTCCAGGGCGGCGGGGGAACCCTCTATCTTGCGATACACCGGCCTAACAAAACGCCATTTGAACGTCCGATTTTTGTCGAATTAATTGAAAAAGACGGTACGGTTATGCTGCGAAGAGGTGAGTCTTATGCATAGCGAATATCTCCCGGGCCCAGGCTGGGTGTTCTACCAATTCCCTGCCTGTAACATTCCGGTATTGTTCAGTTTGATTCCTCTTAACGTGATCACTGTTCTATCCGGCGGTGAAACAACCGCCGGTAAAAATGAGGAGGTTCCATGCAAAAAAAATCGATTCTGTTTATTCGTGCCCAGATATCATCGTATGTATTCCTGATTCCCTGGCTCCTGGGGTTTTTTATCCTTACGGTATATCCCATGGTTTACTCCCTGTACCTGTCCTTCACAGACTATAATGTTCTGGAACCGCCCCGGTGGGTTGGAATCAAAAACTACTTCGTGATGTTTTCCGGCAATGACCAGTATGTCAACGATGCCCGGTTCCTCAATTCCCTGTTCGTTACCCTCAGGTTTGTGTTTATCTCCGTGCCCATGAAGCTGGCTTTTGCCCTGATGGTGGCGATGCTGATGAACCAGAAACTCAGATTCATCCCCTTGTACCGAACGGTGTACTATATTCCTACCCTGCTCGGCGGTTCGGTTGCTATTTCAGTTTTATGGCGGCGTCTTTTTTCCGGGGATGGAGTTATCAACGCTATTCTGCGGGCCGTTAAATTTGCCGATCCGCCTTCATGGATTTCAACCCCGGAATATGCCCTGGGAACCCTTATCATTCTGGCGGTATGGCAGTTCGGCAGTCCCATGATCATCTTCCTTGCCGGACTCAAACAGATCCCCCACGAATACTACGAGGCGGCGAGTGTAGACGGGGCGGGCAAGGTACGGCAGTTTTTCCATGTTACCCTGCCCTGCCTTTCTCCTATCATCTTTTTCAATCTGGTCATGCAGATGATCAACTCCTTCCAATCCTTTACCCAGGCGTACATCATATCAGGCGGTAACGGGGGGCCGGTGGATTCAACAATGTTCTACAGTCTGTATCTTTATCTCCACGGATTTGCCTGGGCCCACATGGGCTATGCCGCAGCCATGGCCTGGGTGCTGCTCATCATCATCGCGGTATTGACGGCGCTGACCTTCAAGATTTCCAACTCTATGGTATCCTATGGAGAAGAGTAATATGCGGAGAAAATCAACAAGATTTCTGATCGCCGGCATTGCGAATGTTATCATCATTTTTTTAGGATGCTTGATGCTCTATCCGGTTATTTGGCTTATCATGGCGTCTTTTAAAGAAGGTTCGCAGATTTTTAGCGATCCCAGTCTCCTCCCCCAAATATGGTCCCTTCAAAATTATAAAAACGGCTGGGAGGGAATAGGCATTGTTCCTTTCAGGGTATTTTTTGCCAATTCATTCTTTATCTGCATTTTGTGCGTCGTCTGCAACGCCATCTTTTGTACCCTTACGGCATACGCCTTTGGACGTTTGGAATTCAAAGGACGGAATATCTGGTTTGCCCTGATGATGGTAACGCTGATGCTTCCAGGCCACGCTACAACTATTCCCCGGTATCTCATGTTCCGGGGTTTCGGCTGGATCAACACTTTCCTGCCTTTCATCATACCAAAACTGTTTGCCACCGATGCCTTCTTCATATTCCTGCTGGTACAGTTCATTCGGGGACTGCCGAAAGATATGGACGAGTCCGCCCGCATTGACGGCTGCGGAAAATTTCGTATATATCTGAGTATTATTTTACCCCTCAGCGTTCCCGCCGTTATAACGACCATACTCTTTACCTTTCTTTGGATGTGGGATGATTTTTTCAATCAGATGTTGTACCTCAATTCGCCTGAAAAATACACGGTCCCCATGGGTCTGCGGCTATTCCTGGATTCTTCAGGGGCGTCTTCCTGGGGTCCGATGTTTGCCATGTCGGTATTATCTCTGTTACCCTGTTTTATTTTATTTTTCGCGCTGCAAAAATATTTTGTGCAGGGCATTGCCACCACGGGGATTAAAGGATAATTTACGCGGATATTAAGCGGCGGGCGTTTCGCCTGACCCTTGATATAGTCTATCCATAAAAGCAGATGACTTTTAAAGCATCCGGTTTTGCGGACTGACGCCATAGCTTTATTTTCCATTTTGAGGAGGAAAGTATGAAACGTGTTTTATTAACGGCTATCGCCTGTGCGGCGATTGGAGTTTCGGTCTTTGCCGGCGGGAGTCAACA
>JAISNI010000001.1 GCA_031276295.1 Treponema sp.
TTATTCACGATGCCTTTTTTGCCGGCGTAAAAACTCCCGAACTGACCGGCAGGGGGGTGAACGATTCGCCTGTGAATTAGAGCCTTTTAGGGGTGAACGAATCGCTCGTTATTGACAGGCTTTTTTTCGGCAACGCAACAAACTGCTAAACCCCTTGCCGCTCCATTCTGTCAAGGCCTGCCTTTTGTCGTTTTATCCAACTTGTTATCCTGTAGGCAATTCCGGGATACGTGATTGACTGAACAGTTGCAAATGTAGTATAATATTTAAGACGGATTAATGATGGTTGTTAAGGCAAGAATTGCCGGTTACTATTAAATGAATAAATTGAGGATATTATGGTACAGTTTTATTTTTTATCTATTCTATTTAATGCCGTTACGGGTTTACTTCTGTTAAACGGTAGTGATGAGGATGAAATTTTTGAAGGGAATATTCTCACTTCCGTCAGCAATGAGAGTTTCAAATTCATTCTGGGAATCCTGTCGATAGTGATGGGGGTGTTGAAACTGCTCTCTTCAATGGGGGAGACGCCTTTTTTTGGGGACCTCGTTCCCGCACTGACCGGTTTCTTGGGCGGGTTTATCTTATGTTTTGAATACTATAAGACCCATACGACGCTGGAAACCACATCCCTTAATACTATAGATATTATCTTTATTAAGAATAAAAAACTGTTCGGTATCCTCTCTCTGGCCGCCGCAGCCATCCATTTCTTGTTTCCCACTTGGCTGTTTTTCTAATGGCTGCAAGATCTGTAGCGGGTATTGCCATAGAGGGCGGGAAGGTCTTTATTGCCCGGCGGCTTAAAAGCGGGGATATGGGGGGAAAGTGGGAATTTCCCGGGGGTAAGGTTGAGGGAAACGAAACCGACGAAGAAGCCCTTGTCCGTGAGTATGAAGAGGAATTCGGCGCCGCCGTCCGGGTAGGGCGGCATCTGGGGCAAACCAGTTTTGAGCACGGCGGGATAACGAGATTGTTGAATGCTTACCGCATCTATTTTACGGATAAGATAGCGGTCATGCGGGAACATACGGAATCGCGTTGGGTTTCTTTTGCGGAGCTTGAGACCTTGGATTTTGCCGATTCGGATTTCAAACTGTTTCCGTTTTTAAAAACTATTACAGACGTACCGTAAAAGACAGACAGGTATCCCAGAAAGAATAACCTGCGCCCGCGGAATTGCCGCCGGAACCGATAAAAGGGCCCGGTGGATTTGTCCCGGTATACCTGTGCCACGACGCTCCCCGCGCGCCCCTCAGGGAACGCCATGCCAAGGACAGACCGGCGCTGAAGCGCCGCCGGGGGGAAAAGGTAAAACTCCCCTTAAATTCTTGGGAAATTCCTCCCCGGAGATCGTCATTGTACTGTTGCGGTTTGTTCGGCGACAGATGGTTATCTTGGGCGTAACCTTTTATAAAGGGGCTTATCCCGCATGAAAGGGCAAAGGAAAAGTTGAAAAAGGGAATGACAAGGGAAAGCCCCGGAGAGAGGTTATACCAGTTTTGCACATACCGTATTTGCGGCCCTGAAACGTCTGTTTTGGGAATGGAAGGATCCCAGGGGCCATGTTCTGCGTACTGAAAAAAGCCGTCTTCCGCCTGCCATTTGAATTCCAGATAGGAGAATGAAAGAAAAATTTTGATATAGCAGCGTGAAAACAGGGGGATAGAAACCCCGGTTTTAACGGCAAAAAGCAGCATCCCCTGGGTAAAGTTGGTATGGGAAGAATAATGGGTAAGGTTATCATGGTTATCCGCGATCCAGTCCCTATCTTCCATGACCCCCGATTCCGAGGGGATGCCGAAATTTGCCGTCAGGTCCCCAAAGAAGCCTTTTGCCTTGAGGGGCCGGGACAGGGAAAGCTCAAGGCCGGCCCCCCAGTAGAAAAGCGGCTTGCCGTCCCAGAGCAACTGGCTGGCATAGACCTCGTTGCCGGCGTATTTATAAACTATCTCTTCGTTCTGCCCGTACATAAAACCGCCTATTATATGAAAGGAAAAAGCATAGGGGGCCAGGATATTTGATTCGGCGGTGTTTGATTCGGCATGGAGAGGAATTTGTAGTAAAAGAACGGAAGATATGCTGACTAAACTAGCAATAACGGATATATTTTTCATTGTATGAGCATAAAGGTTTTTAAAAAGTATAGTCAAGTGATCATCTTCTTATATATAGCTATTCTGAGCGCATGTATACGGAATACCGGCGAGGAGCCTATCATCCTGCCCCAATCATCGCCACTTTCCCGTTTGGAAATAGGGTATGGGGTGGTAAATTCATCCTATACGCACGTGATGGATAAACCGGACAAGGAGGGGTCTTCCCCCGGATATCTGCGGAAAGGTTCCATTGTCAAGGTGCTTGAGCGCGTAGCCGTCAGGAACAAGGAAACCGCCGAAACGTGGCTTCTGGTAAGCGGCGCGTTTGAGGGTTGGATCGCAGAACATTCCGTCAATATCTATGATAACGAAGCCCAGGCAAAAACGGCGGCGGAGCGTATGATCCAATGAGAGCGGTTCTGATCTTTCTCTTTCCGCCGCTTATCGGCGCCCTGATAGGCTATGTTACCAATGCGCTTGCCATAAAGATGCTCTTCCGGCCCTTAAAGGAGATACGACTGTGGGGGCTGAGGATGCCCTTTACCCCGGGCATCCTCCCCCGGCAGCGGCATAAACTTGCGGAAAGTATCGGCCGCATGGTGGAACGGGAACTCCTTACCGCCGAGATAATCCGGGCGCGGCTTGCCCGCCGCGATGTCCGGGAGGGTATCCGCAAGCCTATAGCATCGTTTACCCAAAAAATACTGGATACGCCCCTTGAAGAAATAGCAAAGAATAGTCCGGTTCGCAGTCCCGAAGTGTCCGGGGCGATCAGGAAATTGTGTGGGGATATGCTGAAATCCCCGGCTATGGAAAACCTTGTAACTTCCTTGATAAGCGCTTGTATGGAATACACCGGACGGGACACTGCCCGCAAACGGACATTGGGGGATGTTTTGGGGCCGGAGCTGGCGGAAAAGGTAGAGGACAGAATAGCCGGGATTATCAAATTAGCCATTGCTTCAAGGCCCGGCCCGCTTCTGGACATGCTGGTAACGGTTGGAGAAAAGATGTATCCGCGCCTTGCGGTTCTCATTGTGCGGTTCCTCAATAAAGAGGATGTACGCCGCGCCCTGGAATTTCACGGAAAAATTTTTCTCTCTCATGTAATATTAAAGCTGAATACCATCCAGCGGTTTTTTATTTCCGCAGGTCAATACGATATAACCTTACAGAACAGGATGGGAGAAATAATCGGCGATCTTATAGAACGGGTTGAGAAACTGCTTGCCGAGAAGGAAAGCCGGGCGGAGATCATCGGACTGTTCCGCGATTCCGCGGAAAGTTTCCTCGCCTCGCCTGAATCCCTGACGCGGCTTTCGCAGTTCACCGCCCATCTGGTGCTTTCACCGCCGGAACATATTTCGGACGGGCTGTTCAACTGGGACGACGATCTGCTGCGGGAAGCGGGGGAGAAGATTATCGATCTGATAACAATCTATGCCTCGAAAAGCGATTCCGTCCCGGCCGATAGTCCGGCGGCAGGGGATTCGGGGCAAGCGGACGCGCGGGGGACGGCCCCGGATGCAGGCGGGGAAGCGGTTATCCTCCTCCCCGGTCCTCCTCACGGGATTGCCTCCTGCCCCCTTGAGTCCGCGGAGAAAAAGCCCGCAACCGGTTTTTTCTCCCTTTTTCTCAAGGCTTTCCTGAAACGACAGGGCAAACAGACCATAGCCCAGGTTCTTGCAATAGATGAAGGGCAAAAAGCCCGTATCGACGCCCTCTTATGCGGAGGCATCCTGAAAATTGCCGACGAACAAATTGAAGGGGTGCTCTCAACCATTGATATACGTTCACTCGTATCGGAACGTGTAGATTCGCTTGATATGATACGGGTGGAAAGGATAATCCTTGACGTAACGGCAAATCAGCTTAAATGGATAAACCTTTTCGGCGCGATTCTTGGGGCGTTTATCGGATTATTCCAGACATTATTTTCCTGGTTTCTCGGTTGATGATACTATAAACCGCACAAGGCTCCGGTCGATAAGGCATCTGACCGGGCTGCCGGCCGGGGGCTCCTCCTTGCGGAGGCCTGGTTCCAGGGTAAGGTGCTGCGGGATTTTCCCTTCTTCATTCAGGCGGGTAGGGGAGAGCCGCCAGGTCAGGCGTTCGCCTTCAAAGCTCGCGCTTCTAAAATATGCGTCTATAGAAAGCCTGTCCCCTTTGCCGGCCGTTGCCGGATAGTCAAGGCTGAGGGCATCTTTGGGGATAAAGAGAAGCGGCCGTTCCGGTGAAAACGCCGAACCCGGCGGAACCGTGAACGTTCCTATCCCCGAATGAACGGTCGTTCCGGCAGGGCCCGTGTTCACAATCGAGCAATCCAGGATAGTTCCCATACCGAAAAACCGTGCGCCCTGTTCTGTTTCCGGTTTCAGGAATATATCCCTGGTACGGTTGATCTCAACAATACCTCCCTCCGATAAAAGGGCGACGCGGCTGCCCAGGACGGCGGCTTCTTCCCGGTCATGGGTAACGAAGATGCAGGGCGCACGGGAATGGGAACGAATGTGCAGGAATTCCTCGCGGATCTCGCGTCTTAAAGGGGCGTCAAGGCTTGAGAAAGGCTCGTCCAGGAGCAGTATCCTGGGGGAAGCCGCCATTGCCCGGGCTATGGCGACCCGCTGCCGTTCCCCTCCCGAGAGGGTCTGGATGCGCCGCTTTTCATAGCCGGGCAGACGGATCATCCTGAGGTTTTCTTCCACGATACGCCGGCGTTCGGCCTTGGGTACGCCTTTGATAAAAAGACCATAGGCGATATTATTTCCTACGTTTAAGTGGGGAAATAACGCCAAATCCTGAAAAACAACTGAAATGTTTCTTTTCCACGCGGGCAGGTCTGAAATGTCCTCACCGTTGATAAGAACGGTTCCACCATCCGCCTCCATAATACCCGCGATAAGGTTGAGAGCGCTGGTTTTGCCGCAGCCCGAAGGCCCTACAAGTACCAGGGTTTCCCCCTCTTCCACGGAAAGATCGATACGGAGGGAAAAATCGCCGTAGGTTTTGGTAAGATTCCGCACTTCAAGGGACATGGTTCTTCCTTTTTTTGAACGTTGGGGGCAGGGGGAAACGGGCATCCGAGATAAACAGCATTAAAGCACAGCAGAGGATAAGTACGGATCCGGCGGCACAGGCCGTCCCGTAGCGGTAGGCCCCCGCGGCGCGGTAGATAAGCAAGGGGAGGGTCTCCCAATCTTCCAGGCCGAGCATCATCACCGCGTTGAGTTCGCCAAGGCTTATTAGGGCGGAAAAGCCCCAGGCCGAACGTATCCTGGAGACGGAAAGGGGCAGGGCTACTGTGAGGAGCCGCATAAGGGGAGACGCGCCGGAAACCGAAGCGCCGGCAAAGATGTTTGCGGGTAATGTCTTGAGGCCCTCGGAGATGGAATTGAAGGCAAAGGGGAGGCCGGTAACGGCATGCAGGGCCGCCGCGGCCCAGACGGATCGGGAGTGATCCCTCCCGTACAGGATGAGGCAGCCTAAACCCAACACGATACCGGAGGAGGCCAGGGGAGCGGCGGCGCAGAAACGGAGGAAGCCGCCGGAAAATGTTTTTTTGCCGGAATTTTTTTCAATGCTCCAAACCGCGGCGGCGGCGAGAATTGCCAGAATACACGAAAGGCTTGCGGAAATAAAGGCGAGGGACAGGGAATGGAAAAGAGCGGGAACACAACGTTCCCCCAGGCCAAGCCACCAGCGCGGGGAAAGCAGAGGCGGGGAAGCGCGGGAAGGTTTATAGAGAAAAGATTCCACCGGGATTGAAAGGATAGGCCCCAGAATGAAAAAGCATAGGCCTGTCCCGTAGAGAACAGCGCAGAAAGCGGCAGGCAGGGAAGAATCGCGCTTCCCGCGGCCTCTATCCCCGCCCCCTATGTTGATGGGGATAATCCGGGCTTTTCTTTCAAAGTAAAGGTACGCAAGAAAGGCCGTAAGCGCGATACCGGTTTCGATGAGGGCAAGAAAACCCGCATTGGAATAGTTAAGGGAGATGTGCGCATAGCGGTAAATTTCTACCGCTATGGTTGTAGCGGCAGGACCGCCGCCCAGTACCAGCACCACCGCAAAGCTCGTAAAACAGTAGAGGAATATCAGAAAGGAAGCGGCCAGGATAGAGGGCAGAACAATGGGGAAAAGCACGGTAAGGGCTATTTTAAAAGGCGGGGCTCCAAGGCTTGCCGCGGCCGGACCGTAGGCATTGCGGGCCTGGGCAATACCGTCCCCGACAAGACGTATTACCAGGGGGAAATTATAAAAAGCATGGGCCAGAATGATAGCTTCACTTCTGTAGAGTACCCTGAGCGGCCCCTCCCCGCTGCCGGAAAGGGCCATGAAGAAACGGTTTACCCAACCGGAATTCCCAAAGAAAAGCACAAAGGCAAGGACGACAAGAATAGACGGCATCGTGAAGGATATCCCCGAAAGTGAACGCAGAATGCTTGCCAGCGTACCGCGGCCGCCGGAACCTCCAAGCAGGACAGCTCCGGGAAGGCCCAGCGCCAGGGCCGCGAGGGTGCTCAGTACCGCCTGCTTTACCGTAAAAAATGTTACCGGAAGCAGCAGCGAAAGCGGCGGCAAAGTTTCGCGTTCCGGCCCCGCGCCGAGCCCTCCCGCCCGGAAGCCGCCCAGAAGCGCGGCCCCATAGGGCAGGATAAAGGCCGCCAGTACCGCCCCCACCGGGAGGATCGCCAGCAACCAGGGGAATACGCCGGTACGGCGCCTACGGTTTTTCATCTTTTATCATCGTTATCATAAAAAATTTCATTCCCTTTCTTTACCGGCGGCCTAATTACGGATTATCAGGGCCGCCCATTCATCAAGTTCGCCGGAGGAAACCGGACGCGGCCTGAGAGCCTTACCGCTTTTCGGACTCATCCTGAAAGAAGCGGGGAGGGGAATGTCGATAACCGGATACATCCAGTTGGTAAGGGGAATGATACTCTGGAAGGAAGGGGAAAGCATAAAATCAAGGAACTTTTTGGCGTTTTCCTTGTTCTTTGCATGGGCCAGAAGACCCGCCGCCTCAATCTGTATGGCGTGACCCTCGTTGAAGATGGCCGCCTTATACCGCTCCGTGTCTTCGTATTCAAGATGATAGCTGGGGCTGGTTGTGTAGGAGAGGACCAGGGGCGCTTCGCCCGAGGTGAAGAGGCCGTAACCGGAGCTCCAGCTCTCGGCAATGGTAAGGATGGAAGGGGAGAGACGCCGCCAGTAATCTTTCCAGTTTCCACCGTAGACTTCTCTGGTCCAGGCCAGGAATCCCAGCCCCGGGGACGAGGTACGGGGATCCATCAGGATAAGCTTTTTTTCCCAGGCTCCGCCGGTCAGGTCCTCAAGGCTTTTGGGAGGATTCGGGACCCGTTCGGAATCGTAGACAACGGCAAAATAACTGTAATCTAGGGGAATAAGGCGGAAACCGGCGTCAAAGATCAGTTCCGGGAATATCCTGTCGGCGCCGGACGGTTTGTATGCCTCAAAGAGGCCCGATCCCAGCGCCCTTTCCTCCATATTTTGATCCAGGCCCAGAATAAGGTCCGCGCCGGAAGCCTCTCCCTCCAGAAGCAGCCGGGACAGTATCTCTCCCGCGTCCCCGTGGCTTACCCATTTTATGGTAATGCCAGTTTCTTCAAAGAATTTCTTTTCAACATTGGGGGCCGGCCCCCATTCAGAATTAAAGGAATCGTAGGTCCAGACCACCACCTCCGGGGCGGGAGGCGGTACGGGCCTGTCCCTGCTTGAGCCTGAAAACAGGGGGGAGGCAAGGCTCATGCAGAACAGGAAAAAGAGGGCGGCGGCATAGTTCCGTTTGCGCATAGAACACTCCTTTGAACGGAACACAGATATAGGAATTGATGAGATTTGATGGTGAAGACCGGTAAACTGCCCTTTACTTAAAAATAGCCGAAACAGTCTACGGAATCCCTACGCCGGCATTATCCGGATCAGGTTCAACGGGTTTAATCTCAGGCTTTTTATCCCGCGCTTTTTGCGAAAAAGTTTTGGAATAATCAACCACCCCAATATCGGTGTAAAAAAAATAAATCGGCCGCACGGGCCGGGGATATGTCTCGTTAAAGACACCCTCTAAAAGTTATAGAAAAATACCGTTTGTATGTCAATAGGCAGGGCGGCAATTTAACATTGAGCGGTAAATTGCCGGTAATTATTTACCGGACCGGTTACGGCCCTATTCCCCGCCCAGCTTCCGGATTTCCCTGATAAACTCGTCGATATCTTCAAAATGCCGGTACACCGAGGCAAAACGGATATAGGCCACCTTGTCAAGCGCGCTCAACTTTTCCAGGACGAGGTTCCCGATGACCGCGCTGTCTATTTCGTGGTTCATCTTCCCAATGATTGCCGTTTTATCTTCAATATCGTTGACGAGGCTTTCGACGGTCATCTGGGAAACAGGCCGCTTTTCCAGCGCCCGTGCCGCGCCGCGCTCTATCTTGTTCCGGTCAAAAGGCTCCCGGCGTCCGTCGCGCTTTATCACCATAAACTGTTTATCTTCAACCCGTTCATAGCTTGTAAACCGGAAGCCGCACTTGCCGCACTCCCGCCGCCGTCTGATGGCCTCTCCGCCGGCTAAAGTCCGGGATTCAACAACCTTATCGTCTAAATTACCGCAATGTGGACAACGCATAGTCTTTTATACCACGCAATGATTAATCCTGCAAGAGCCGTTTCTGATTGCCCATGATAAACGCACCCCGGTTTTCAACGCCGATAGGGAAGTCAACCTCAAGTCCAAAACTGAAATTGTTTAGTCCGTAATACCCCATCCCCAAGCGAAGCGTATGGAAATAGCTGTTGATTTGATAGTCGTTGGTACCAATGAAGAAGGAGGGTTTAAGCCAGAGTAATACTCAGATAAAGATGATCCCTAACGGGGGAAAAACCGCTGTCCGTATAGTTTTTTTTGAGCCCCTAATTTTTGACCGATTGCCTGCATCGTTTCATCGCTTACCTCGACGGAATATTGAAAATCAAGCTCTTCCTTTATCAAACCAAGTCTTTTCCGGTCGACAATCGTTAATTTTTTATTGTTTACAATGGTTTCGGTTAATTGTTCAATAATGTAATCCGATAATTTTTCATTGTCCGAAGATATGGTGGGTATGGCGGCTATTGAATTGGTTCTCATTTGTCCCTCTAAATACGAACCTGCCCGCCGGATTGATTCGTCAAGCATACCTTGTTCCCGTTCTTGTGCGTATTGGCTATACCCGCCAATAGTAATAACAATAAAGATAATAATTTCTTCATAAAACATTCCTCCCCGCAAAAAAGGCGGCAGTCTTCCGTCTGCCGCCTCTACCTCAAGGGGTCATTAGCAGTTTGTTGCGCTTCAGCACAAAATTGTATAAAAATTCACGAAAGTGAATTTTTATACCTTTCAAACTGCATAATTAGCCCCGATTATCGGGATTTTTGCATAAATATGCAAAAAATCCACAAGTGCAACAGGCTGCTAGCGCCCTAAAACTGCCGGACGGGACGAACCTCAGGGGAACCGCCTTGCGCCTCCACGTCCGGCGCATTGTTTTACCCCACCAGAGCGCAGGCGTGTTGCGGCCACCGTCTGCTTGCTCGGGCAAATCCCGAAACCAACCGCATGCGGTTTCGGGATTAACGCTTCGCCTCATACCGAAACGCCTTCCCATCCCAGATGTATGTCCCCGCTTTTTTGCCGTTCTGGTCGTAGAACTTTGCCAGGGGATCTCTAAGCCCCTCATTGATATGAATATTGGCAGGCAATGAAATAGAAAAACCTTTAGTGTAATTTGCTTTCACTGGGATTGTTTTTTGATAACCATTTGTAAACGCATTAGACCAGATATAAGTAACCGTATCCGGGACAACCACGCTGAAGATACCTAAATCCGCAAATGCACGCTCCCCAATCCCCCCAACAGGTATCCCATTTATCTGTTCTGGTATGACTATGCTTTTGCTACTGCCCGTATATTTAGTTAAGAATCTGCTTTTCTGTGTCGGTATGGCGATATCTTTGGCTCTGCCCGTTACCGTTCCCGTAATTATATTCCTGTCCTCGAACTTGCAGTTAAGCGCCATGTACGATTTCGCCAGCAATTCCTTTACGCCGGCATTATACAGACCAAAACTGACTGCCTGATTAAAGTCTGCTTCGGCACGGGCATAGTCATATTTGTTGTAATAGATAAGTCCCCGGTTGTAATACGCGTTGGCGGCACGCGGATTAAGCCGGATTGCTTCGTTGTAGTCCGCAAGTGCCCGGTCGTCGTCCCCCTTGTAGAAGGCAAGGTCCCGCTGCGCGACAGTCCGCCAATACTCATCCCGCGTTACGATGCTCACGCTGTTCGTCTTCGCCGCCTCTTCCACGTCGGTCCCGTTCAGGCTTGCAATCCTGATGGACAGGCGGTCGGTAATCTTGTTCGCGTCCACCCCGGTAAAACGCACATCGGTCGTTGTCATGCTCCTGCTTGACAACGCTTCGCCGCTGCTAAAGCCGGTCCGCCAGCCCGCGCTCAGCCTGACACTCCGCCTCCCGATAACCTCCCCCGCGTCGTTCACCAGTTCAATCATCGTTTCATACTCGGGTATTTTATTCCATAAGGCGGAGAGACCTCTGGCTACGTTGCTGTTCGGCCAATTGCCGATTTCCCACGCGGAAGCCCTCCCCGTCGCCTTGAGCCCCGCATAGACCGGGTTCACCACCCCTATTATCGGGGCCGCCCAGTCGTAGCGGTCGTCCACGCGCAAAGCGATTTCTTCGATGCTTATGGACAGAGTTTCCCTGTTATAGTCAATATCTTCCTGCTTCAAGTCCGTGGAATAGTAAAGGTACGTGGGCACGGGCGTATTCCGTACATAGTTCGTTACCCACTGTTCGCACTCGGTAAGCCGCTCAAGCCACGCCTTGCGCCAGGCAATGTCGTTCCGCGCGTCCGCGCCGATGTTACCGCTGGAGATGTTCGCGCTCACGATGTTCACCCGGTTCGCCGCCTCCGCCAGTTGGGGGTCATAACTCTGCGACTGGACAAAGTACGAAAGCGCCTCCACCACCGTGCCTTTCTTCATCGCCTCGATCCCCCTGGACAGGGCTATCTGGGCGTTGACCACCTGTTCCGCCGCCGCTCCGCCCAGTTCCGTCTTTGCCTTGTCGGTGAGCGAGACACCCAGTTTTTCAAGCATATCCCGGGACGCCCGCCTGACGCCGATTAGATTGTCCAGTTCCGCGAAGGTAAACGTTCCTGAATACGGCGCCACTATGGTTTTGTCGGCGGTTTTAGTAATTTGTAACTGAAGCGCGTAACCTGTCGCCGTTTTGGTGATACTGCCGTACATAAAATAATCAGTCGAGGTTAAATGCCCCAGATCAATCCCCGCCCTGTCGTCGTCTTCATAGTAGCCTGACAACGCTTCGCTGTAAATTTTATCAAGATTCATGCGGTCAAATACGGAAATTGCCGAATAAGCGGAAAAGTTGGACATAAGCTCTCCCTGAACCAATTCAGGGAGGTACTGTTGATCGTCCGCAAGCCCTTTTGATTCGGGCGCAAAGATGGTGATGCTTGCGCCTTTTCCACCGTCCCCGGTGTACGCGCCTTTTTCGTCAATCCCTTCTTCCGCCGCATACCCGGTTTCTCCCTGGGTTTCTCCGGCGGCGCGGGTATCAGGCGGCGGTTCGGCTGCCTCTGTAGACGGGGTAGTGTCGCACCCCGCAAGCATGAATACGGCTGTTAAGATGAACGTAACAACAGCATAAAAAACAAACTTCTTCATTTTAATCTCCATAACTATAAACCTCCAATATGTTCATATAACTATTCAGTCGTAGCGTAAGTTCATCATTTTTCTTGTTCTCCGGTGCATTAACAAAGGGGGCTGAATAGTTACACGTTATGTTCATAATTATAGTTTTTTTGTTCTTTTTGGGGAAGGGGAAACCCAACAAACCAGGATACGCGCAGGGATTTTTTTATGCGTTTTATCCTGCGGATTATACCGGTGAGGTATGCTTCCCCCTATATTCTAATTTATCAATACCTGCTATAGTAGACTAAAATCTGTTGGCTGGGCTTTTGATAGACATGGGGTAGTTCCGGAGGTACGCTATGAGGATAGGTATAGACACCTTTGCCTGCGATGGTGGAAAATCAGGAGTCGGTGTTTATTTAACACAGATTTTAAAAAGAATCCCCCCGTCGGGGGCGTCTTTTGAGCTTTTCGGCTGGGGTTTCGACCGTTTTGCTTTCAGCGAGGCGGCGCCGAATATGGAATTTATCCCGCAGTGTTTTATAAACGGCAAGACGGCCAATGCTCTTTGGCATATTTTTTCATATCCTCAATTTGTAAAAACGAGAAACTACGGCGCCTGTTTTTTTCCCGCCGCCCATCGGCAGTTGCCCGTTGCTTCCCCCTGTCCCAGTATAGGCGTGGTCCATGATATCGCTTCGTACTGGGGCGCGCGGAAAACGAGGGAACATCTCGGCGTTGTTATACGCATGAGCCTTCCCGGCGCCGTGCGCCGCCTTGATCGTATTATTGCCGTATCGAATTGGGTAAAAAACGAATTGATTGAATTTGCCGGCCTCAAGGAATCGCAAATTGAGGTAATACCTAACGGTGTGGATACTTCCGTTTTTTTTCAGCGACCGCGGAACGATCAAAGCGTCGTCCTTATCCAGCCTTTCAGTTTCCGCAGGCCCTACATACTCTACGTGTCCCGTATCGATCATCCGGTCAAGAATCACGTTAAATTAATAGAGGCGTTTACCATTTTTAAGGACAGAACCCATTATCCCCACCGCCTGGTACTGGCGGGAAGCACTAACCGCGGGGCGGAAAAGGTTCAGCAGGCCGCCTATACCAGCAAATACCGCGGGGATATCTTCTTTACCGGTTATTTCCCTTCAAAGAATCTGCCCGAATTGTATGCCGGAGCGGATATAGCCGTTATCCCTTCACTGTACGAAGGTTCCGGCATGGGAATCCTCGAAGCTATGGCTTCAGGAATCCCCGTTGCCTGCGCCCGCACGGCTTCCCTCCCCGAAGTTGCCGGTAATGCGGCGCTTTACTTTGATCCCCGAAATGCTGAAGAAATGGCCGAGCGTATGGTAACACTCACCGCCAATCACGATATCTACCGTGAACACCGCCGGCTTGGGCTTGAACGCGCCCAGCTTTTTTCCTGGGATACCTGCGCGGAGCGGACCCTGGAAATTATTGAGGAAATTACGGACAAGTAGTCAACCGCACGAAGCGCGGCAAACCGCGGGCTATCCCCGTGATACCGCTCACCGAAAGGGCTTTTCATGGATCCGGGAATAGCGGCAGATCCGGCTTGATACCGAGTTTTTCCAGTTCTTTTTTTCCTGTTTCCAACAGTTTTTCTGGCGGTAAAATATCCGTATCGAATTCTATAAGAATACTGCCGGTAGCTGCCTTAATTTCAACTTTAGTGATCCCCTGAACTGCCCTCATTCGGGCAAGGGCCATGTTTCCAATCAGAGGGTCCTTCAATTCCTTAAAGCGAAGCCGTATACGGCCGGGAATATAGCTGACAATCATAGTTGGGCTTCCGGAATGAGTGGCCTCATGGCGTTCATGCTCAGGGCCAGGGTTGTAAGGTTATGGAGCCATACCGCCCGGCTGCTCCCCGCTGAATTCCCGCCCCCGGCGTTTGAGATGTCGTTATCTAAAAGCCCCAAAAGGATAAACGCGCTGTTGAGGCCTATGGCCGCGGCCGTATTGGCGCGTACCCGTTTCATAATGCGTTCCGACATAAGCCGCGCGATGACCAGGGGATAGAGGCTCGGCTCTTTCAGGGTGATGTCCGCGACTTCCCTGGCGAGGTCCGCGCCGTCCTTCATGGCTATACCTACATCGGCGGCGGACATGGCAGGCGAATCGTTCATCCCGTCCCCCACAAAGGCCGTCTTACAGCCTTTTGCTTTAAGTTCCCTTATCAGGAACATTTTATCCGCGGGCAGAAGTTCGCCCCTCCCTCCGTCAAGGGAAAGGGCCTTGACTATCCGCTGGGTGGTTCTGTTACTATCCCCGGAAAGAAGGTATATCTTCTTGATGCCCAGCTTACGGAGCATAGCGATTACCTCCGGCGCTTCGTCGCGGAGGGGATCCTTGATAAGGAGTACGCCGGCCAGTTTACCCTCCTGGGCAAGGTAGAGAATAGAATCGCCTTCCCCTTCCGCCGTTTCCTCGGCGTCTTTCGCAATTGCCAGGTCTATGCCTTCATCCTCGCCGATAAAATGACGGGAACCGATAACCGTATGCTTACCCCGGTATTCGGTGGCTATCCCGTGGGCCGCGATATATTTGACGGTAGAATGTTCCTCCCGGTGCTGCACATTCTGGGAAACGGCCTCCGCCACCACCGCCTTCGCCACCGGATGGGGAAAATGTTCCTCAAGGCAAGCGGCAATTTTGAGCACCTTCTTTTCTGAAAAACCGTGGTAAGGTATGATCCTGTCCACCGCCGGAGTTGCTTTGGTCAGGGTACCGGTCTTATCGAAGACGATTACGTCCGCGCGGGCAAGGGCTTCCATAGGGGCGCCGCCTTTAAAGAACACGCCGTTGGCAAGTCCTTCCCGGATAGCGGAGATAAAGGCAAGCGGCGTTGCGAGTTTTACGGCGCAGGAATAATCCACCGACAGCACCGACGCCGCCTTTTGGGGGCTTCCCGTCAGGAAGGCGGTGAGGGCGGCGGCGGCAAAGCTGAACGGGACGGCCTTGTCGGCTGTTCTCATCGCGCGGATTTCAGTCTTGGCCTTAGCCGTTTCCGATTCTTCTATAAGCCGTATTATCTGCTCGTACCGGGTATCCTCTCCTTTTCTGCGGACTTCGACCAGAATCTCCCCTTCTTCGATAACCGTCCCCGCATGCACAGCGGAACCGCTCCGTTTTTCTACCCCAAGCGGCTCCCCGGTCAGAGCCGCTTCATTAACGACGGCCGTTCCCTCAAGGGTCCGCCCGTCTACGGGGATCAAGGCCCCGGCCTGCAATACCACCGCGTCCCCGGGCATAACCTGGGAGTAGGGAATCTGTTCATTCCCGCCGTCCCTGCGTACCCATAGCTGCCCTACGTTGAGGGAGAGTCCGGCCGCGAGGTTCTCCCGCGAACGCTGTTTTGCCCATGCCTCAAGGTACCGTCCGGTTTTAAGGAGCATCATCAGGGTTGACGCGGAATTGATATTTCCCTGGGCAAGGGACACGCCGATGGCCGAAGCGTCCAGTAAGGGTACGTCAATCTTGAAGCCGGCAAGGGATTTCAAGCCTGCGATGAAAAAGGGCAGGGCCCCCAGGATGGTGAAGAGGGGCTTTAAGGCAGGCGGAAGGAAGATACGGAAAAGCTGATAGCCTATGTACGACCATGTAAGGGAATCCCTTTCTTCCGCGCCGCTATGGGGAACGTCCCCCGGAAGCGGCGCCGCATCCTGTAACAAGCTAAAGATATCTTCTTTTGAAACGGCTCCTATCTCGTAGAGGATCAAGATGCTGCCGGTACGGGGATTAACGACGGCCTTCTTTACCCCGCGGAATTCCGAAAGCATGATGCCCATACCGGCGGCATTATACCGCCTGAGTGCGTCGGGGTTGGCTCTCAGCCGTATCCGCCCCGGAAGTTCGTGCACAACCGCGACGCGCATATAAATTAGACCTCCCCGGAAGCGGCTTTCCGCTTTGCATCCGCCTCGGCAAGGAGATCTTCCGCCGATTCTTTAACCGTCTCCGCCGCTTCAAGCGCCTTGTCTTTAATGTCCATAATCCCGCCCAAAGCCTTGGTACAGACCTCCCTGATTCCCCCGGCATTTTTATATACCAGGGCGCCGACTACCGCCCCGCCGATAAAGGCAAGACCATACTTCCACCAGTTGTTCATAAAAAACTCCTTATATACAATATATATCCGCTGTTTAGCATCTGTCTACATTATGTTATAACAAACTAACAAGGAAATGTCAACCGTTTTCGATAACACCGGAGATACCCGTAAAAATAGTCCGAATAATTGAAAACGATTGGGTTATTTGTACCCGCATTGCGTCTCAAATACCTGAATTATTATCATTAAAATTATTACCTAACTATTAAAAAACTCCTTGACAGATTATCAGACATACCATATTATAAATTAATATTATATTTTTATTTTTGAGGAGAGAACAATGGTACGGAAATTTTTTATTGCCGGTTTAGGTTTGTTTCTTGCTGCGGCCTGGCTCTTTGCGGGGGCAGGCGGAGGTGAGCAGAAAACAGGTACGTCCGCTAAACCGGGCGAGCCTTACAAGGTGTATTTCTATGCGTGGACCAACGCGGACAACATGACACCCCTGCTTGAAGCCTTCAACAAAGAATTTGCGGGTAAATACGAGATGGTCTACCAGAAATTGGCCGACGCCAGAACCATGACGATCAATACCGCCCTTGCCTCGGGCGAGCAGATCGATGTTATGACCCAGTCCAGTGCCTTTGATCAGCGTACCCGCGCCGACAGCGGTATCTACCTTGGACTTAAACGGTTCTTTACCGCGGAAGGGCTTGACTATGCGGGCGTGTTCGGAAAATCCATAGAAGAGACCCAGAATTACAACGGCGATTACTACGGCATTCCCTACTGTAACAATATCAACATGGTTTTCTTCAATAATAAAGATGTTTGATGCGGCCGGCGTTCCCTATCCCGATTCTAACTGGACATGGGATGATTTCCGGGCAACCGCCAAAAGATTGACCAGCGGAAGCGGCGCCAACAAAGTCTACGGCGCTATGGTTGATGTCGCCCACCCCGACCAGGATTTAAACTGGGCGCTGATTGCCCAGCAGAAATTGGGGAGTTTCTACTATTACAATACGAATTTTAAATCCACCCGTTTTGACTCTCCCGCAATGCGGGAAAGCCTGCAATTCTTCTACGATCTGCTCATGATGGACAAGTCTTGCGTACCCCTTGATGAATACACCGCCCTCCGGCTTCAGGACGATATTGTCGCTATGAACGGTCTCTATAACAGACGCTATGCCATGTGGGTTGCGCCGGTTTACGGCTGCCTGTACCTGAACAAGAGTTACGGCGATATTCCTGCGGGTACGGATATTGGCATGACAAACCTTCCGCGTCCTGTGGGATCGGCCGGCCCGGTCAGCGTTACCTATACGTCCACCGCCAGCATTCCCGCCAACGTCAAGAATCCCGAGGCTTCCTGGACCGCCCTCAAGTATATCTGCATAGACCGCGCGGATCTCTTTGCCGGCCCCAAGGCCATGCACCCCGGTTATCAGTTCAAAACGGTGGAAGAGGCAAACAAGTTTAACGAGATCATCTTTAGAGATCATCCCGGTTTAGATTTTGATATGGCCATGAAGGTAATGCCCCTGCCCCGTACCCTGATCAGTAAGGATAATAGCCGTGTCGAAGGTCAGGCCAAGATCAACGATCTTATCAAGGCCAATATGTCCCTGGTTTTCAACGGGGAAATGACCGTTGACGCCGCGCTACGGGATCTTAAAACCAAAGGCGATCAGTACATTGCCGATGATCTGAAGAAATAGTTTTATAAGCCGGTTCCCCGTGCCGCCGGCCGTGAACCGGTTTTGCAAAGACGGCCTCCAGGAGCCTGTTGCACTTCGTGGATTTTTATACGATTCTGCGCGAAGCGCAACAAACTGTTAGGCTTATTTTTGTATTTCAATTTAAAGCCGCCGTTTCAAAACTGAAGTTTTGAAACGGCCTTCCCTAAATGATTTTCTTTGTATAACATACCGGAGGAGAAGTGAGTTCCATTGCCGCTACGTCTCTTTTTAAGAACAAGAAAAAAATTTCGCTCCTTGAGCGTAATGAAAATCTGGCAGGTTTTGCCTTTCTCTCTCTTAATTTTTTAGGGTATGTGCTTTTCAAGCTGATCCCCATTGTGATGGCGCTGGTACTCAGCTTTTCAAGGTGGAATTTCGTTTCCGGCATCCGCGGTATACGGATCATCGGCCTTGAAAATTACCTGAAACTTATAATCGATCCTATTTTTATTCAATCCTTTATCAATACGATCATCTATTCGCTTGCTATGGTGCCGGTTTCTATTTTTCTTTCCCTCATCCTCGGCGCGATTCTCAACGAGTATGTCTTCGGGAAAGGCGTCCTGCGTCTGGCCTTTTACCTGCCCTATGTATCCTCGATGGTGGCGGTATCAATGGTATGGATGATCCTGTTTTTACCGTCCTATGGGCCTATCAACAATTTCCTGCGGGGTATCGGTATTGCCGAACCTCCCCGATGGCTCAACGCCTCAAGCACTTCGCTGCTCTCGATCATCATCGTCGGTGTGTGGCAGTCCCTTGGGTACAATATCATCATTGTGCTCGCGGGCTTGCAGGGGATTTCCCGTTCCCTCTATGAATCGGCCGATATTGACGGCGCCAATGTGGTGCAGAAATTTTTTAAGATAACGATACCGTCTCTTTCCGGTACCCTGTTTTTCCTCGTGATGATCTCTTTCATACGCTCGTTCCAGGTCTTTACCCCTGTCCGCGTTATGACCCAGGGCGGGCCGGGGAATTCGTCGTCGGTACTTGTCTACTATATTTATACCACGGCCTTCCAGAACAGTGATATAGGGTACGCTACCGCAATGTCCTGGGTCTTATTCCTTTTGGTATTTGTTTTTACCGTGGTGCGTAACTCGATGATTGCGCGTACCAATCAAAGTTAAATATGGAGAATTAAGGTATGGGGTTTACCCGAAGGAAACTGATAGGTAAGATACTTTTAACCGTCTTTATGTCGGGTTTTGCCGTTTCAATGCTGCTTCCCTTTGCCTGGATGATATCGGCGTCATTTAAACCGGATAATCACGTGTTCAATGTACCTATAGACTGGATACCGAAAGCGCCGACCCTGGAGAATTATGTAAAGGTCTGGGCTTCCAGCGTGCCTTTCTATAAGTTCTTTCTCAATTCCATTAAGGTAACGCTGTGGTGCGTGATAGGCGAAGTTTGTACGAGCGCCCTGGCGGGCTACGCTTTTTCAAAGATAAAATTCCGGGGCAGGGAATTTATCTTCTGGCTCTATGTCTCCACATTGATCTTCCCCGGTCAAATGATGCTCATTCCGCGTTTTGTGCTTTTCCGTCTTACCGGTATCTATAACACACACTGGACCCTGATTCTGCCGGGGATGTTCACGGCCTTTGGGACCTTTATGCTGCGCCAGTTCTTTTCTACCATACCGGTGGAATTAAGCGAATCGGCCAAGATCGACGGCGCAAACCATTTTACGGTTTTTACCAAGATCGTGCTTCCGCTTTCACTTGCGGCGGTCAGCGCCCTGGTGATATTCCAGTTTGTAGCGTCATGGAATGATTTTGAGGCCCCGCTTGTATACCTCCGTACCAGGGAACTTGCAACCATCCCTCTGGGTTTAAGTTTTTTCCGTGATGAAAATTCATCAAGTTACGGTGCCATCATGGCCGCGTCTGTCTGCTCTCTTGTACCGATCTTTGCGGTATTCCTCGCCTTTCAGAAGCAGTTTGTGGCCGGTATAGCAACGTCGGGAATGAAGGAATAAATATGGAACTTCTCTTTGATTCTTCGGAACTGTACGTCATGGATCTTGGCGTGCGGGGCTGCGCCGTATTCGGTTTTGACGAATTGAAAACCGCCCTGAAAAAACACGGGGCCGACATTGTCAAGGTAAACCATTGGACGCAAATGGGGAAGGGAGCGACTCTTCTGGTTGCGGGTACGACGGAAAATCGCCGTATTCAGATGCTGCTTGAAAGCGCCGGAACGGATTACAGGCTCAGCCCTGAAAGCCTTATCGTGCAGCGTTGTGATATACCAGAAGGCAGGGCGCTGGTTCTTGCCGGAACCGATGAGAAGGGCCTCATGTACAATCTGTGTAGTCCCGGAATGGGATCTACAGATATATGTTACGGTACAGGGGCCTTCCGGCGTTTGTCTGATGCTGCCCGGTATCCAGCACCCCGAGCATCCTTATCCCTATCATGTGGTAAGGGTCGAATGAACGTATTTTTTTAACACTAATGAAGAGGAGATGAACAAATGAGCGTGCAATTTATTGAAGAACGTCTACAAACGCCTGTTGCGTATGAATGCGACGTACTCGTGGCAGGCGGCGGAACGGCCGGAGTTGTGGCGGCGCTGGCGGCGGCAAGAAACGGGGCAAAAACTATTCTGCTCGATCGCTACGGCTTTCTGGGCGGTTCCCTGCTTAACGGCGCGGGTCCCCTGCATAGTTTTTTCAACCTGTATAAAGCCTTCCCGCACGTAGAAAAGGTGCAGGTAGTACGCGGTATACCGCAGGAGATCGTAGACCGGATGACGGCGGTAGGCGGATCGCCGGGGCATCTTGAACAGGATAAAGGCGGCAGTTACGATTCGGTTATCACGCTTATCGACTGGGAAATTTTTAAGGGCGTCATCTTTGACATGATGGAGGAAGCGGGCGTGCGCGTGCTGCTCCACGTTATGGCGGTGGAAACCATCCGGGACGGGAACCAAGTCCGGGGCGTTATCATTGAAGGCAAGTCGGGCCGCGAGGCCATACGCGCCCGCGTGGTTATCGATACCACCGGCGACGGCGATGTAGCGGCAAAAGCCGGCGCGAAATTTATTAAACAACACGGTACGACCAAGGTCGGTATGCCTTTTGGAATGGCCAATGTCGATATGCCCCGTCTGGTAAAATTTTTGGAAGAAAACGACATGGTCAACCAGCTTGTCCGCGCCGACAAGGGCGGCGTGGTTGACGATATATTACGCCTCGGCTTTGAACTTAAAAAGATACCGCTTTTCAAGGAGTATATGGATACGGCCGGTATGTGGGGGCCCCTTGGCGTGTCCCTGCACGAGTACCATTACAACTACATCAACGGCACATCCCTTCCGAATATCGACGCAACGGATACGGAAACGCTTTCGAAGGCCGAGATTACCCTGCGCAAACAGGTGATGACGCTTTCAAAAATGCTTAAAGAACATATCCCCGGTTTTGAAAAAGCCTACCTTACCTGGACGCCGGTCTGTGTGGGCGTGCGCTATACGCGGGTAATCGAATGTGAACATGACATGAGCCTGGACGAAATTGTGAACTGCCGCCGCTTTGACGACGAGGTCATGCTCTACGGCTTCCATGATTGCGCCCCCAGGATCATGATCAAAAACGGCGGTTACTACGGCATCCCCTACCGCGCCTTTATCCCCAAGGGTGTGGAGGGGCTCCTGGTTGCGGGACGCCTTATCACCAGCACGTGGGAAGCCCACATGTCTACCCGCAATACCGTTTCCTGCATGGCCCAGGGACAGGCCGTCGGCACGGCCGCGGCCCTGTCCGCGCAATCGGGTATAAACCCGCGCCAACTGGACACGGGCGTACTGCGGGAAGTTCTGAAAAAACAGAAGGTTTTTCTTGGGTGAACCTTACCCCTTCCGTTTTCCGGCCTTTTTAGGTTCATCCTTCCGTAATATGCCCTCGTCAAACAGCAGAGTAAAGGCATCCGCCGCGTTTTCCATAAAATCAACCGCAATGGAAGCCTTAATTTCGGCGTCCAGTTCTTCCCATTCTTCGCGGTTATCAAGGGGCAGAAGCACTTTCTCCATGCCGTTCCGTATGGCCGCAAGTATCTTCTCTTTAAGACCGCCTATGGGCAGCACCCGCCCTGTCAGTGTCAATTCCCCCGTCATGGCAATGCCCGGCTTGGGCGGAATACGGCAGAGGGTGGAGAGCAGGGAAGAAGCGAGGGTAATACCCGCGGAAGGCCCGTCCTTGGGTATGGCCCCTTCGGGAACGTGAACGTGAAAATCGATCTTGCCGACATCCTTAACTAGAAAATTGTACCTATCTTTAACGCTCCGCAGGTATGACAGGGCAATGCGGGCACTTTCCTTCATCACATCCCCCAGGTTGCCGGTCATAATGAGTTCACCGTTTCCCTCAAAAGAGATTGTTTCTACCGGCAGCATGGTACCGCCTGTTTCGGTCCAGGCAAGGCCGTAGGCCACGCCGGTGCGGGCTTCCTTAAAAACCACGTCGTTTTTGTATTTATGCCGGCCAAGCAGTTTGTCAAGGTCTCCAACATCCACCGTTTTAATAAAGGACTCTATAGGCTTTTCTCCCGAATTACCGTACTGTTCCTCTACCGCTTCCCGTGCGATACGCCGTATGCAGCGGGCAAGCTCCCGTTCAAGCCCCCGCACGCCGGACTCCATAGTCCAGTGCTGGATGACAGCCTTTACGGCGTCATCGGTGAATGTTATCTGCGCGCAATCCAGACCGTTTTCTTTAAGCTCTTTGGGTAGCAGGAACTGTTTGGCAATGGCAAGTTTTTCATTTTCTCCGTAGCCCGGTATCTCAATAATTTCCATACGGTCCAGAAGCGGGATAGGTATGGTGTGCAGTGAATTGGCTGTTGTTATAAAGAGTACCTTGGAAAGATCGTAAGGAACTTCCATGTAATGATCGGAAAAGGCAAAATTCTGTTCAGGATCGAGAACTTCAAGCAAGGCTGAAGCCGGATCACCGCGAAAATCGCTTGAAAGTTTATCTATTTCATCCAGCAGAAAAACAGGATTCATAGCCCCCGCCTTACGCATGGACTGAATAATTTTTCCCGGCAGGGCGCTGACGTATGTTTTTCGGTGCCCCCGTATTTCCGCTTCATCGCGGACCCCGCCCAGGGATATCCTTACAAAACGCCTCCCCAGAGCCCGGGCTACGGATTTACCCAGGCTGGTCTTTCCTATTCCCGGCGGCCCGACAAAACAGAGAATAGGCCCTTTTATACTGTTACACATTTCCTGTTCCGTTCCTGCGGCATCTGGAATAGCAACGGAAGGAATCTGCATACCGTTGGTTTTTAACAATTCTACGGTATTTGACATACCGTTGTTCAGCGAAACGGCAACAGTCTCTACGGTCCTGGTATGGGCGCTTCTGTTAATACGGTTTGTAAGCTGCCGTACCGCTATAAATTCCAGTATTCTTTCCTTGGCCTTTTTCATGTTAAAGTGATCTTCATTCAGAATCGCTTCCGCCCGGTTAAGGTCCTCGGAATCCTCACTGTAATTGCTCCACGGCAGGTCCGCTATCCATTCAAGGTAGCCCCGCAGTACCCCCGCCTCGGGGGACATGGCCTGGAGTTTCCTCAGTCTGGCCAATTCTTTCTGGGCCTTGGATACGATCTCTGCCGGCGGGTACTTGGCTGTTATGGACTTTTCCAGATCGGTAAATTCATCTTCACCGACATCCTTCCCAAGCTCCTTGTGTATCTCTTTTAACTGCTCGTGCAGTATATATTCCCGCTGGCTTTTTTCCATGCGGCTTTTTACTTTGCCGCTGATATTTTTTTGTATCCCAAATATCTCATTTTCCTGTTCCAGAATTTCAAGCATAGCGGAAAGGCGTTCCTTTACACTTGTCATACCTAACATTTCTATTTTTTTTTCGATTTTTAACGTAATCACGTTACAGATAAGGTTGACAAGCCGTTCAGGGCTTTCCGCCTTCTCTATCGTGGCGATGGTTTCCGTATTGATTTTTTTTGAGAATTCCGTATAGGTAAGAAAAGACATTTGAACCGCCCGTATCAGGGCCTTTATTTCAGGATGAGCTTCATTTTCTATCTCCACAGGGATTGGGGTAATTTTAGCTACCATAGTATTTTTTAGAGGTTGAAGGGAACGGACATTTCCGCGGTATTCGCCCTGAAGCACGACCCGGTAGGTACCGTCAGGAAGGCGCATCTGCTGAACTATCCTGACGATACTGCCGACCCGGTAGGTTTCGCCGGTTTGCACGTCCTTGATACACGCAGCAAACATCCTCTTATCCCTCTGCATAGCCTCATCTATCGCCCTGATGCCGGCATTGTAGGTAACAAACACCGGTATCAATGATTGCGGAAAAAGGACTATCTCTCTCAGGGGGAGCAGGGGAAATTCCTCGGAAACCGAAAATAATTTTGAAGTTTTGATAAACTTCATGCGGTCTTCTGTAAAGGCTGAATGACAGGGGGCTCAGCCTTCTCTACTACCTCCTGGGTTATGACAACCTGTTTACTTCCCTCTATAGAAGGAATTTCAAACATAATATCCGTCATAAGTTTTTCAACTATGGCCCGCAGACCCCTCGCTCCAGTCTTTTGTTTAATGGCGGTATCGGCAATAGCATTGATGGCCCCTTCGGTAAATTCCAACTTGACATTATCGATGGCCAGAGATGCCTGGTACTGCTTCACAATGGCATTGCGCGGCTCCGTGATGATCCGTTTGAGATCTTCGTGTTTAAGTTCGTCAAGGCTTACGGTGATGGGAAGACGGCCTATAAATTCCGGAATCATACCGAAATGGATAAGATCGTCGGGGTGCAGGGCGTCAAAAAGTTCCTTGAGGTTTCTTTCGGCTCCCGATCGTACTTCGGTTCCAAAGCCCATGGGATGCTGAACGACACGCCGCTCGATAAATTTTTCCAGACCTACAAATGCGCCGCCGCAGATAAAGAGAATATCCGTCGTATTGATGCGGATCATGTCCTGATTGGGATGCTTCCTCCCTCCCTGGGGGGGAACCGAGGCAACCGTACCTTCAACGATCTTAAGCAGGGCTTGCTGCACACCTTCGCCTGAAACATCCCTGGTTATGGAAACGTTTTCCCCTTTTCTGGCTATCTTATCGATCTCGTCAATATAGATAATGCCCCGTTCCGCCGCAGCAATATTCCCCCCCGCATTCTGGATAAGTTTAAGGAGGATGTTTTCAACGTCCTCGCCGACATAGCCTGCCTCGGTTAGCGTGGTCGCGTCGACAATGGCAAAGGGAACCTTGAGCTTTTTCGCCAGGGTCTTGGCCAGAAGGGTTTTACCCGTACCCGTGGGCCCTATGAGCAGAACATTGGATTTTTCTATTTCCACACCGTCCGTTTCCCTGCCCGTATTGACTATTCTTTTATAGTGATTATAGACCGCAACCGAAAGGGCCCTTTTTGCATTATCCTGTCCTATGATGTACATGTCCAGATATGCCTTGATCTCGCGGGGGGTCGGAATATCACCGGTAAACTGGTTTGTCAGCTCATGCTCATCCTCGGCAATAATTTTCCGGCACACCTCCACGCATTCATCACATATATATACATCCTTGGGGCCGGCAATCAGCCTTCTGGTCATATCGCTGGTCTTTCCGCAAAAAGAACAGTAACGTTCTACAAAATTGGATCCATTACGAAGACGTGACATTTTTATCCCTCGTTAATATAGAATCAGCCACACCATAGGCGACTGCCTCTTCAGCAGACATATAAAAATCCCTTTCCATATCAATAGCGATCCGGTCATGGCTTTTTCCTGTCTGCCTGGCGAATATATCTATCGTAAGTTTTTTTAACCGGATTATTTCTTTTGACTGGATACCTATATCGCTGGCTTGCCCCTGAGCCCCGCCCCAGGGTTGGTGGATAAGAACCCGCGAGGAGGGGAGCATCATCCGTTTACCATAAGTTCCCGCGGTAAGGATCAACGCGCCCATACTGGCGGCCTGCCCAAGACATATCGTCTGCACGTCGCAATGAACCCATTGAATAGTATCATAAATGGCCAGTCCCGCGGTAACCGATCCGCCGGGGGTATTAATATAGAGATTAATGTCCTTTTCCGTATCCTGGCCGTCAAGGAACAGCAGCTGGGCAACCACAAGATCGGCAGCCAAATCATTTATCTCTCCGTCAAGAAAAACTATCCTGTCTTTTAGAAGCCTTGAGTAGATATCATACGACCGTTCTCCCATCCCCGTTTGTTCCACGACTATGGGGACAAGGTTGTTCATTTTTTCATTCATAAATGCTGCCTATTATTTCCGGATATTTTTTCTTCCCGCCTATCTCTATATTATTTTCTGCAAGGAATCTGTCGTAGAGCTTTTTCTCTTTGATTGCATCTATGAGGTACTCTTTGGCTTCTTCCTTTTGTTCATAGTATTCTCTGACATCCTCCAAGGGCTCATTGTGTTGTTTGGCAATATTCTCCAGTTCTTTTTCAATATCCTCGTCCGAGGCTTCCAGGGCCAGATCCTGCATAAGCGTCTCTACAATAAGCCGGGAATGGAGGGCTTTTGTTGCAGCAGAGCGCGTTTTATCAATAAAAGCCTCTCTTGAATCGGGATTGTTTTTTATATAATCGGCCATTTGTTCATTTTTAACCCCTACCTGGCGCAAAAACTTCGTCCAGCGAGAATCGAGTTCCACGCGTATCATAGAATCCGGTATATCTACCGGTGTATTCTCCATTATTTTTTCTATGATAGCATTGATCTTGATGGATCTCAGATATTCATCAAGATTTTTTTGAAGGCTTTCCCGCAGACTGTTTTTAAGATCATCAAGGGTAGCGTATTTTTCATCAACGTCCTGGGCCAGATCGTCGTCTAATTCGGGGAGGCTTTTCTCCTTTAAGGCGCTCAGGCTTACCCGTATCTTCTTGGTTTTACCTGCAAGATCCTTATCGGCGAAATCCTCAGGATAGCTTTTCTCTATATCTTTTGTTTCGCCCTGTTTCATCCCTATAATATCATGGTCGAATTTAAAGATGTTGTTTCCGGACCCCAAGGTAAAAACAAAATCTTCCCGTTCCGTACCCGGAATTACGTTACCTTCGTCATCGAGTTCACTGTAATCAACCGTTACGACATCGTTCTCTTCCGCGGGGGCGTCTTCATCCTTATCAAACACCATTGCGTTCCGTTCGCGGATTTGTTCAAGTTCGCGGTTGATATCCTCTTCGGTAATTTCAGCATCGGGAACGACTACGTTAAGCCCATTCCATTGCCCAATAGTTACCTTCGGCAAGACATCGTAGATAACAGAGAATGTAAGATCGGCATCCGTATCCAGCTTAGGTTTATCCTCCAGCTTGGGAGTAGAGTAGGGCAGGGGTTGGTACTCCCTTGCAAGACTCTTATCGTCAAAAACTTCCGTTAAAGCCGCTTCGATAAGGGCGGCTAAAACCTCTTCTTTAAGGCCATCTCCCAGTTTCCGAATCAATACATCCTTGGGCACCTTACCCTTGCGGAAGCCCGGAATCTGTAAATTTTTACCGTAATTGGCAAGAAGTTCGTCGTATTTGGAACGAACATCTTCCTGTTGAACCTTTAAGGTTAACTTTAAAGCCGACTTTTCCAGCCTTTCAAATTCTTTGGATATGGTCACTTAAACTCCTCTTTAATATAGGATAAATTGCTTGCAAAACGCTTATTCTTCAAATTTGCAGGCAAAAACCAACAAACCTCAGCGGGAATATTCAGATTCCTTTTTTCCTGCAAAGCTGCGAGAGAAGGGACTTGAACCCTTATGCGCAAGGCACCAGATCCTAAGTCTGGCGTGTCTACCAATTCCACCACTCTCGCATTAATAAATAGCGTTGTGCAAAAAATTCAATTTTTGAACAACAACCGCTGAAGTCCAATCCCTACAACGATCCAATCGAGCCGCCTTCAAAACCGAAATCTTAAAAGAGCCTCAATTTATACCTTATATTTCAATAATAACCTTTTAAGAATATACTATCCAAACCAAAAATTTCAAAATTTAACATTTTAAAATTAATTCGTTTATAGAAAGTCTATCGAAAAGGAATCATACTGTCAAGAAGACGGAAGAGGAGGTGGAGCGGCAAAAAAACAAGAACACACCGTGAGCTTCCCGAAACTTTCCCGCCGCCGGTGATGAATTTTACACTATTGTATTGATGATATAAGGCGCCGTCAACAAGTTTTATCCATTACTTACCGATCAGGCGAGGTTAAACAGGATAAAAAGAAACCCACATTAACCGCAGAACGCTGCTCTGCGGAGGCTCTCATTAAGCGGGAAACGGGAGTCGGACCCGCGACATCGACCTTGGCAAGGTCGCGCTCTACCACTGAGCTATTCCCGCAAAAAAATACACACCACTCAAACCATTCTCTGCGCTACGCTACAGAGACACTTCTTTCCCCTGAGCCGCGCAGGGATCGAACCTGCGACCCGCAGATTAAGAGTCTGCTGCTCTACCAGCTGAGCTAGCGGCCCAATAATTCATCATTCTCAAGTACCGTAACGCCTTTATTCGAAAGTCTAGTTTAACACCCCGCAACTCTGCCTGGGGAATTAGACCCACTCACCGATTCGCGCGGGGAGAGGATAACCGGACCGAATGTCCGCCATTTCCTTTCGAACGAACCTCCGTTTGAGCTAACGCGGCACTTAGAATACCGCGGAACTCTACTCCGCGGAGGCTCATTGCGTCCGACAGGACTCGAACCTGCGGCCTACGGATTCGAAGTCCGTCGCTCTATCCAGCTGAGCTACGGGCGCTTTCTCCGGATCAGGGTGGATGACGGGGTTTGAACCCGCGACGACCAGATCCACAATCTGGGACTCTACCACTGAGCTACATCCACCATCAATAAAACCATCCAACGCATTAAACAATATGCCAATCAAAAAAAAAAGTCAAGGGGCTTTGAAACTTTTTTTATAGATGAAAAATATCCTCCCCCGAATGCTTACAAATATCTTAACCGGAGGCGTTTTTTAACCGATAGTTGTTTAGAGGTATTATATGGAAGCGGAAATAGAACAGCCTGAAACGTCTGAATTTTTCCAAAGTGAAGTTCCCGTGCTTTCAGATGCCGTACCGGAACAGCCTGAAACCCTTGAATCTTCTCAAAGTGAAGCGCTGGTATTTTCAGATGCCGTATCGGAACAATCTGAAACGCTTGAATCTTTCCCAAGTGAAGCGCCCGCGTTTTCAGATACCCCGGAACAGCCTGAAACCCTTGAATCTTCCCAAAGTGAAGTTCCCGTGCTTTCAGATGCCGTACCGGAACAGCCTGAAACGTCTGAATCTTCCCCAAGTGGAGTTCCGGTATTTTTGGCTCCCGCATTGGAAACCCCTGAATCCGCCCAAACTGAAACTCCGGAATTGTCGGATGCCGTCGCGGAGGGCTCCGAATCTTGTCAGGGCGAGTCCTTTCTTCTTTCAGAAGAGGTACCGGAAGAGTCTTTAGTGCCGCCCTTTGAATATGAGAAGTGTCTATCGGTTTTATTACGGGAAAAAGAACTCCTGGGAGAGATAGCTTCCATGCAGGCAGAGGTCAGGCGGGCGGTAATCAACCGCGAATGGACGGATTTCGACTCCATGCTTGATACCCTGAACAGCTTGGGTGATGAATTTCAGGCCCTGGAGGCCGACCGCGTTGAGCTTTTTAAAGCCGCGTTTGATGGAAATGAGGAAGGAGCCGATTTCTACGGGATAGTTTTACTGTTGACGCCTGAACAGCGAAGCAGAATAACCGAGGTATACCGTACCCTTAAAATAGAGTTTTTTAAGGTCCGCATGGCTAATGATACCCTCACTACCTATTTAAACGAAGCAAAGACCGTGGTAACGGAATTTCTGGGGGCGGCTTTTCCTGAGAGGCGGAACCATCTGTACTCCCGGTCGGGCGTTCCTATCCCCCAGGATATGCGGAGCCTCATCGTGAATCAAAGTTTTTAAGGAGGAATTTATAGATGACATCCACCTTTATGGGAATAGAAATTGGAAAACGGGCGGTAGGAGCCCACCAGCAGGCCATGAATACGACGGGGCATAACCTTTCCAATGCCTCGACCGAAGGTTATTCACGGCAGCGGGTGGAATTTTCTCCTTTTGAACCGATCTATCTTCCCGGTCTTAACCGTGAGGAAACTGCCGGTCAGCTCGGTCAGGGGGTTACGGCCGCCCGCATAGAGCGTATACGGGATGAACTTCTGGATAAACGTATTGTTGCCCAGTCGTCAGGTGAAGGCTACTGGAACGCGCGCGATCCCTATGTGCGCCTCCTCGAACAGGTCTACCTGGAACCCGGGGAGAATTCCGTGCGCAGTAAGATGGACGAGTTCTGGAATGCGTGGGAAGAACTTTCGGTTTATCCTGCGGATATTGCCCCCCGTATTGCGGTTCTTGAACGGGGCAAAACCCTCATTGACGGCATCCATGAACGCTATAAGGCGCTGAAAGGCTTACAGGATATGACCAACGGGGACATAGAATTGAGCCTTTCGCGGGTAAACGAACTTTCACGGCAGATTGCGGGCCTTAACAACGATATACAGAAGATCCGCGCCCAGGGGGATAGCCCTAACGATCTCTACGACCGGAGGGATCTGCTTGTGGACAAACTTTCATCCATCATTGACATTTCGATTGACAGCCGCGATCCCGATGAATTTATGGTACATACTGCGGGAATGGTACTCGTTCAGGGACATATAGGCCGCCAGTTCGAGCTTAGAATACCGGCGCCCGGTATGGGGACCGAGAATAACGCCTATCCCCGCATAGTCTGGCAGGATATAGGGGATGAGGTACGCTTCCGCAGCGGCAGCCTTGCGGCTCTGGTAGAGTTGCGGGACCATACCCTCCGTTCAGAGATACAGACCCTGGATACGATGACTATGCACTTTACCGATCTTGTAAACGAGGTTCACCGTTCCGCCTACGGCCTTAACGGAAACACCGGAAACGATTTCTTTAACGAGCATCCCTTTGTTACCAATGTAAGCGGCAATTACGACCGCGATGGAGACGGAGCCTTTGACTCAAGCTATATCTTCCGCATCAATGGTACCAATGCGCTTGATAAAAAGGCCCAGGTCGGGCTGGAAGGCGCCATCATTCTTTCCGCCGCGGCCGGTACGGTGGAGGTGCCCTACTATCCTACCGATTCCGTTGGAGACATCATCAACAGGATCAACAATTCCGGCGCCGAAGTGGCCGCAAGGCTTAACAGGGACGGGCATCTTTCCCTTAAAGCCTCCGCTGCCGCTGACGCGGATAATCCGGACTTTGTGATACGTCATATCGAAGATAGCGGCCGTTTTCTTACCGGCTACGCGGG
Organism: Treponema sp.; assembly: GCA_031276295.1. Lineage (GTDB taxonomy): Bacteria > Spirochaetota > Spirochaetia > Treponematales > Breznakiellaceae > JAISNI01. Next base: position 31,035 of record JAISNI010000001.1, read on the forward strand.
GCTCCTCAGCGCGCCGGGCGCCGAAGGCGCCTACGACTGGGACAGGGCCGATGCGGTATCTGCACTGCGCGGAGGGGCGGCGGATTATGCGCTTGCCCCGACAGCCCACCCTTCGGGCTGGATCGAAGTGAATGATGCCCTTGTCAAGGATCCGTCTTCGGTTGCCGCCGGTATGGGGGAAAACGGCCGTCCCGCGAATCCAGGGAACGGTGAAGCCGCCATAGCCATAGCCGCTATCCGTAATACCCAGGTGATGGTGGGGCAGGTTCGCAGTTTTGACGATTATTTTGCCGATTCTGTAGGCCGTGTCGCCATGCTTGGCGAACAGAGCGGACGCGCCCTTGAAACCCAGAATCTCATTATGAAACAGCTCAAGGATATGCGGGAATCGATTTCCGGCGTCAACATGGACGAAGAACTTTCCAATATGATCAAATACCAGCACGGCTATGCGGCGGCGGCCCGTTTTATCACGACGGTAAACAGTATGCTGGATACGATAATCAACAGGATGGGAGTATAAGGAGGCTTTATGCGCAGGGTATCAACCGATATGCCCAATACCGATCTACAGTACTATCTCCGGCGGCAGGAAGAGAGTCTTGCCAATATTCAGTCGAAAATCGCGGGGCAGAACAAACTGCACGAACTGCGGGACGATCCCCTGGCCGTTTCTCATGCGGTACGCTACGAATCGTATCTCGCACGGCTTAACCGCTTTGAGCAGAACAATCTGTACGCCCGGGATCATTTTAACCACATTGACGGCTACCTTCAGCAAGCCAATTCGGTCCTCCAGCGTATCCGGGAAATTTCCGTCCAGGGCGCGACGGGGACGTATGCCAAAGAAGACCTGCGGAATATGGCTGTGGAGATCAATGAACTTCTCAAGGAACTGGTCTCTGTTTCCAACGCGCTGGGCCCCGACGGCAAGTACCTTTTTGCCGGGGACAAGGCTTTTACCGAGCCTTTCCGTATTGTAGAAGGGTCGGCGGCAGGCGGAAACTCAAATTTTGATCAGATTCCGATGATACTGAGGGTAGAGTATCTGGGCGCGGGCTCTTCCCGGCGGACCGAAATAGGCGACGGCGCCTATTCGGTATTGGACATAGGCGGTGGAGAAGCCTTCTGGGCGGAAAAAATGCAAATTTTTTCCGGTATGGATGCTTCGGCCTACCGAGCGGAAGCTGCCGGCGCTTTTTTTGTAGACGGAGCCGAGGTAACGGTGAATCCTGGCGATACCCTTCCCGCCATAGTAGCCAAGATCAACGATTCTTCCGCGCCGGTGAAGGCATATATAGATCCTGAATCGAGGGGTTTGGTTCTGGAAGGAACCGATGCCCACCTCATCAAACTGGAAGACCGCAGGTCTGCCGATGCAAGCCGGCTTCCCGAATCCCATGTCCTGCAGGATCTGGGCATATTGGGCGCAAATACGGAAAGCGGGGCGCCGAACTGGAATACTTCAGCGCGAGTCTCAGGCGGTTCTGCCTTTGATATGGTGATACGGCTGCGGGACAGCCTTCTGCGCGGGGATTACGATTTTGTCGGAAGCCAGGGTATACTCGGCATAGACCTGGCCATAACGAACCTGCAATCAAGGCTTACCGAAATAGGCAGCCGTGAGGAACGGGTAGAGATGACCTGGAACCGCATTAACGAGGAGATTCCCAATGTTTCCAGGGCTTTAAGCAGGGAAGCAGGCCTCAACTTAAGCGATGCGGCTACCGATCTGAGCATGGTGGAATTTGCCCACCGTGCAGCCCTGCAAACCGCCGCAAAGGTTATTCCTCCAACCTTGCTTGATTTCCTCCGTTAATCATCTAATCATCCTTGTTAAGGAGAAAAATGTGAAGGTTGCGACCAAGGCCTATGGATTGATCGATGTGGATGAACGGCAAAAAATCATCTTTCCGGCGGGACTTTTCGGCTTTGAGCCGTACAAGGAGTACGTGCTCATGGACGCGGAACGGCAGCCGTTTTACTGGCTTCAGTCGGTGGACGAGGAAAGGGTTGCATTTATCCTGATAGACCCTTTCCTCTTCAGGCCGGATTATGAAGTGAATATCAGCAACGAAGAACTGCTTGATATAGGTCTTACCGGCCCTGAAAAGGCGCTTATTTTTTCCATTGTTACTATCCCGCCGGAAAACGGCCCTATAACCGCAAACCTGCAAGGCCCCCTTATCATTAATCGGGATACCCGCTACGGCAAGCAGGCCGTTCTTTCGGACGTGCGCTGGAATACCCGGCATGATATTATGGGGGAACTATCGGCGGTAAGGCGGGCTTCATGCTGATACTTTCCAGAAAAATCAACGAAAAGATAATGATCGGCGACGAAATATCGGTTTCGATCATAGAGATACGGGGTGATCAGGTACGGCTGGGGGTTGAAGCGCCCAAAGCGGTAAAAGTTTTCCGTCGGGAAGTGTTCGATGCGATAAAGGCCGAAAACAAGGCCGCCGCCGAATCGAAACCTGTTTTTCCCGAATTCGATTTTGGCGCGAGGGGAAAGACCTTTTAAACGGCCGGCTTTTTTGAGAGTCTCTGTTAATCGAGAGTCTCTTTTAATGGAGAGTTTCCGTTAATCAAGAGGCTCTTTAATCCTTGTTTTTTTCATAAAGCCGGTTAAAATCCTCCGCAATTGAATAGAAAACGTCGCTCAGGAAGGGATCAAAATGCGCTCCCTTGTCCTGCATCATCTTCTCTACCGTTACCGAATGAGTCAGGGCAGGCTTGTAGCTGCGTTCCATTCGGAGGGCATCGTAAACATCGGCAAAGGTAACAATACGGGCGGCAAGCGGTATCATGTCTCCTTCAAGCTGAAAGGGATAACCGTTGCCGTCCCAGCGTTCATGGTGGGAGAGGGCTATCTCCTTGGCCATAGGATTGGGATAGGTAGAGAGGATAAAGGCTCCGTTCTTCGTGTGCTCGCGCATGATTGCCCATTCCCATTCCGAAAGCGGCCCTTCTTTGTTGAGGATATCATCCGGTGTACCTATCTTCCCTACGTCATGCATAGACGCCAGAAAACCGATGTTCTCAACAAAATCGGCGTCAACCTGGAAATATTTTTCATTGTAATTATGGTACAGTTCTTCGGCTATGCGTTTGGAATAATAGTTTACCCGTATGATATGCTTGCCTGTATCATTGTCCTTCAGTTTTGAGGCTTCAAGCAGGCTTATAAAGACGCTGGTGAGAAGCTGCTTGTTTTCCTCGGTAACATCATCGAACATAACTATAAATTCATGCGGTTCCTTGATGTCCAGATCCGTGGGGAAAATGTAGACCCGCACCTGCACCGATACCATAGCCCGCGATTTAATCCGTACTTTGCCCTTCCATGAATAACCGTTCTCACCATTGATAATGGTTTCCCATATCTTCCGTATGTCGTCAATCTCAAAAGCCTTGCCGAACACATCCGTAAAGTAACATCCCTGTAGGTTGAAAAAGTTGGTAAAAAGATTTTCGCAGGAAGGGTTGGCAAATACAATCTTTAAATTTCTATCAATAATGAGTACCGGAAAGATACTGTTCAAAAACAGCTTAGAAGATGAAGAAAATAATTGCAGATGTTCCCCGCTTTTATCAGGGATGTCTTCATCCAATACTTCGAGCGGCTCAACTTCCTCTAATTCTTCCATATCCCTATTACTATCAGCCATATAAACCAACAAACCCCGAATGCAAATACCTTATGAGAACGACATACCTCGCCCTTCAGGGTGAAGTATGTTGATTTCCGCATCACTTTTACGAATATACTCAGGACCGCAGAAAATGTCGTTACCGTCATTCTCCTGTAAGCCCCTGCTTTTTATAATCTCCAAAAGCTCAAAAGCTCTCCCTCTTTTTCTTTCAGGATCCTGAAAAAAACGATATCCGGGCATCGCATCCTCCAGCAGAGGCAGGACTCTCTCCGCATCCGGGCCGGTAAGCAGAATACCCCCAGGTATGAGATGTGTCGTTGTGTTTTCCCTATTTAAAGGAAAGGGCTCGTTCCGGTAGACTTTCTGTACCGCCTTCCCAATTACATCTACCAAGTCCGCAATTCCTGCATCCATATAGGGGGTTATCGGTTCTCCCCTATGGTAGAGCGCGGTAAAGAAACACCTTTTTTTTGCATCTATTACCGGGATCACAATACCCGGCCAGGCCGAATGGGGGAATGCCATACAATCCAGGGTAGGGACGGCTTTCAAGCCTATACCCAGGGCTAAAGCCATGCCTTTTGCCGCGGCAAAACCGATACGCAGGCCGGTAAAGGAACCGGGGCCTTTCATGCAGACAAGCAAACCCAGCGCGGAAGCGTCCTGGCCGGCATACTTAAAGAGGCTGTCAATAATATCCATGAGCAATTCCGAATGCCGCATACCTGCATCTGCTTCCAAATACCAGAAGCCCGTATCGGTCTTTAAAGCCGCCGACAAAACCGAACAGGCGGTATCCAGGGCAAGTATATTCACACCGTCCCGTCCGAGACCGTGATAAGGCGTGCGCAGGATTCCTGTATCTCTATATCAACAAATATGGTAGTATCGGGCAGGCACTTTTCTATACGTTCGCCCCACTCTATAACCGAAACACCGCTTCCATAGAGATAATCCTCCCCTCCCAGAGCGGTAAAATCATCCATGCCGGAAAGACGATAGGCGTCTATATGGTAAAGGGAAATGCTCCCTGTATATTCACAGATAATAGTGTAAGTTGGACTGGTAATTTCTTCGGTAATGCCGAGACTTTTTGCTATGCCCTTGACAAGACAGGTTTTTCCGGCGCCTAACGCCCCCCTCAGCGCAACAACACTCCCCTGTCCAAGTTTTCTCCCCAGACGTTCTCCGAAAGCCCTTGTTTCATCAGGGGAAGCGGAAACAATACGACTATTCAAGGGGGAGCCCTCCGTCCCCGTCCAGGTTATCTATGTACTGTTTGATCTCATGTATTACCGGTATCAGCGGATAGTCAACAGCTTCAGCCAGTTTTACTATGATCGCCTTTTGGCCTGTCGGTTTGGTTTCTATAGAAAAATCAATTTTCCGTTCCGCAGTTTTTTTGTTCATCAATTCAAGAACAATAATACCTGAAAAAAGTCTGCGATAATAAATAGGAACATCCTTCCTGACTACATCTTTCAATCCAAGTACTTTCATGTTATTTTATTATACCAATTATTATAAAAATTTTCAATCGCGTATACTCCTTAACCATTCAAAAGAAAGATAAAAACAAATCCGTCATCGCGGCGGTATCGGCTGTTGTAAATTTCAAATCTGTGAAACGGTTGTTGTAGATTCACGGCATCAGACCGGCAAACCGTTACGCTTAATCATCAACATAACCAAAAACAAGGGCGTTAATGGCATTAAGGGCTTTCCGTGGAACCTTTAAGAATTTGATATGCAGAATGGTTCCTATTGCCCCGCTCCGGTTGGTTCTTAAAACCTGTCCCAGACACGAAATCAACAACTCTCCGGAATAATCAATATCAATTTTAAGCCGCGATCCGACCTGAATAGAAGCGCTTGTCTTTATTGAACAGCCTCCCAGGGAAATATCCTGGATGATACCGGTAAAACGCCGGCTATCCACCGTTAATTTCGGAGGTTTTTTCCCTTTCTGTTCCCCTACAAAAACAAAACGGAATACACAATTTATCGAAGATTGCTTCCTGCGGTACTTCCTTTGAGCCAAGGGCTTTGTCTTCTTTCCGTGAGCCAACTGCATACCTAGGCCGCGCGGGGTGTCTATAGGCCCAAGAATCCGGCTTTCAAACGAAAAACCCTGGCTTGTTTTTGTAAAAAAGGATAGATTCACCCGTGTGCCTTTGGGCATTTTGATCGGTGTTCCTAAAGCATTAGTCGGACATTCAACGATAACACAATCTCCCTTGGAACTCATAATCTTAACGGGATAACTTTCACGGGCGTTGGAAAGCACCGCCGTCATATTTTCCGTAAGCTGATGTGATGAAGGTATCGCGCCGATATTGGGATTGGCCTCTATCGTATTCCTTAAACTGAAAAGTAATGAAAGCCGCTGCTGCGCTTCTTCTTCCGTTGTGGCGTTTCTCTCTATCGTTCTATACGCCCGTTTAAAATGCTTATCCAGCAGGTTAGAGTTATTCAGGACCCGTTCCGGATCGGATACTCCGTCATTACGGAAAACAAATTCCAGCAATCTTGTCTGATTACGATCCAGTCCGTATGCGGAGGCAATCCGGTGCAAAGTAAAACCGCTGAATTTTTTTGACGCAATCATCGTTTTACTTTTACTTTTCCCCAAAGCGGTTGCAGCAACACGGCCCCGCGCGATATTGAAAATGAGCGTGGTAAGCAGGATCGCGCCAATCCCAATGAGGAGGACTATCGCCCCCCTCGGATCATCTTCTTTAAAGTAACCTAAAGTTTGCAGCGGGTATAAATTGCCTGTCATACCAACTCCTTAAGGGCGGAATACAGCTTAACCAGCCTGGGTGCAAGTTCATATTCCGCCAGATCTCCTACCAAAACCGAATCCTTGACTTGAAAGGCCGCTACCAGCTCTTTGAGGGCGGCGCCGAATTCATCGTTAAAATCCCGAAAAGAAAGAGCTTCAACCCTGATGTTCTCTACATTAAGTCCTTTGAATTTTAGGACATACAGTAATCTATAAATTTTCTCCATTCCGTGAGAAAAAATTTGAACCGTTTCCGATGCCCGTTCATCCTTTCCGGTTTGCATATCCAGCGGAAGATCCTGTAGCCGCACGGCAATACCGGATACCAAAGCCTCCATATTGGAGAATTCCGCTTCCGGCGCCTGTAATTCCCTCAGACGCTCGTCAATAAGGGTAAGCAGGGCGGCCGTACCTGGTCCTTCCCCCGAAAGGCAAAGCCGGATAAGTTCAGATATGTCGGGAATATGATCCGACAGGAAACGCGCCGCCGCGCATCCCTCCCAATCAGCCTTTACCGTTTGCTTTTCATTAAAAACAGCGTTTTGATAGGAGTTTAAGGTATCGCGGGCGGTAAGGTAAGCCTGAACTGCAAGTTCCTGCCACGAAAGAACGTTTATATCCAGGGTGTTGATCCCGTCCAGCTTACGTGCGGAAAAGGATTCCAGCGCTTCCGCCCGTACCACCTCTCCGTCAACTTCCAGGCCGCTCAGAAAACAGCCCTGGTCATGCAGCCATAGTTCTATACCGGATACGGCTTCCCCCAGGTTTTCTTCCGTGTCAAATTTGATATCGGCCTTTACCCCGTTTATTGAAACATTCATAAAACTTACCTGTTGTTATTATTTTGTCGGACAAACTGATCCAGGGATGTAGACATTTGATCCATACGGTTGTAGACGCCTTCCATCTGGCTATACTGTTTTTTCAGCGCCGCTTCCTTGGCGGCCAACTGCCTGTCCAGGGTATCAATACGCTGCTTCTCCTGATTGACCCGGGCATCGGCCGTATCGGTTTTCAGGGTGATAAAGCCGCCGGTTTCAACGTAAGGCTTGGTAACAGCCTCGATGGAATAGGCAATGCCCGAATCAACAATAAGATCGCCGTTTGTGTCGTACCCGAAGAGCTGCTGTATAAACGGCATCTTCGTTTGCAGCGCCCCGTCCAGGGCTTTTTCGTCGATCTCAAGATAACCGCGCAGCCGGGACGGATCGTAGCCCGCCGTACCGCCTGTACGCCGCATGTCCGTTCCTATGCCGATTTGCGCCAATAAGGTAAGGTCCTGTTCCGCGGAAGTAGGGTAGGGTGATGTTACTATCCTCTGAAGGCTTGTCTTGAATTGGTTGAGGAGAGAATCCCCTGAGAAGACCCCCATGCGTTTGCGGAGCGACTCCTGTTCTTCTTCGCTCAGGTAGCTCAGTTCTTCTATAATCCGTTCGTCATTACGGGTTACCGTATTAAGTTCCGCTACAAGCCGGTTATAATTACCCACCAGGGATATAAGCGCTTCCTTGACCGCTTCCCGGTCGGGTTCAACCCCGATTTGAACCGGCTTCTCTGAAGGAGCTTTGGCGGTAATAGTTACCCCCGGAATAAGATCGTCGATAGTGTTACGTTCCCTCGTTACCTCTATCCCGTCCATTGATATGAGGGCATTCTGGGCCCTGGAAACGGGATTACGCGGGGCAAGCCCTCCCAGCGCGTCGGGATCAAAAACATGTATGTTTCTGATAGAAATATCCCTGTGGGTATTATCATTGATGAATTCAATTGAAACGACCGTTTTATTTGCGGCAAGGCCCGCAAGGTGCAGTTCTTCTGTTCTAAAATCACCGGTGTCGGCAACATCCGGCAGACGGGCGCGTGTACCGTCGGAAAAATTGAGAAACAACACCCCCGCATTATCCACACGCTCCGGCGGCTCCGGCGGCGTCCACGCGGGCAGAGGCACGAGGAAGGGATCGTTGTCGACGGTTACTCCGCCGTATGAAGCGGACCCTGCAGGAGGAATGGACGGTCCGGGCGGCGGCTGCGGGGTTGCTATAATCTGCGGAAGCACTACCGATTTTGTTTCATACTTTAATATCAAAGCCTGCTCGGAGGTAATAGGCGGAACAACGGGGATGGCCGCCTTGCCCCCGGCCTTAACCTCAAGCACACCGTCCTGTACCGTTACAAAGGCCTGGCCGCCACCTTCACCGGAAACAGAACCGCTTTGAATCTGCTGCGCCTTCAGGTCTATATTCTTCCGCGAGTCGTTTATCCGTTCCATCATGCCGGTTTTTATAGCCAGCGCCTCCGCAGCTTCGGAAGGGATGAGTTTGTACGCCTCGCCGGTTACAAGGGACTCGATGAGGAGGGATTTTGTTCCCGGTTTGACGGTAATCAGGCTTGCCTTTATTTTATCCTTGGCGCGCCGGTTGAGCGTATCGGTAAATTCCCTCAGGGAACCGCCCCTGAAATTAAAGGATAGTTCATCTTCTCCAAGAGAGAATTTATAAATTCCGGCCTCAATCTTATAAGAATCTTCCAACGGATCGGATAAGAACCTATCTGCCTGAGCGATCTGTTTTACGATAAAAGACCGTTCCTGTTCAACCGCGTCCCGTGTTGCAGTCCCGGTAATAACCGAATCGTCTTTTGAAATAACGAGCCTGTCGTTGAAGGGATTCTGAAATGAATAGAGAAGCCTCGCGCTTTCCCGCAGGAGGCTCATACGGCGACCCAGATCCTGCCAATAGGTTTTTTCGGATTGCAGCCGTTCAATGTTTTTTTCGACACGGTCTTTGGGAATCCGTTCAATCTTCATCAGGTCTTCAACGAGTTTCTCCGTATCAAACCGGCTTTTTATACCCGGAACATACACATCGGACATAGTTGGTTTTCTCTACAAAAAGAACTAAAGAGAATCTTTAATAAAGATATTTTAAAGATTCTCATTATAAAAAATTAAGGGCATCCTGCCAATCGCTACTTCGATATTACTTTGAAAACGATAGGGAACGATTCCCCTAACCTGAAATCGTTCCGCGTTTGTTATACATCTTCGTCAAATAGAAAGCCGACCGTTTCCCCTCTCCTTCTGTTAAGCCGCTGTAATTCTTCAGGCGGTAACACCTTGATCACTTTATCGGTTTCGCCGTCAATTACCTTGACAGTAACCTCATGAGATTGGTGATCGACAATAAATTTTAGCCGTTTGTTAAAATTTTGGTTGATTTGTACGGAATCATTGCGAATGGAATGTAAAGATAGGGCTTCATCTTCCGGCGTTTCCTGATTTCCCGGTAAGAAAGTGGTAAATTGCTCTAAGATAGCGGATTTTTCCTCGGCGGCCTGAACAAGTTCCCTACGCTTATGCTGTAGTTTTATCCCGTTTCCATTAGGAATTGAATTCCCCACAAGCGCTGCCTGCATATCCATGGGGTACCTCCTGAATGCCGTAATTTTAATAGATAGAGGCTCCACAAATAAAAATTCGTAGATGTTTCTATACGCAAATCCCTCTCAAATACTGCACACTTAAAAATTATACCACTCTTAAAACTATTATTAAAATACGGCATTTCTAGCAGCCTGTTGCGCTTAAGCGCAACAGGCTGCTAGGCCCCGCCCAATGCGGGACCTTCAGATATAAAATATATACGTCTTTCCGTAAAAAAACGGAAATTTACAATCAAAAAAAGGGCGGGGGAAGGCGCGACCCCCCGCCCACAGGCTGTCCGGTATTTCCGGATTTCAAAAGACGACGTCCAGAGGTCTCTTGATAAGCCTAAAAGATAAAGATCAACGGTTAACCGAGAATCTGCAGTACGGACTGAGTCTGTACGTTAGCCTGGGCTAATAGAGCGCTTCCCGCCTGGGACAGTATCTGATCTTTGGTATAGGTAACCATCTGAGAAGCCATATCCAGATCCCTAATCCGGGATTCAGAAGCCTGGAGGTTTTCTGCCGCAATGGCAACCCCTTCAGCAGCGGTTTCAAAGCGATTCTGATACGCGCCAAGATCGGCCCTTTGTTTGGAAACAACCTGTAAAGCGGAATCAAGGGTTGCGATTGCCGCATTTGCATTTTCAGCGGAATCAAGCTGGATTATTCCCTCTTCGCCCTGAGCATTCTGCAAACCAAGCGCCTCTGCGGTCATGCTTTCAATATAAACCTGTTCATTCTGGTCCATATTGGCGCCGACCTGGAAGAGCATTGCCTGCTCTCCTTCCCGTGCAAAAGTCCCCTGCAGCAGATTCATGCCGTTAAACTGGGCATGGCTTGCAATACGGTTGACTTCGTCAACAAGCTGGGAAACCTCAACCTGGATCTGCATACGATCTTCGGCCGTGTAGATACCGTTCGCCGACTGCACTGCAAGTTCCCGGATACGATGTAAAATATCCTGACTCTCCTGAAGATAACCTTCGGTCGTCTGAATAAAGGAAACACCGTTCTGAATATTGCGTTCAGCCTGATTTAACCCGCGAATTTGGCTTCTCATTTTTTCAGAAACCGCAAGCCCGGAAGCATCGTCTGCCGCACGGTTAATACGAAGCCCTGAAGAAAGCTTCTCAATGCTTTTTGCCACATCACCCTGGGAAAGGCCCAGTTGACGGTTGGCATATGAAGCACTCATGTTGTGATTAATTATCATATAACCCTCCTTGCGTTGGTTACTCCGGCTATCCATAGCCGAAGCCGCGCCGTACTTGGCGACAGGGAGAAGGTTCGCGCCGCTCCTCCTCGCCGCCTTATTCGGAACGAATGGATCATCAATAATCGTTAGCGGTACATTACTACCACGGACATTAATAATCCATCCGATCCCTCGTGTCCGGCAGATCAACCGCCTCAAACACGGCGTGTTTCCGATGTTTCTACCGAAAACACCTGTACGCACCTCTTATCACAGAGCCAACCTTTCAGCGCCCCGTGATAAAAGCCGTACCAACAAAGGGTTTTTTTCAAAGAACACGTCTTACAATTAAAATATACTCTATTTCAACTGTAATTCATTTAAACTATACCACTATATCATACAATAGTCTAGCGGTTTATTCAATAAAATTCATATCAAAAATACCGCATTACTTGAGGCCGTTTCAAAACATCAAATTTTGAAACGGCAATTTTACCTTAAAAAACAAACATTCGGCCGCTTTTTCCAAGAGCCGGTTCCATCAGCGGTATATCTTCCCGCTGAATTTTGAAACCGGCTCATGCACACCACCCGTAAAATCCCGCCTTCTAAAATAGTAGATTATTGGAGGAGCTGCAATACCGCCAAGGTTTTTTGATTAGCTTGAGCCAGAAGGGCGGTTCCCGATTGGATGAGTATCTGATCCCTGACATACGACACCATCTGGGTAGCCATATTGGTATCCCTAATCCGCGATTCGGCGGCCTGAAGGTTTTCGGCGCTGATGTCAATACCTGCAACGGCTGTTTCAAGCCTATTCTGATATGCGCCGAGATCGGCCCGCTGCTTGTTGATGCGTTTGATCGCCTCGTCCAGCGTTCCAATAACGCTGTTAGCTTCCTCAGAGGTTTCCAGGGATATGAACGCCCCCGTACCGCCGTCCCTGATTCCCAAACCAAGGGAAGTCATCGTGCCGATAAACACCTGCTCGCGTTGATCCATATTTGCGCCTATGTGGAACCACATGGAAGCGGTGATCGCATTCCCGCCGTCAGAACGGGCGAAACGGCCGGTAAGCATATTCATCCCGTTGAATTGGGCATGGCTTGCAATACGATCAATTTCATCTACCAGTTGGGAAACTTCAACCTGGATCTGCATACGATCTTCAGCAGTGTAAATGCCGTTTGCAGACTGTACCGCAAGTTCACGGAGCCGGTGCAGAATATCCTGGCTTTCCTGGAGGTAACCCTCGGTGGCCTGAATAAAGGAAATACCGTTGGCGGCATTGGCGGAAGCCTGATTCAGACCCCGAATCTGACTCCTCATTTTTTCAGATACCGCCAAACCGGAAGCATCATCCCCTGCACGGTTGATGCGAAGCCCTGAAGAGAGCTTCTCTATCGATTTAGAAATACGACCTTCATTGACGTTGAGCAACCTGTCGGCGAACATGGCGCTCAAATTATGGTTGATGATCACATCATCCTCCTTGAAATAGTTCTCCGAAAGCATCCGTGCTTTCGTTTTTTCTAAAGTTCTTTTTTTTTAAACCGAAATTCAGAGTAAGGAAAGAAGACCTTTGGATACTCCCTTCGGCACACTCTTTATAAAAGAACTTGTATTTATATCGGCATTTGCCGCCCGGAACTTGAGCGTTTTCCGTAAAAATTAATGATTATTCTTTCAGCCCGCGCGGGTTTCAAAGTTGCGCCTTTAAAAACAGGCTTTTCCATCTCCACACGAGCGGCCCCTGCTTTATCCTTTGCAGGAGAATTTCCCTCAGAGCGTTAAAGTCCCCGTCGCCCACATTCCGGGCGATGAAGGCCCCCCAGGAAGATCTCTGCCGGTCAAACCAGAGATCAACATCCGGCAGGGTTAAAAGCCTCTCTTCGCTTTGATCCAAAACCATAAGAGCGGTAGAGAATCCTGCATCCCTGAATGCCCCTTCCAGAGTCTCTCTATCCCACGTCCAGGAAAGGCCACGGTCCCTGTCCGTAAAGAACAGATCCTCCGCTTCCCGCAATTTTTCCGTAAGGGTAGTTCCGGCGCCGCATTCCTCCCGTAGTATGCGGGATATACGTTCCCCCAGCAGGGGAGGGTTCTCCATGAGAACCACAGCCGCGCCGGGCGCAAGTAGCGATGCGGCCGCCGCCGCAAATTTACGGAACGCTTCGGACGGATCCTGCCGCACCCGCCTGAACGGGGATATGGCCAGGAGACGATCATACCGGGCGCAGGAGAAGAGTTTTTCCGCCTCAGCAGGATCGGGAATAAGGCCGTTCGGAAAAACGGCTATGACCGGCTGTTCATCCTCGTCCAGGGTTGCCGCGTAACGGGCCAAGGCGCGGCGCGCTTCCTCGGTCTGTACCAGGGCCGCGCTTAGGCCCTCGGGGGCTTTCCGCAGGCTTTCCCACAGGAGGAGGCCGGTATCGGCTGCCGGCAGGAGGATTCGGTCGTGCCGGGCAATACCCGCCGCGGCCATGATCCTGTCGCGGCAGGCAAGGAGGAGCCTGCTCCGTCCCGATTCCAGCCGTTTAAACCAACCTTCCCTGCCCTTTGAAGAGCTTGACCAGGTAAGTATCTCCCCCGCGGTTGAAGGCTGAAAGGCCTCTTCCCCGCCGTCCGGCTTCAAATCCCCCAGGATAGCCGCCGTCTGAATCTCCCGTTTTTTCAGGACTTCTTCCCGGATTCTGCCTTCATAGCCAAGCCTGGAAGGGATATAGAAGGTCTTTCCCTTGAGGGCATCGGGCAGGTACTGCTGGGCCGCCCAGTGGTCGCGGTAGGCATGGGGATAGATATAGTCCTGACCGTGGCCTAGACTGTCCCCGTCACGGCCGGCATCCCTCAGATGCCGGGGAACGTCGGCATCCTCCCGTTCCACCTCTTTGAGCGCGTCAAAAAAGGCCATCGCGGAGTTGGATTTGGGTGCCGCCGCCAGGTAGAGGCAGGCTTCCGCCAGGGGGAAATTCCCTTCGGGAAAGCCTATGCGGTCAAAGGCTTCGGCGCAGGATACCACTACGGACATTGCCTGCGGGTCGGCAAGGCCCACGTCTTCTCCCGCAAGGATGATCATACGCCTGAAAATAAAGCCGGGGTCTTCCCCCGCCCTGACCATCTTGGCAAGCCAGTACAGGGCGGCGTCGGGGTCGCTGCCCCGGACGCTTTTGATAAAGGCGCTTATCGTGTCGAAATGGTAATCGCCGTCCCGGTCGTAGAGCAGGGCGCGCCGCTGTATGCTTTCCTCCGCCGCTTCCAGGGATATAACAATTTCTTCACCGTCGGGAGGCGGCCAGGCGCAACTCGTTTCTACCGCAAGTTCCAGCGCGTTGAGGAGGCTCCTTGCGTCCCCGCCCGCCACTTCAACCAGGTGTTCCAGGGCGGCTTCTTCCATACGCACCTTCCACCTGCCGTAGCCCCGTTCCCGGTCGGCAATGGTCCTTTCCGCCGCCTTCCTCATATCCGCGGCGGAGAGGGGTTTAAGCTGAAAAATACGGCTGCGGCTCACCAGGGCGCGGTTCACTTCAAAAAAAGGATTCTCGGTAGTAGCCCCCACAAGGATAATCACGCCGTTTTCTACCCAGGGAAGGAGGGCATCCTGCTGCGCCTTGTTCCAGCGGTGAACCTCGTCCACAAAGAGGATGGTCCGCTTGCCGTAGAGCCTGCGCCGTTCGTCGGCGCGGTCTATGGCCTCGCGTATGTCTTTTATGCCGGAAAGGACCGCGTTGAGGGTCTCGAACGAGCTTCTGGTCGTATTTGCTATAACCCCGGCAAGACTTGTTTTACCGGTCCCCGGGGGGCCGTAGAAGATTACCGACGAAAGCCTGTCCGCCTGTATCGCCCTGCGCAAAAGCCTTCCCGGACCCACTATGTGGTCCTGCCCCAAAACATCGTCCAGCGTCCGGGGCCTCATCCTGTCCGCCAGGGGGCCCTCATGCGGAAGCGCCCCGTCAACGGTAAAAAGATCACTCACCTGCCTTAATCCGCCGGTATAGGCTAATTTTCAGCGTTCCACTGCAAATCGCCGTTCCGCTCGCGGTATGACCACAATCCGTTTTTGTTGGTTCCCGCGAAAAGAATACCGGAAAAATGACGGATAGAAACAATCGGGTGGGTTCCTATGCTGGAATGATACTGCCCGTAATTGTTGGTGGTTGACAGCGTACCCTGACCGGGTTGATGCGCGCTCAGCTTAGTGGTATCTAATTCCCCCTCGGTTGTTAGGATGATTTCACGGTATCCGTACTCGGTTGAAGACCCCTTCGCTCCCAGAAGCAGCAGAGCGGGCTTGTCATCCTTGTCCTCCCAAACCTCCATTGCCCCGGTACAGGTAAAATTCGATACTGGGGTAAAATTTGTAGAGGATAATGAATCATTATAGTACAGTGAATTTCTTCCGGCGGCTACGATACGGTTTCCAACCTTGATGATCCCTAGTATAGTACCATCTATAACCTTCTTTAGATTATCCAGGGATGATCCTACGGTATATATCCCGTCCGAACATGCAAGAAAATAGATGTCGCTACCTTCCACCGCGCCGTTCAACATTCCAATGCTGTTCGGGAAAGATTTCAAGTCGCCGCCTTCTTCATAATAAAGAGTACCCGCACCAGGATTAGATCCCGCCCAGACAAATACCCGATCCCCGGCTGCGTAGACCTTCTGCATATAAGGAGTGGATACCACGTCCACCCAGCTTTCACCCGAGGCATACTTTTTCAATTTTGAGCCTGAGGGATCAATCCCGTCGAAGGTAAGCGCGTAGAGATGCGATGAGGTTGCCGCAAGACCCCGTATGGTTCCGCCGGGATTTGGGGGCGGGGCGGTATCCCAACCGTCGTCCTTCTTATACTGGTGGATATTCCTTTTCCCCATAGTGGACACATAAAGGTTATCATCCTTTACAACGATATCCGTTGTAAGCCCCTCAATGCGGGGTGGTATAGGGGCAACTTCATTTGAAATATTGTAGAAGATAGGGTCCTGGTTGCAGGAAACGAAAGCAAAACATACGAGAAGCAAGAAAAACAACGTCAGGTTTTTAACGGTAAGTCCATAGAAAGAGGATATTTTCATCGTTTGCATCCTAAAAATGATAAGCTGCCGATAAGGTCAGTTCCAGAAAATTCCCGTACATACTCTCCCCCGATTTGGGCCATTGCGGGGTCCACCACCAGGCCGCATTCAGGCCGAACGACCAATCCGGATTGAAACGGAAAAAAACGGAAGCCATAGGCTTGATGATAAGCCCGAAATACCCTTCTTCAATGTATCTCTGAGGGGCGCCGCCTATCAGGATAGAAAGGGGGAATTCAAAACGGCTGATGACAAATTGATAGCCTATCCTGAAGCCCATCGGAACCATAAAGAACATGTTTTTTGAAATGGTCGGGACGAACATTCCCCCCAATTCCGCGCCGACAAAAATACGGGAAGTTAAAAAATACTGGAACGAGAGGAACCCCGTACCGCCGAAGCCTACATTACTCGTGATTTTTCCTGAATCATTGAAGAAAACGGTTGGGAAAATCATACCCGCGCTTATACAGAAGGTACGATCCCCCGCGGAATATATCGAGGGCATACTGCCGGACCAATCCGATTCAATGGGTATATCGGTACCCTCTTCAGGCTCCTCTTCTTCCTCCTCCTCCTGCGCCCTCAGGGGTAGTATAATCACCGCCAATAAAACCAACACAAGAAAAGGGAAACCCCTCCGCTTCATTATAACTCCTCTGATATCATCGGTATTTTACACGGGGGTATTTTATACACCCCTTTTTTACTATATCGCTATATTTATAAAAATACAACAGTTTATGGGCGGCAAGAGTTACTATACCTTTTTATAAAAATTTCCGGGCGCAGTGCCAGGCACCGTTTCACTTCAAATCCGCCACGACAAAGTTCACATACCCTTCCGGCGTAGCGGTAATAGGCTGCTGTAGGCCCTTGGCCAGTAGTGGAACCGTTTCCGATACATAGGCGTCCAGTTCTTTTATCGTTACCGCCCCGTCCTGGATCAGGTCCGCCGCCCCTTTCATGCCCTGGATAATGGCATAGGTAAATATGCCGTGTTCGAACTCAGGGATTTCCTGGGACAACTGGTTTCCGCGGCTGGCGGTTAAAATGACGGTGCTGTTGTCCTGCAATGCCCGGACCAACTGGTTGTTGTCCGCTCCCCGTGTCTTTCTGCCGCTGACCCCTTCGGAGTGGCAGGAGTCGATAAATACCAGTTTTTGCCCCGGCACCTCCAGCACCTCCTGAATCTCCCGGTACGAAATTGCCTTTGACCGCCGGATGGAGCCGTCCGCGTTAAAAGCGGCGTCGGAGGGCATCAGGTAATAATTCCCGCCGTCATCGTTCATGCCGTGCCCGGCGATAAAGAGCAGCACCACGTCCCGCTGGCCCGCGTTTTTCAGATACGAAAAATTGTCGATGATGTTATCTTTGGTGGGAGCAAGCGCCCCGTCCGCGATAAGCAGGCTGTTCACCTTGCGGTAGAGTTTTCCTTCCTGGGTCTTGAACACCGCTATGATTTCTTTCGCGTCGTTTACCGCGTAGTTTAAATCGGTAAGCTGCCGGGCGTCATAGCGGTTTATGCCGATGGATAGAATCCAGAGGTTGGGGAGGATGTCTTGCCGCGCCGCCTGGTACCGCACCTCTATGCTGTCCCGTCCTTCCGAATAGGCATTGGCGGCGATTACCTCGATGCGGTTCGGGCCGGGGTCCAGCGTCAGGGGCAGCACAAACTCCAGGCGGTTTTGATTTTGTGCCGGCCGTATGCCCGTGGCTTCCAGGTCCCCGCCCCGGGCGCCGCTGATACCGTTCAGGGCGTCGCCGCCTACGAGCCTGCCGTTCACCAAAAACTTGACGCTTTTTACGGGCTGTTTTTGGTCCTCTATGACGACCGAAAGGTTTACCTGCCCCGCCGCTAGTGCCGCCCCGTTTTCCGGGCTGCGGATCACCACCACCGGCGGCGCGAAGGATGCGGCGTCCTGGATGTTTGCCGCGATATGGGCAGGATCGGGCCCGCCCTGGAGCCGGGCCTCCACGATCTGCGACCGGTAGAAGGTGGAGCGGTATTGGTCTATGCCGTAAACGCTATTCCCCACCCGGACGTTGAGGTGTATGTCGCCGTTGGGGGAGGCGTTATAGTAGCCGTCCGGGGTGATGACGACCCACTCGCCGTCGGTAAAGCTAATGAATTGGGTGATTTCCCTGCCCGTGGCGGCGTCCCAGAGTTTCAGGGTGTTATCCCAGGAGCCGGACACGATGGTCCTGCCGTCGGGGCTAAAGGCTGCGGAGCTTACATAGTATGAATGACCCGAGAGGGTGCGGATTTCCCTGCCCGTGGCCGCGTCCCAGAGTTTCAGGGTGGTATCAGAGGAGCCGGACACGATGGTCCTGCCGTCGGGGCTAAAGGCTGCGGAGTTTACCCCGGATGAATGACCCAACTGCGGAAACACCGCCACATCCTGGGCCGCCGCGTGAAAGCACATTCCGCCAAACAACAAAGCCGCCAACATTACACGGAACTTTTTCATCGTTTCACCTCTTTACCTTCTTTAGCTCCCGCCAAAATAATTCTTTACTTCGGTTTCAATCAACGATTGGGGAACAAGCGGCGGTTTTTCCGTTATGGTAACGTTCACCACACCGGCTACCCGGTACTGCCCCGCAATGCCGCCGGCCCGGAAACTGCCCTGTTGTTCATTGCCGTTAAACGTACCGCCCTTGCGCTCAACGCCGCTCCTCACCGCCGCTACCGCCCTGCCTATGTCCCCGGGCCGGGCAAAAGAAAAGCTAAAGCCCTGCCCCCGTGTCCGCACGCCGCCGCTCAAGCTGTCAAGGTAATACACCGCAAAGCGGATCGTATCCGGCTTGTCCCGGGGCACGCGGTAACTGGTCCGGACCTTGTTCAGGATGCCGCAGCCGCTTGTTTCGCCGCCCTCAAAAAATCCCCCGTGCGGTACTATGCCGCCCCGCATGGTTTGGACCGCCTCCGCCATGTTTTCCGGCCTTGCGTACTCGTATTCCTCATGGGGTTTTAAAAGGGTAATCGAATAACGCGCTTCCCCTTCGCCCGTAAAACGGATGGGCCGCGCCGGCGCTTCAATATCGCCGCCCCGGCTCCCCGCAATCGCTTTCCTCAGGGATTCCGCCGTATACGCCGCCCAGGGCGCGATATACTCTTTCTCTATATCCGCAAACTGGCCGGCCGAGGCTGCGATAAGGATGGTCTCCGTCCCGTAAGGCTCGTAGAGCATATAGGCCGCGCTTTCAAAAACAGAACGGGGCACGTTCGCCCGCAGGTAGTTGTTCTTGTCGGAGCTGTTGGGGTAGATCATTTTCATTTGGTTGTTCACGTCAATGTGTATAATTTTAAAATAACAGTCCCGGTCCGCCATCACCGTCATCTTGAGGGGGTCCCGGTGCATATAGGTGCGGCTTTCCGAATCGAACCACGCCTGTATATGTATGCCCCGGGCCGCCGGGGTTTGTGCGTCCGCTTCCCCGTCCCCGGCAAGAACCGCCAGCACCGCGTCCAGATCGTCGATATTCTTCGGCTTTTCAGGCTCAACGGCGATTCCCCACCGCTCCAGTTCCGCCGGGGACAGGGAAAAAATCTGCGAACCTGTTCCCTCCCCCTCGGGCGTGGATAATTCAAGGGTAACGTCCACCCGGTCGTTCCGCCGGGAAAAAAAACCGGTCAGGGCCGCCCGGTTATCGGCGCTCCCCGTAACAACCCGGTATTTCCGGTCCCGGTTGTTTTTCGCGTAGTGGGTTACCTTTTCCGTCAGATAGACCGATAAGCCCGTGGGTATGTCGGTCCCGGTCATGGTAAAAGGCCCGATAAGGGTTTCGGTCTGGGCTTCCAGCCCCGCCGCCAAAACGTCTACCGCCCGTTTGATACCGGCCTCCATGGCCTCGGGCGTCGTCAGTACGACGTTCAGGGGGGTAACTTCAAAGGTAAAACCCGCGCCGGTGTTTTTCGCGATGCCCCCGGTCAGTTCGGAAAGCAAAATTTCTATCGTTACGTTGTATGCTCCGGGTGTAAGGTTCCGAATCTGCAAATTGTACGGATCGCCGCTTGAGGTGTTAAAAGGATAGGTAATATCACCGCCTGTACCAAAAAGACTCGCCCTGCAATCCAGCAATCCCGTATCCGGCAGTATTGACGACTTTAGCCTAATCGGGGTGTTGAGGGTTTCGGTTTCCTGAATTGTCCGGGCGGGCGCAGGTTCAACGCTCACCCTGTTTGCCAGTTCGCTGATCCTGAGCCGGGCATACTCGAAAAGGCCCGTCCGTCCGTCCGGGCTTTCGTAGTACGCCGTTATCCTGTGCAGCGGGTTTTGTTCCAGCGCCTTGACGACCAGGGCGTATCCTTCCAGTGCGGCCTTGAGCGTGGTGTTTTGCGGCAGCAGGTTCGTATACCGGGCAGAAATATTTTTGGCGAAATTGGCAATATCTTCTTCGGCTTTTTGCCGGGGAATCTGGCAAAGGGTATACGCCACGTATTCTTCTTTGTTATCGCCGTTGAGCCATACTTCGGTGTAATATTTGACCGTGCCCACCTCCGTTACGATGTGCTGCGCGAAATTTTTAATCTGATCCTCGCGGTTCACAAAACTTTCAAGCGTATCTCTGGTATTGCCGCTGATGCCGGATCGGGCAACGGCCCGGCTTTCGATAAATTCGCCGTAAAACTTCAACACCTGGTTTCGCGCGTTTTCGCGGGCATCGTCCCGTGCGTTTGCCGCCGTGCCGTAGGGCTGCGACGTTCCGACAAAAAAGAATTCGGTCTCGCTCTGGGGTACTTCTCCCACCCATTCCGGTTTTTTGCCAGGCTCGCTACGCAGTAAAATTTTTGCTTCCTGCCTCGGAACCGGCTCTTTTTCTTTTTTACCGCCGGCATAGAGCGTTGATTGCGCGAAGGGGTACACGAAAAACAAAGCGTATAACAGGAGCGCCGCAGCGCCCCTGTGTGCGGGCCTGGCCTTCATGCTTAGAACCCCAGTTTAGAGCTTAAATTACCTCCGAAAAACTCGGCGGCTTTTTCCAACTGCTGCTTTCGCGCCGCGTCCTGTTCGTCGGCCGCTTTCTTCGCATAGTCCGCCGCTTGTTCCTGCCCGTAGTTGTCGATCACCCTCCGTACCAGCGCCTTATCCACTTCCATAAGCACATACACTTCAAAGGCTTCCCGGTTTGTGCCGTCCAGATACACCAGGGTGTAATAACTGCGGGGCGCTAAAGCCTGGGCCACATTCTGCGCGATTCGTTCATTCAGTTGCTGCCCGGCAATTTGCGGGGCCAGTACGTCGCTGGTAATGCCGTAGGTAGCGGCGTGTGTCCGGGCCTGGTTCACCATCAGGGTTCCGTAGTAATCAACCAACTGGGTCCGGCCGTTTTCCTCCGCGTAATACCTCGCCCCGGTGTTACCGGTAGCGGTAGCGTAACGCCCCGCCGACCCGACAAAACTCAAGACGGTAGGGGAATTCGGCAGAGTATCCACCCACTCCGGCCGTTGTTCAGGTTCCGTCCTGATAGGTTTTGATTGTTCAATCGCCGCGTTCCGTGCCGAGCTATTCATTGTTGCTTCCGCCTGGCTTGCGCAGCCCGTAACCGCCGCGGCAATCATCATTGCCGCCATCACCTTCGCCATTTCTTTTGCCTTCATTTCAACTATTCCTCCGATATATTTTTCCGCCGCATACACGGCGTTTAGAAACCACACGCAGACAACAAACAAAAAAACCCCGGCCGCTGTTGCTGCCGGGGTTTGAGGTATAAGAAAGTAAATCGGAAATGATGATCGGAGGGGAGGGGGGTAAACGGATATTTAGAGGCTAACACCCCCGAAGGGCTACAAGGCGAGAAACCAACATTAAAAGCGCCTTTTAAAACTTGCATTAATACTATTCTATCCGTGTCTTTAAACACTGTCAAGGGAAAAAGAGTGCCTGGCACCGTTTCGCGTCCGGGGCTTACCCGCCCGACGGGGCGGCGGAATCTTCGGAGGGGGAATAAATTCCCTGCTCCAGCGACAGAAACTGCAACAGGATAGGGTATTTTGTAAGCAGTTCGCCGTATTTTTCAAGTTCGTCAATGCGGAACCGGAAATTGATCCCCTTTTCGGCGTTTACCGACAGCGGGGCCAACAGATATTCCTGCTGTTTTTCAAGGTAGAATTGGTAGAGGGATTTGGCCGAATTATAGAGGGCGATATCCGGAAAGAGCAGGGTCTGTATTTTTAGAGAGATGTTTTCAATATTCGGGAAATTCTTGCCGACATCGGCTATCAGGGTATCCGTATTACCCCGCATAATGATGTCCTCCACATGGGATTGGGAACCGGTCCTGATATTCCGGACAAGAAAGGTTTCGATATCTCCGGCAAGTTCCTCGCTATACGCGTCAAAATCGCTCTGATTTTCAATATTCATGGTAAGCGCCAGATCGGGGAACGTATCGGGTTTTATGTTAAAGGAAAATGAACCTTCCGCCTCGTAGGAAAAATCGGCCTTTATACCCAGGAAGGATTCGTAGGTTTCGCCTGAGGGAAGTTTGCCCGTATCGGTAAAGGAACGGACGACGGTTTTCGGCCTTAAAACGAGGATTTCAACGTTTGCAGGGATTACCTTATACCATTCCCAGCGGAATTCCCCGTTCCGTATAAGCTGTTTATCCATGCCGTGGGTACGGGAGCGCATTATACCGTAAGCCCCCGGAGGAACCGAAAATTCTACCCAGCCGAAATAGAATACTATGCCGCCTAAGACGGCCAGAATCAGGATGCTGATAAAAAATTTTTTCATTGAGACCTTCCTCGTTTTGTTTCCCGGCCCGGAAAACAGGGAATTTATTGAGAGTGCCGAAGCCGGCAATCCGCCGCGTTCCCATAAAATCTATACGATTTTGCGCGGAAACGCAACAAACCGCCGGCTTCCAAACGTCGAATTATAAAACTGGCTAACTTGCTAAATATAAGCTAAATTATATAATAATACAATTGCGCACTTTCTACAATAAAAAGTGCCGGCAAAAGGAGCGGATATTTGAAGATGCCCTATCAAAAGAAAAAGCCCCTTATCGCCGTTCTGGTTAAGCGGACCGTTTTCTTTTTCTTTGTCATGTGCATCCTTTCGATTTTTCTTTACGGTATAGGAACGGATCAGGATTTTACCGATATTTCCCTGCTTCTGCTCCTGCGCATTGCCGTGATTATGGGACTTTTCCTGGGGGTAGGCTCAATTTACGGGCTGGCGCTGAATCTCTGGCTTGTTTTCCGCCGCCATAAATTCCGGTATCTCTTGGGGGCGGGCGGCTATATGCTTCTGGGTATCTTTGGGGCGGCGGTCGCTGTTCTGGGATTATTTATCATAACTGTTGCAGGAGGAAATGTATCATGAATAGCGGGAAACGTCTCTACGCCCTCAGAGGGGCAGTGCAGTGCCGTAACGACGAAGAGGACATAACGTTAGAAGTAACGGCTCTGTACCGGGAACTTCTTGAACAAAACGGCTTAAAAGAAGATGATATAGTATCCTTGGTCTTTTCGGTAACAAGGGATATAGATGCCAAGAATCCTGCCGCCGCCCTCAGGCAGTCCGGTCAGGCCGGTGAAATTGCCCTCTTTGTAGTACAGGAAGCGTTTTTTGTAAAAGGCATGGAACGGGTAATCCGTACCCTTATGTACTGTTATATGGAAGATGGAAGCCGTCCCGTTCACGTGTACCGTAACGGCGCCGAAGCCCTCCGCCCCGACCGCAGCGGGAAGTAATAAAGAAAAGAAAATCATATATGTTTATCCCCAAAAAGGGCTTGATCTTTTTTGACGATTCCTATATTATGATATTCGAGCTTGCCATCTTAGCTCAGTCGGTAGAGCGCGTGACTTGTAATCTCGAGGTCTTCGGTTCGACTCCGGAAGATGGCTGTTTTTACATTTACGTTGAAGGTAATTTATATGTTACGGGGAGTTTCCAGAGCGGTCAAATGGGGCAGACTGTAAATCTGTTGGCTCAGCCTTCGAAGGTTCGAATCCTCCACTCCCCAAAACGGCGGCTTTCCGAAAGGAAAGCCGTTTTTGTTTTCAAATGAAGATTCGAAGGGTTTCCGCCTCCGACCAACGGGAGGAAAAGGCGCCAGGGATGACGCCGTGCCGCCGAATGGTGGCGCTTAAATCAATTCTTATCGGCAAACGGACCGAAGGGACGTATGACGCCGACAGGCGGAAACCCCGGACCGGAGTACCGGGGAACGCGACCGGGACGCCGCCCTTATCGTGGTATCCGGTTGGCTGCGGGACGGCTTGCCGACCAGGGACGGGGAGCGCCGGAAGGTGGAAGCCGCGTTTGACCTTGACGGTATAAAAATTCACTTTCGTGAATTTTTATACCGTGCAAATTGCCATCGGACCAAAGGTCCGCCGCGCAGCCCCGATAATCGGGATTTTTGTATAAAGAGGACCAAAGGTCCGATACAAAAATCCACCTTGACTTGCTGTTCTTTTTCATTTATAGTTAAGATCAATTTCAAGTCAAGAGGAGTTATCGTTATGAAAAAGGGCTTGCCGGTTCTATTTTGTCTTATCTGTCTGGGTGTTTCGGTATTTGCCGCCGGTACACGGCAGGAGGGGGCCGCTGCGGCGGGGGCTCCCCTGGAATTTTCCATGTATTACGTAGACAATGCGACCTTACCGTTTCGGGAGGACTGGCTTACGGTCAGGAAACTCCGGGATATGTTTAATGTCAAGATCAACTGGGAAATCATTCCCATTGCCGATTATGCCACCAAGGTATCGGTGGCCCTCAATACGGGGAACGCTCCGGATGTGATCCTCTACCAAGACATCATTGGAGAAAACGCATCCCTGGCCATCAACGGAGCCATTGTTCCCATCAGCGATTATGCGTCCTGGACGCCGAATTTCACCGCCCGGGTTGCTGAGTTTGGTATCCAGGCCGATGTGGATATGCTCAATCTGGAGAACGGTAAGCGTTACAATCTGCCTTCCCTCTACGATAAACCCTTTTACGACGGCGGCCTTATCCTGCGGGAGGATATCCTGGCGAAGTACAATAGGGCCGCCCCCAAAACCTATGACGATCTCTACGCCCTTGCCAAGGCTTATAAGGCGGATAATCCCGCTTCCTATCCGGTAACTATCCTGGCAGGTCCACGGGTACATTACCGTATGACCCAGCCTGCCTGGGGGATAAGTGTCCACACTAACGGTGCCGGGGGCAGCAGGGTATTGAGCTGGGATTACGGCAAGAAACAATTTTTTGCCGGGGCCATAAGCGAACAATACCGGGAGTATATGCGTTTTTGGCACAGGATGTACGCCGAAGGTCTTTTAGACCCTGAAATGGTGGACCCCATCCCCGGCGATGTCTGGACCCGGAAGATGGCCACCGGCGCTTCGATTGCGACCTATGCCTATTACGATCAGATCGGCGGTGTTGCCGCGGCTTCCACGATCCCCGGCTTTAAACTGAATATGTATCCGCCCCTGGCAGGTCCCGCCGGAGCCCATCACCAGCAGAAGAATAAAACCAGTAAGGGTATCATCTTCCCCGCAAAAACCGCGAAGAATCCCAATTTTGAACGCATTGTCCGGGCGGTGGATGCCATATTTTTCAGTACCGAAGGCGCCCTACTTTGGAATTACGGGGTCGAAGGGGAAACCTTTACCCGGCAGGGGAATACCATCAAATTTGCCGACAGTATTGTCAATTCTCCCGACGGTATTTACAAGACCATGCAGCTCCGTTATGGATGCGGTTCCGATACCCTCCAATATGTCTGGGTAAATGCCGAGCAGATGATCAAATACGATGAAAACTACGCCGCCATCAACGCCAGGGTAGCTGCCATGGATGACGCCATCCAGCTTATTCCGCCCACGCCGAAATTTGACGATCTTACCGCCGAGAAGGCTACTTCTCTGATGAGCCCTCTTTTCGACACCTTTACGGTATGGGATGACTCCTTCCTGACGGGAAAGAAGAGCCTGGATGCGGATTGGGCCGCCTATGTTGCGGAGATGCGGCAGAAGGGTATAGACGAATATCTTTCCCTGTATAACGGCCATCTATAAAAATAACTTCAGTATTGGATGTTGATTCGGAGAACCCTGGTGAAGACGATCTTTATCAGGGTTTCCGAAGGGCTTCTAAAAACTGCGGAATTGAGAAACCGCCGTAACGGGGAGATCCGTATCTATGATAAAAAAAGTCAAAGGGGATAATGGCCGGGAAGCTCTTGCGGTTCATATCCGTAAATACCTGGCCCTCTATTCCATGTTTGTTTTACCGCTAACTTATTTTCTTGTTTTTAAATATATGCCCATGTTCGGAAATATCCTTGCCTTTAGACGTTACCGTCCCGGCATGGGTCCCTGGGGGACCGAGTGGGTGGGATTTCAATATTTTGCCCGTTTTTTGGGGGACGAGTCCTTTTGGCGGGCCTTTCGGAACACCCTTGTTACGTCCTTGTGGAATATTGTGGTTAATTTTCCCCTGCCCATTTTCTTGGCCGTTGTTCTCAACGAGGCCCGGTCTAAGTTTTTTAAAAAGATCGTTCAAACCATTTCCTATATGCCCCGGTTTATTTCTACCGTGGTGGTGATCGCCATCCTGGGGGAGATCCTCTCCCCTTCCAGCGGACTCTTAAACCGTTTTTTGACAGGTGTTTTTAACATGGATCCCGTTTATTTTATGAACCTCCCCCAATGGTTCCGGCCCCTCTACGTCCTCACCGACAGTTGGCAGTTTACCGGCTGGACGGCTATTATCTACCTTGCGGCGATCACCAATATCAACAGCGACCTTTTTGAGGCAGCGGAAATTGACGGGGCTTCCCGGTTAAAAAAAATATGGCATGTAACCATCCCTTCTATTATGCCTACGGTGATGGTGATGCTTATCCTCCAGATAGGCAGGATGCTTACCCTGGGTTTTGAAAAGGTGCTGCTCCTCTATACCCCGGCGAATTCCCATGTCAGTGATATTCTGGATACCCTGGTCTACCGTACCGGTCTTGCCGGGGGGACCCCGAATTATTCCTATGCTACGGCTATCGGGCTTTTTAGCAGCATCATCGGCCTTATCCTGGTTTCTTCGGCGAATTTTATCAGCAGAAAAACTACCGGGGAATCTATTTATTAGACAAGGGACGGAGTTTATGGGAAATTTTTTGCGCCCCGCATCACGGTTAAAAAAAATTACCTTTTTTGACGTGGTAGTGGCCGTGGTATTAACCTGGGTACTTCTGGTCTGTATCGTACCCTTTATCTATATGTTCGCCCTGTCCTTTTCCGGAGTACAGGAAATTATCAATAACCAGGTCGGCCTCTGGCCCCGGGGTTTTAATACCGCGGCCTACCGGCAGATCCTGGGGTATCCGAATTTTTTTCTCGCCTATAAAAATACCCTCTTTTATACCTCCTGCGGTACCCTTGTTGCCCTCGCGATGACCGTTCTTTTTGGATACCCCTTGTCAAAAAACTTTTTGCGGGGCACCGCCTTTTTTATGAAGCTCGTGGTTTTTTCCATGTTTTTTTCCGGAGGGCTCATCCCGACCTACCTCCTTATTTCCAGCCTGGGAATTACCAATACCCCCCTGGCGATTCTGCTGCCCTTTGCCATCAGCCCCTTTAACCTGATTATCCTGATTAGTTTTTTTAAGGGGGTGCCCAAAGAAATTGAGGAGGCCGCCTTGATCGATGGTTTAGGTTATTATGGCATCCTGGGCCGTATTGTTTTGCCCCTCTCCACCGCGGCCCTGGCGACTATCGGCCTTTATTATGCGGTGTTTTTTTGGAATGACTGGTTTAATTCATTGATTTATCTCAAAAGCAGCCAATACCCGGTGATGCTTTTTTTGCGGAACATCGTTAACGGTACCATGACCGTAGGGGAGGGTTCCGGCGCGGCGGATCGTACCAGCATCGGTATTGCCATTAAAGCGGCGGTGATCATGGTTTCCACCCTGCCTATCATTATCCTCTATCCCCTGTTACAGCGTTTCTTTATCGCCGGCTTAACCGTAGGTTCGGTTAAGGGTTAACAGGGCAGCGACAATTTTGGAGTAAAGTAAACATGGAAAAAGATCCTTCGACAATGACGGTAACGGAAAAAATCGGCCAGCGTTTTGCCCTGGGATTTACCGGGAAAACCCTGCCCCCCGAGTTCCGGCGTTTGGTTAAAGAGTATAAGGCGGGGAATGTTATCCTTTTCCGGGAGAATCTGGAAAGCGCTGCCCAGGCCCGGCGGCTCACCGGGGAGATCCGGGATTTGATCCGGGAAGAAACGGGCCATCTTCCCTTCATCGCCCTGGATCAGGAGGGTGGGGTGGTAACCCGGCTGCCGGGGGATATGGTGAATGTTCCCGGGGCCATGGCCCTGGCCGCCGCCGGGGACAGCGGGGCGGTTTATGAGGCGGCCCGGATTACCGCCTGCGAATTACGGCGCATCGGGGTGAATCTAAACCTTGCGCCGGTGCTGGATGTCAATTCAAATCCGGATAATCCGGTTATCGGGGTCCGCAGTTTTGGGTCCGCCCCGGAACTGGCCGCCGCTTTGGGGGCCCAGGTTATTCGGGCCTATGCCGAGGCGGGACTTCTCTGCTGCGGAAAACATTTTCCCGGCCACGGGGATACCGCGGTGGATTCCCACCTGGACCTTCCCCGGGTGGATAAGGATCTGGCCGCCCTGGAAGACTGTGAACTTTTCCCCTTCAGATCTGCCATTAGCGCGGGGATTCCCGCCATGATGAGCTCCCACATCCTTTTTCCCCGTCTTGAGGAACGGAAGATTCCGGCCACCATGTCCCGGACCATTATCACCGGCATCCTGAAGGAGAGGCTGGGTTTTTCCGGCCTGGTCTTGAGCGACGGCATGGAAATGAAGGCCATCAGGGACTTTTACGGCATCCCCGAGGGATGCCTGGAAGCCCTGGGCGCGGGGGTGGATATCGTGTATGTCTGCCACGAACCCCGGCAAATGGAGGCGAGCCTGCAGGCGGTGGCCGCGGCCTACGGGGAAGGCCGCTTTGACCGGGAGGAGTTCGACCGTTCGGTAGAAAAGATCCTCCGGTACAAAACAAAATACGCTTCCTTCGGGGAAGATCCGGGGGAGGAAGCCGGGGACCTGGGGGGGCAAAACGCCCTGCTGATGCGCCGCACCATAAGTTCCGCAGGCTCCGCGGGGCTTCCCCCCTTGGGGGAAAGGCCCTTTTTTACCGGCCCCCTGGCCCACCGTTCTACCATAGCTTCCGCCAAACCCGACGAAACCCTGGGCTTTGCCCCCTGGTTTGCCCGGTGTTTTGGGGGCGACGGGGTTTTAAGTTCCCTCAACCCCGGGGAGGAGGAAATAGAAGGGATCCGTTCCCAAGCCGCGGGGCATAGTGTCATTGTGTTGGGCTGCTATAACGCCCATTTGAACCGCGGCCAGATCGAACTTGCCAAGGCCCTCGCCGGGCTTCCCCTTCCTTTTATCGCCGTGGCCCTGCGGAACCCCTACGACCTTAA
>JAISNI010000063.1 GCA_031276295.1 Treponema sp.
GAATAACGCTTAAGAATCTGGTCTTTCGTGCGCCTTGGTGGTTAAAATTTCCCCTTCCGTGTTTTCTCCATACCAGTGGGTTTAGTCCAATCAAGCTGCCAGTGTTCCGGCACTAATAAAACGGTGAAATTTTCCCGTGAGGGGACCTGTCCCGAATACGGAACCGCGCAAGGGATAGAAGCGGTATCCTTTTGCCCAGTTATAGAGGGGTGGGCAAAAGATACAAGCGGATAGCCCGGTTTTTTGCGGCGCTTTCAGGTTTCGCGCCGCAAAAAATGCGCCCAAAGTTTATTTCCAGGAAATATCTTTAAGGTAGATGCCGTTGGGAAAGCTCCGCGCTATCACAATATCGCTGTTGTGGCACCGGATAATCGCCGGGTTGGCAAATACCGCGTAGGGGGCGTCTTCCTGTACTATGTCTACCAGCCGTTTAAAGACGGTCCGGCGTTTGTCCGTGTCGGTTTCCCGGCGTCCTTCGGCAAGCAGCTGGTCTGCTTCGGGATTGCTGTAGCGGGCGGAATTCCCCTGGTTGATGTTTGCCGTGCCGTAGAATTCGGCCAGATAGTTCATGTCCTTGAACATGATGTAGTGGCCGCCCGCCGCTATCTGGAAATCGCCCGCGTAATACCGGGTAACCCAGGTGTTAAACTCCATCACCTCTATGGAAAGATCGATACCGATTTCCGCGAGATTCTGCTGCGTAATCTCCGCTACCCGGCGGTTTGCCCCGGTGGTAATCAGTGTTACGCTTACCGGCTTTTCTTTGCTTACCCCCGCGTCCGCCGCCAATAACGCCGCCTGAGCGGGATCGTAGGTGTAACGCCGTTCCGGTTCGGCAAAGCCCGCCATCCAGGGCATGGCCATATAATCCTTATTGACGCTTTTCCCCTCGTAGGCGACGGCGGCGATTGTATCCCTGTCCAGGGCGTAGTTTACCGCCTGCCTCAGCTTTACGTTGTCAAAGGGCTTTTTTTCCACGTTCATGCTGAGGTAGTTTACCCGGTTGGAAGGGCTTAGGAACACCGTTATGCCTTCCTTGTCTTCCAGCGAAGCGGCGGAGGCCGCGCCCGCTATCCAGATAAAGTCAATGTCCCCGGTTTCAAGGGCAACCGCGGCGGTAAAATCATCGGGAATAATCCTGAAAACCACGTTTTTTACCGGGGGAGGCGGCCCGTAGTACTGATCGAATGCCTCAAGCCGCACTTCCTCGCCGCTTTTCCGGCTTACAAAACGGTAAGCCCCGGTCCCGATAGGATGTTCGCCGTACTTTTCTACCGACTTTACCGCCTTTTCACTGTAGATGGCAAACTGGTCGCCGGCGAATTCCGAAAGGAAAGACGCGACAGGTTCAACAAGCGTTAGTTTTATCGTATAATCGTCGATAACGGTAACTGTTTTAATCAGGGAAGTAACGGTACTGCCGTTAGGTGTGCCCCGTGCGTACTCGATGGTAAACGCTACGTCCTGGGCCCTGAATTCTTCCCCGTTGTGGAATTTTACCCCCTTCCTCAGGTAAAAGCTGTAGTCAAGGCCGTCTTCCGAAATTTCGTATCTCTCGGCAAGCCAGGGGCCAGGCCGCCCTTCTTCGTCAAAGAAAAGCAGGCCGTCGTAGATGTTGTTCCCTATCTGGCCTTCTATGAGCGTATTGGCATAGAGCAGATCGAAGGTGGCCGGGTCCGACGCGACCGATACGACCAGCGTGTCCCGCGCGGGTTTTGCCGTCCCGCCGTCCGGGGCGCTTCCACGGGAACAGGCCGACAGTAATACCAATACAACCGGCAGAATGATACGCAAATTTTTGTTCATGAATAACTCCCTTGTTCAAGTTTTGTTTTACAACTATGATCAGTATAACGAAAAACGTCTATAATGAACAGGTACGCGGCGCGAATATTCCGGGCGTTTGGGAGGCGCGGGTGAAGATTATAGAAAGCATCTTGATCACGGAGGCGGTAAGAAACGCCTGTATCGAGGCAAACCTGGATTTGCCCGCCGATGTGCGTGACTGCATACGCGCCGCGCGGGAACGGGAAAGCTGGCCCCAGGCCCGTGATACGCTCGACAGGATTATCGAAAACTTTGAAATAGCCTCGCGCCGGCGCTCCCCTGTCTGCCAGGATACGGGGATGGTCTGCGTGTTTGTGGAACTGGGAAACGAAGTTCATATCGAGGGGAACCTTGAGGACGCGGTAAACGAAGGGGTAAGGCGGGGCTATACGGAAGGCTGGCTGCGAAAGTCCGTGGTAGCCGATCCCCTGGATAGAAAGAACACCGGCGACAATACCCCCGCCATGCTTTATGTTGAATTTACCGGCGGCGACAGGATTACCGTTACGGTTGCGCCCAAGGGTTTTGGAAGCGAGAACAAGAGCCGCCTTAAGATGCTCCGTCCCTCGGACGGTGTTGAGGGGGTAACCGGCTTTGTACTTGAAACGGTGGAAAGGGCCGGGGCCGATCCCTGCCCGCCCATCGTAGTGGGAATAGGCATAGGCGGCACTTTCGACAAGGCCGCGTTTTTGGCGAAGAAGGCGCTGCTGAGGCCTCTGGGTTCCCGCCACAAACAGAAATACTACGCGGAACTGGAAGCCTTTCTCCTGGAAAAGATCAACGCGCTGGGTATTGGCCCCCAGGGATTCGGTGGAGCGGCAACCGCGCTTGGGGTAATGATAGAGATATTGCCGACCCATATCGCGGGCCTTCCCTGCGCGGTGAACATCAACTGCCACGCGGCCCGGCACGTCAAGGTGGTACTATGAACATCCATCGCGTCACTTTACCCCTGACCCGGAATATTTGCCGGGAACTGCGGGCCGGCGACGCCGTGTCCCTCAGCGGCGTCCTTTACAGCGCCCGTGACGCGGCCCACAAGCGCTTTATCGAACTTCTCGACAGTGGAAAGCCGCTCCCGTTCCCCCCGGAAGGCGCCTGCGTCTATTACATGGGCCCTTCCCCCGCCGCCCCGGGAGCGATCATCGGCGCGGCCGGGCCGACCACAAGCGGCCGCATGGACGCCTATACCCCGCGTCTTTTGGGCCTGGGCGTCCTGGGCATGATAGGCAAGGGCGGGCGTTCGGTGGAAGTTGTGGCGGCCATGAAACAGGCCGGGGCCGTGTACTTCGGCGCTCTGGGCGGCGGAGGCGCCCTGCTCGCGGACCGCGTCAGGGAGGCGGAGGAGATCGCTTTTCCGGATCTGGGCGCCGAAGCGGTGCGCCGCCTTTTGGTGGAAGATTTTCCCGCGGTGGTAGTCATCGACTGTTTGGGCGGCGATCTTTACCGCGGCGGGAGGGAAGCCTACCTGAAAAGCCTGCGGGTAAATTGCGTTTTTTTTTAAGGTCATTACTTCCCGCGCCAGTTCGGCGATAACGCCGTCCTTCTCCCGTGGCTTTTCTTCCAGCGCTTGGGTCTTCCGCTCCGCCGCCTTCCCGGTAATGTCAGGCCGCCGTACCTCGAATGTCTTCGCCGCTCCCTCGAACAACTGCTGCGGGAACTTCGTTCCCGACGCCAGTTCAGAACCAGATTCGGGTGTACCCCGTGGCTCTCCGCCACCTGGCTTACCGGTTTGCCGTCCTCCAACAGTTCCCG
>JAISNI010000241.1 GCA_031276295.1 Treponema sp.
CCCCCCCCCCCCCCCGGCCCCCCGCCCCCCGCGCCTCCCCCCCCCCCCCCGCCCCCCCCCCCCCCCGCCCCCCCCCCCCCCCCAACCGAAACACCAAGACGGGAAACAACAAAACAGCACAAAAGACTAAGCAGAGACAAAACAGCCGTTATACCAAGTACCTGCCAAACATTAACCAGCTCCGCGTTTTTCGTATACAGATACAGCATAATAACCCAGGGGGGAAGCGCGGAAATATAGGTATACAGCCAATTTTGTTTCATATACGGAAAACCTCTTGAACAACCATTATAAAGGGTTGCTACAAAAAGTCAATCGCACGCGATTGGACATCGAAAAAGCAACCGAAAAGAGAGGTTGTGGACATTATGAAAAGGCAACCCAAAAAATGAAACAAATTTCAGCCCAAATTCCGCCTACCCATACCGTTTCCGCAAATTCCCCGCTATTTCAAGCAGTTTATCCTGCGTGTTCTGTTCAGGGTCGTCAAGTACGGTTTCCAGCAGTTCATTCAGGATTATACCTATCTCCCTGCCGGGCTTCATGCCTGCCGCTATCAGGTCCTTGCCGGAAACGGCAAGATCTTTAAGGGAAAGACTCCGGCCCTTCCGTAAGACTTCTTCCACGCGATGCGCAAGGGGGAGGAGCATTTCCGGGGACGGTTCGACGCCGGCCGTACCGAAGGCATCACAGAAACGGAGGGCGTAGAGATCTTGCAGGTGTGCTTCCCCGGCCCTTACGATAAAACGCCGGACCGCGGCATCGGTCCAGTCCTCCGTATAGTGGAACATGTGTTCTTCAATAAGGTGAACGGTCTTTTCTATCACCGCGTTGGGGTAGCGGAGCCGGAAGAGGATGTCCCGCGTAAGAGACGCCGATTCCCCTTCATGCCGGTAGAAGGTCCAGACGCCGTCCTCTCCCCGCTTACGGGTTTTTACCTTGCCCGTATCGTGGAATAAGGCGGCAAGCGCTATCTCGCGGGGATATTTTTTCCGGGCCGCATAATCGCAGGCCAGCAGGGAGTGATCAAGCACGTCAAAGCGGTGGCAGCCCTTCTGTTCAATCCCCCGGCACAGGGCCAGTTCCGGCAGGATAAGCGGGAGAAGGCCGGTTTTTTCCATCAGGAGGAACGCGGTTGACGGCTTCGGCGAAGAGACGATCTTGTCCAGTTCATCCCGTATACGTTCGGCTGAAACCTTTGCAACCGTATCCAGCGCTTCCCCGATAGCCGACAGGGAGGCCGTTTCTACCTCAAAACCAAGCTGGGCGGCAAAACGCACGGCCCGCAGGACACGGAGGCCGTCCTCGGAAAAACGTTCCGCTGGCTTCCCTACACAGCGGATGACGCGATTCCCAATGTCCGCCTCTCCGCCGAAGGGGTCGACGAGACGGCCTCCGGGAAGTTCCAGGGCTATTGCGTTCATCGTGAAGTCCCGGCGGGACAGATCCTCCTCAACCGAAGCTGAAAATCGCACCTCTTGCGGATGACGCCCGTCTCGGTATACCGACTCGGTACGGAAGGTCGTTATTTCAATGGAAGCGCCCCGGTAGATAACCGTTACCGTACCGTGCTTTATGCCGGTGGGGATAACATTCACGCGCCGCCCGGTCCGGCGGAAGATACCGTCCACCTCTTCGGGCCTTGCATCGGTGGCAAGGTCCCAGTCGGAGAAGGGCCGCCGCAATAACATATCGCGCACCGCCCCCCCTACCAGAAAGACCTGTTTTCCGCTGCGGGCAAACAAAGAACCTATTTCCTGTAACAAAGGATGAACCAACCGATTGCTCATATAAGATAACTCTACTATACTATTTAAAATAAAGCGAGGTTTTTTCAAAACCTGCCGCGATTTTCAAAACCGGCCCGGAATCAAAATCAGGCCGGAATCGAAGGTTCGCGTTTTGAAAGCGGTTCAAACTATAAGGAAATGTGGAGATAGCGTACGGTGAAGGGAATTATATTTATCGGAGGAGAAGGGCCGTCCGTGCAGCTCTGTAAAAGTTTCGTTTCCGGTGCCGATCTTATCGTGGCGGCGGATTCGGGGCTTATTGCCGCGGAAAATGCCGGCATAAAGCCGGACTGGATCATAGGGGACATGGATTCCCTGGATGATTCGCTTAGGTTATTGAGTTACCCGCCTGAACGTGTCCTCCGCTATCCCCGGGACAAGGACTTTACCGACACGGAGATGGCTCTCTGGTTTCTCCGCGATGAGGGGTGCCTCTCGATCTGGATAGTGGGCGGCGGCGGCGGCAGGATAGATCACCTCTTTGCCATCCGCTCCCTTTTTGAACGTGAAAATTCACCGGAGCGCTGGCTTACCGCGCAGGAAGACATATACTGTGTAGACGGCGGGCAGGAACTGTTCCTGCCCCTCCCAGCGGGGAGCCTCGTATCGGTCTTCCCGCTCGGGGGCGGTCCCTGGGAGGCGGCAAGCAAGGGCCTCAAGTGGCCCCTGAACGGCCTTGCATGGGACAGGGGGTTCTTCGGAATCTCCAATGTTGCCGTAACCGGCAGCATTTCGGTACAGGCTGTACGGGGCAGGTTTATGGTCATAGTTCCGATAATACGGTAAAATTGAGATAAGGAGAAGGAATGGCGGTAATTATAGACGGTAAGGCCGCGGCGCGGAAGATACACGAGGACGCGAAACGGCGGACTGCGGTCCTGCTGGAAAAGGGCATAAAGCCCTGCCTTGCGGTGATCCTGTTGGGCAAAGATCCTGCAAGCGTGTCCTATGTAAGCGCCAAGGAAAAGGCGCTTGCTCAGGCGGGTATGGACGGACGGGATCTGAGGCTGCCTGCCTCCACTTCCGAAGCGGAACTGCTTGCCCTCATCGCGTCCCTGAACCGCGATAGCTTGGTCCACGGCATCCTGGTGCAGCTCCCCCTGCCGCGCCGCATACGGGAGGAACGGGTGATCACCGCCATAGACCCCGCCAAAGATGTAGACGGCTTCCATCCCGTATCCCTGGGCAGGCTTGTCCTGGGGCAGGCCGGTTTTATCCCCTGCACGCCCCACGGCATCACCGCCCTGCTCCGTGAACTGCCCGTCCCGCTTGATGGCGCTCATGCCGTGGTACTGGGACGGTCCAACATCGTGGGGAAGCCCCTCGCCATTCTCCTCTCGCGCAGGGACATAAACGCCACCGTTACCATCTGCCATACCGGCACCAAGGACCTTGCCGCTATTACACGGCAGGCGGACATCCTCATCGCGGCGGCCGGGAAACCCGCTCTGGTGGACGCCGGTATGATTAAAGCCGGCGCCGTTGTAATTGACGTAGGGGTGAACCGTGTAGACGACCCTTCGGCAAAGAAGGGCTATCGTCTCCGCGGCGATGTGGATTTTAAGGCCGTAGCGGAAAAGGCCGCCTATATCACGCCGGTACCCGGCGGGGTAGGCCCGATGACCATAGCCATGCTGATTCGCAATGTAGTCGAAGCGGCGGAGCGGGCGGGGTGATTAAGAGGTGATTGATATACAGAACCAGAGCGACAGCCGTAATGTGCCCCTGGCAAAGGTCGGGGTCAAGGGCCTTGAGTACCCTATCCAGGTACTGGACAAGATCAGGAAGGTACAGCACACAACCGCCAGGGCCGATCTCTATGCGGACCTGCCCCGGCATTTCAAAGGCACCCACATGAGCCGTTTTATCGAGATATTCCACCGTTACCGCGAGAATCTCTCTATGCCGCGTTTCCTCGAAATGCTGGAAACCATACGGGAAGACCTG
Source organism: Treponema sp. (assembly GCA_031276295.1). Lineage (GTDB taxonomy): Bacteria > Spirochaetota > Spirochaetia > Treponematales > Breznakiellaceae > JAISNI01. The sequence goes on from JAISNI010000241.1 coordinate 3,738, forward strand.
GATGCGGAATCGGCTTTCGGGGCCCTTACCTTTCCCTATTTTCTTGAAAAGCGCGCGCCGGTTTCAGGGCTCCCCGGCATGATGTCCTACCAGTGCCGGTATCAGGGATGGGTGGATGTCCTGAAAGCCGCGCCGGACAGGGGTGGTCATGCCCGTGCCGGAACAGCGGGGGACGGTACGGATCTGAAGGGCCCGGATACGAAGCGCCTCTATTCCAGCCGCTTTACCGTAGGTATATCGGTGCCGGTAGCCACGGTCTGTCCCTGTTCCAAGGCAATCAGCGACCGGGGCGCCCATAACCAGCGGGGTATAGTCAGCGTTGAACTGGAAGCGGGCCCCTTCTTCTGGATAGAGGACATTATAGAACTGGTAGAAAAAGCCGCTTCAAGTCCGGTATACTCGCTTATAAAGCGGGAAGATGAAAAATTCATTACCGAACATGCCTACGATAATCCTAAATTCGTTGAAGATCTGGTGAGGGATGTATATATCGGCATTAAAGAACTTAACTTTTTTCCCCGTTTCTCTGTTGAAGCTGAGAATTTTGAAAGTATACATAATCATAGCGCCTTTGCTTACGCCGAATTCGGCGGTACATAGCGCGAAAGGAGAGTACGTGTGAACTATCTTGAATCCTCCGGTTCGAATAGCCCTAATAAGATCCTGGCAAAACAGGGTATTACCGCCATAGGCGGTATTGTAGGGGGGCTTGGGTTGTTTCTTATGTCCGCCCTGCCCCCTTTTGCCGGTATAGCCTTGGGAGCGGTCGTCCTTATAGCAGGTATCAGCGGCCTCATTTCCAGGAATCCGGCGGATAAAAAGCTGGGCCTCATTGTTACCGTTGCCGGCGCTCTGGCCGTTTTTTCCAAGGTCGGTATTATAAAACCCCTGGCGGCAGCTGTCCTGGGGATCAGCGCGATAGGTCTGCTTGCCATCGGGGTGGTAAACGGCGTTAAGTTTCTCTATGGATTAAAGCGTAAAAGGGAAGATTAGGAACCATATTGCTTATGCAATACGGTTCCGTAGGAGCATTTACACCCCGTTTGTTTTTTAAACCTTCCCTTAGTATTATAGAGGGGGAAAGACTGCGTGAATTATTTTTTTGAGACCTATGGCTGCCAGATGAACCTGGCCGAGTCCGCCGCCCTCAAGCAGACGCTCAGGGACCGCGGCTGGGTTGCGGCGGCAAGCGGGGAAGAAGCCGATCTGGTACTTCTCAACACCTGTTCCGTCAGAGTTACCGCGGAAACGCGGGCGCTTGGCCGCCTTGATCACTATGCCGCGCTTAAGAAAAAACGCTCCGCCCAGGGACATTCCTTTATTCTTGTCCTTGCCGGCTGTATGGCCGAACGCTTGGGCGGACAGCTTAGGGAAAAACGCGCGGAAATTGATTATGTCATGGGGACGGGGGCGCGTTCCTTCTTTCCGCAGATACTTGAAGAGGCCGAACGGGGCCTTGCGGGGGCAAAAAAGGTTTTTTTTGCATCGGAAGGGCTCCGGTTCAGCTTTTCCCCTTCGCATATCGAGGAAGAATCCGCGGACGGTTTCAAACCGGTACGCAGCTTTATCCCTATCATGCACGGCTGCAACAATTTCTGTTCGTACTGCATAGTCCCCTATGTGCGCGGCCCTGAAGTATCCCGCAGCCCCGCCTCCATCCTCGCCGAGATGCGTCTTGCAGGCGGGAAGGGCATACGGGAGATAACCCTTTTGGGGCAAAACGTCAATTCTTATAACTGGGAAGGGGGAGGTATAAACGATGAAGGAATAAATGCGGGCGGGCTCGATTTCCCCGGCCTGCTGGAACTTGCCGCGGGCGAGGCGGAGCAAACCGCCGTCGGTTGGGTGCGCTTTCTCTCAAGCCACCCCAAGGACCTTTCCCCCAGGGCCGTACAGGTAATGGCGGATAAGCGCGTCTTCTGCCGCCACCTGCACCTCTGCGTTCAACACGGCGCCGACACCATCCTGGAGGCTATGAACCGCCGCTATACCCGCGCTCAGTACCTGGAACTGGTATCGGCAATCCGCAGGGCCATGCCCGGCATCACCCTTTCTACGGACATCCTCGTGGGCTTTCCCGGCGAAACCGAAGCCGACCTGGAAGCAACCCTGAGCCTTATGGACGAGGTCAAATTCCTCTATGCCTATATGTACCACTACAATCCCCGCGAAGGCACCGCCGCCTACACGCTCCCCGGGCGCGTGCCCGAGCAGGTCAAGAGGCGGCGGCTTGCACGGGTTATAGAGAAGCAGAAGCGGCATACCGGGGAACTTTTGAGGGCAAGAATAGGCGGCAGGGAGAAGGTATTAATCGAGGGAATTTCCCGAAAAAATGCCGATGAATTAATAACCCGTACCGAAAGAGACGAGATGGCGGTGGTACGCGGCAAACCTTCCCTCATCGGACGGTTTGCCGAAATTACCCTTGCATCCCTTCACGGAAATACGTTCCGTGCCGGGGATCTGAAAATCATAGAGTAGGGCAGGCCGCAAACCGGCCGTTTAATGCTTTGACCGTGGTTTGATCAAGAACAAGAAAATTTCTGAAATGAGGCTGCATGTGAATAATTACAGGAGGAGTATAGTATGCCGTGGCGTTTGATTGGTTTTATTATTATCTTTGCACTGTTTATTGTCTTTATTACCCTCAACCTGGATAATAGATGTAATATTTCATTTCACTTTGTTGTTTTCCAGGACGTACCGATTTTCCTTACGGTATTTTTCGCTTTTGCCCTGGGTTTGATATCGTCAGTCCCCTACATTATTTCCGTTAAACTTAGGAAGGGAAAACAGGGCAATGAAAGGCCTTCAAATAAGAAATTATACGGAAAACAGAATAAGGAGGCGGATATTCTTGTGCCGGCGGGCGGGAAGTCTGACAATCTTCCTCCCCTTTGAAAACCGAAAGTACCGCGGAACGGAAACGGCGGGAAGGCGGGCCGCTTTCAGAATGCAAACTTTTTGGTTCGGGGCTAGGGCGGCCCCGCGGTGCGGCTTTGTGGTTTTTCAGGCTCAAGGCTTACAGATGTGGATGAACTATGCGTTTAAAGAGAAGAAATCGGAAATACAATTCCCGCCTTACCGCCTTAGCGCACGGGAACTGCCCCGCGGCGGCGGTTCCGCGGAGGGTTCATTTCCGCAGGGTAATGCTCTGTTCATCAATTTTTTTGGCCTTCTGTTTCCATGCGGTGTTCCCGCTTTATAGCCAGAGTTCTTCCCCGCCGGAAGCGTCAACCCTTCTAGCCGCCGAGATCCAGAAGATTGAGAAGCTGCTCTCTTCGCCTGCGGTTAAGGGTGCGGAAAAACGCGCGGCATTCATGCGTCTTGCCCGGTGCTATGCCCTTTCGGGAAATATAGAAATGGCGGCGCAGGCATGGATAGATGCCGCGTTTGCGGAGCAGGACAGCCGCGATGACGGTTCCCTCCTCAAAGGCGTTACCTTTTATATTGCCCTGGGGGAATATGAGAAAGCCGAAGCCGGCATTAAAACCGTGCTTCTGGACGGCGGGGATCCCGCGCATGTCCTTGAAGCCCGTTATTTAAACGCTCAGAACCAAGCCTTTTTCCGGGGCGATTTCCAGATGCTGATTTCCTGTACCGGCGACGAGCTTTACGCGGATTATCTGCCGCGGATATACTACACCCTCTGGATGCTCTCCGGGGACGAAACGTATAAAACAAAGCTCCGCGCCGAATTCCCGCAAAGCCCCGAAGCTCTGATTACCCGTACAAACGACGTTCAGGGACGCGTAACCATAGGCGCCGCGGCGTCCCCGCTCTGGCTGCTTTTTCCCGGACGCGCCGGTGTTGACGGGCCTTCCGTTGAAGAGCAAGCCCTCGCGCGGGAGGGGGGGCCCATACTGCAAACCGGTATTTTTGGCAAAGAAGAAAACGCTCTGTCTCTTGCGGAAAAATTGAAAACGGCGGGCTTCAAACCGATAATTGTAAGCGCCGACGGCAAATGGATAGTCGGCATTGATCCCGCCGGAAGCACTGTCGATACGTTAATGAAGAAGCTCAAAGATAAAGGTTTCGATTCGTTTCCAACCGCCCTTTAGGTTACATCCGGTATAAACAGGGCGCGCGGGGCAGCGGGAATCGGTGGCATGAAGGGTGAAGGGGCTTTAAGCCCCGAAATGCCGAGATTTTACCGGACTCCTAATCCGCCGCCAGCAGGAGGGAGATCGTTCCTTCACGGAGATCCTGTATGCCCCGGACGCCCAAGCGTACCGGCAAAAGGCTCAGGCTTTCACGTGGCCCCTCTCCGCTCGTCTCTTCCTGTTCGTATACGGCATCCGCAATTAAGAACGTTTCTCGTGCGCCGCCCGGAGCGGCCACCGGTTCCTGCGGGCGCAGTTCCAGGAGTTTCTTGTCGTTAAAAAGGAAAAAGGAATATTTACCCTTGCGGATATTCCCCCGGGAATTCAATTCGTAAAATCCGTCGGGAAAGAAACGTATCCTGCCTATGCTTCCCTCGTATGACGCGTCTATGTGTGTAGCGGGCGCGGCTATGGTTTTGGACGCCGTAATTTCGCGGGAAGGCGCTTTCCGGTACGAACCATCCCAAAGGGCGTTTACACTGAGCTTGAGGCGTACATCTTCAAAGACCTTGACGCGGATGCGTTCCAGAGATTCGATCTCAATATCCAGTGAACGCCGTAAAGTGGTAACGGAAATATTCTGGCTTGTAATATGAAGCCCGTAACGGGTGGTATTGGAATTCTGCCATGTGAATATCTGCTGGACCTCGTCGCCGTAAAAAATAATCTCATGGTTTGCGGGATTGAAGTAGATGTACTGACGGCTGTCGATCATCCCTTCCGTATCAACATAGTACCACAGGCCGTCAATAAAGTCTTCAAACACGCCGCGCTTTCCGCTTAACAGTTCCCTTACCCGCTGCTGTTCTATCTGAATACCCGGTATGCGTCTTACCTTGCTTTCCTCGTAGAAGCCGCTTTCCGTATTATAGGCATAGATAATTTCTATCTGATCGAGTATGTTGGTCGATTCATTGTCATGGCCGTAGGCGACAATGGAAAAACTCTTGTCATTGGCAATCCCCATTTGGTAAGCCTGGGTACGGTTTGTTTCCTGGACGGTAATGGTTCCTTCCATCCGTATCTCCGCGATTTTTATAAAAGGGACGTTCTCTTCCAGTTCTGCGGGCGTCTTGCGGAAAACGGTAAGGGTATGCCTTCCTTCCCCGTTCATCCCGCTTACCAGCACGCAGGGGCTGTGATCGCCTATGAGGTCCTGGGTATAGATAGCAACGGCGCCCGCATAGTTTACCGCCGTCTGGGCGTTCCAAACCCGCCTGTATTCCCCAAGCGATTCATCAAAATCAATGTAGGCGATATACACGGGGTTTTTATCTTCAATAACCATACGGTATGCGGCGATCTGCTCCTCCATAGGATCGCCGTCAAAATTATCGTTCAGTACCGATACCAGAATCTCCCCTTCGTCCAGGCTTGCCTTGATGTTCATGCTTTCTTCATAGGCCAGCCTTTCGGCAGTATCCTGCATATTAACATTGACCAGCGCCGTCTGGGGAAGAACCACCCTGGTTTGCCGCCGTACCCTTTCGTTTTTTTGAGCGGAAAAAAAATCAGGGTAGATCATAAGCACGGCAATACAGAGCGCGGTAAACAAAAAAACAATGATCGTAATGATTTTGGTAAAATTTCCTTTCATCATCCAGCCTATTGCACAAACTCTAGGGCGGCCCGTCTTACCTGAGCCTGTATACCGGTAGCGATGGAAAGTACCCGCCAGCCGGAAAACTCTTCAACCCGCGAGTAGCGGAACAATCCGCCCGAAATATCCTCATGCGGGGACAGGGCCGAACCCGTACCGCCCACCAGGAGGGTATATACAAAGCGCTTCCCTGTTTTTCCACCGCTCAACCGCGCCGCATCTTTCAGGGCGCTCTCAAAATCCGCTCTTTGATCTTCGGTTTTAAAGGATTCCAGCAGATTTTTCAGTTGTTCGCGTTCGGCCCCGTCCTTTAAAGAGCCTGTATAGATAAGATCGGCGGAATTCCCCGCCTTCCAGATACTGAGGCTATCCCCTTCCTGGAGTATCCTGTCGATTATCTCCCGGTTAAGCCATTTAAACGCTTCCTCTTTCGTTCCCGCCATAAAAGAAGATCCGTCAATAACCACGTACATATCCACGGGGGTTTTCCGGATATCCAGAGCGCCCAGCAGACAGGGGAAAAGAAGCGAAACGAGCAAAACTCCCCGCCGGATACCTCTCTTGAATCCTTTTAGTATATACATATACCTTTATTATATCATATAATTAAACTATAGTATAGCTTAATAAAGGGTGTTTAGATAAAATAGTGCGTATAGCCGGTATACAGTCGGGCTGAGGCGTGCGGCCGGCCAGCTTTCCGTATAATTATCATAATAAATAGGGTAAAAAAGACTTTACATTTTTAAGGAAATATTTATACTATAATAGTAGTTAAATGTAAAGTGTGTTTTTTGAATTCTATAGTTAAAGGAGTAGGATATGGGATCGATGGATCTGCCTAAAAGTCCTAACGTATTTCACCCGGAGAAACCGAGCGCAGTAGGTTCCCGAAATTCATTGGCTCAAGATTTTCGGGATCAGCAGTCTGAAGTTAATCAACTTCTGGAAGAGGAAACCAATAAGGTTATTCACCATTTGACCGCAAAATTACCCAAAGACGTACTGGAACGTCTTGACGTAATGGGTGGCCTTAAAGAGAAGTTGTACAATTACTTCAATCAGAATTACCAGAATATGTTCAACCGTTACATGGTAACGACGGAAGATGAGATGGTAAAGAAGATCCGCAATTATATCGACAAAGAGGAAACCAAGATCCTCGCGCGGTATACCCCCAAAGAAATTGCCGATCTTCTGGATGCGGTAGGCGGCGCCGACAAGTTCAATACCGGTGAAATTGAAAAATCAATGGTCAATATGTACGGCCATCTTCAGGGGCATATACAGCGCGGCGTCAACGAGCTGGAAAGCCACACCAACAGTCTGCTCCGTCAGAAGACGGATACCGGTGCGTTTATTCGCGGTGAAAATGCGTATTCTATTGTCAAGTGCGCATTCAAGGACAACCTTGTAAAACCAAAAACCGTTACCGACGTAAAACTTTCTATCAATATCCTCGATTCGGAATTGATAAGCCCTATTTTCCATTATCAGGTTACGGTTGAGTACCTTATCAAGGATCTGCTTTCCAAGCACCTCATCGATACCATTGATAAGGAAATCGAGAAGGCCAAGGAAGATCGTATCAACCAGGGGCTGGAAGAACTGAGCGACAGCGAGATCATCTTTAACAAGATCGGACGGATCGAGAACTACACCGATGATAAAGGCGATGATCCCAAGTCCAAGCGTTACGCCCAGATCGCAAAGACGATATTTGAACGGATAGTCGATCTGAGGGCGGAGATAGAACCCGAGAATTTTGATCAGCAGAATGTCCGCGAGAATGTCAAGAAGATCATTGATATCGAAAATATCCGCAGCCGCGGTTTCAACACGGCGGTCAATTCCATTACCGCTATCCTCGATACCTCCCGCATGGGCTACCAGTTCATCGAGAACTACAAGAACGGGCGCGAGCTTCTTATCCGTGAATATGAGGATACCGATGTCAATAATCTTCCCGACGAGCGTTATCAGATCCGTATGAGGTATTACGACAATGCCCAGCTTATCGAGGAACGCAAGTCCTACGACGTGCAGGTTAAGAGCTTCGAGACCGAGATACTCCACTTGTGGGAAGTGTTGCACGTTATCTATGAGGATGCCAAGCCCTCGTTCAAAGTTACTGATTTTGAAGACCTTGCCAAGAAGGAACAGCCCCGTATCCGCAAGCTCATAAAGGAAAAATCCGGCGAGCCTGTGTACGAGGATATCGACAAGGTATGGGATGAAATTTCTTTTGTAAAACCTGCCGAAACCGAAGTGGAACGGATGAATCGTACCTATGTGTACGAGAAAGACAAGCTGCGGCAGAAGATCATCCTGATGCGCCAGAAGATGAAGCAGATGTACGATTATCAGTACCCCATCGAACGGCGTGTCATGGAAGACAGGCTTAACTTCCTGGAAAGGGAATACTACCGTTTTGAATATATGATAAACCCCTACCACATTCAGCCTGGGTTGCTCCTCGACGTGGATATTACTTCCATCAAACGGAAGAAGGCGACGCTGGATGCAATGGCCAACGTGCTTAACGAATTCCTCCACGGTGTTTCCAAAGGTTTTCAGGATGCCGCTTTCGCGTCCTTCAGCCGGCGGCGTTCAACGGTCCGTGACGATATTAATCAGTCCTTTGCCGATACTTCAGACGGCAGGCGTCCGGCCCCTGTTGCAAGTGGCGGTACGACGCCCGCGGCGGCCTATCTTGACCTTATCAATTCCGGTGAAACCGCACCCGCCGTTACCGAGGGCGCCGCAGCCCCGGCCATTCCGCCTCCGGCCAAGAGAGGCCGCGCCAAGGCGGGCGTGGTAGACGCGACCCCGAGGCGTGCGGGACGGAAACCCGGCAGCGGAAGGGGCCGTAACCCCAGCGAGGATGCTCCCCTGACGGAAGTCTAGCAGCCTGTTGCTTGCCGCGTCGGGTACGTTTGCGGCGGTGTTTTGGATTTTCTTTTGGAGATTGCGGACAAAAGGTCCGGTTATACCTGTAGTTTGAATAGAGAACAAAAGGGATGGTTGCGGAAGGCTGTTGACGGACGGAATAGGGAAACATCAATGTCCGGCATCTGAAATTCCATGCGGCGGCATCTTCCGCATCCCTTCTCCGCGGGTATATCGAGCTTGGAATACTGAACGCCCCCAAAAATGGGGGCGTTTTTTCTAGCAGTTTGTTGCGCTTCGCGCATAAATTGTATAAAAATTCACGAAAGTAACAGGCTGCTAGGAGGCTTGATAAAATGAGTAAGGATACAACTAATCTGGAAGTACTTTCAACGCGGACGGGGTTCAATTCCGCGGTACGGCACATGAATAAAACCATAAAAATCGCGGCGGATGCCGGCGTCAAAGATAACCTCGCCGACATTCTGTTTACCTTGGGTGATGAGGACCTTTCCGGCGAAAGAAGCGCCGTACTGCTCCGTATGCTCCTGGTTGATAAACTTCGGTATAAGGTGGTTTCCGTCAATTTGGCGTCGGTTGCGGCCGAACCTGCAAGTCTTGCCCAGGAATTTGCAAAATGGACCGCGGTGGATATTGTTGCCGCCTATCATCACCCCGACCTGGGTTTGCTGGTGGCGAACCCCAAGATCCCCGAGGAATTAGCCAACTTCGGTTCGTTGCGGAAGCGGGAACTGCTGGTTGTCTACGCGGGAAAGGGGAAAGACGCCGCCGACGATCTGTGCCTTAAAGCGGCGTCCCTGGCCGCGCTCCTCTTTGAAGGTGCCAAGCCCAAGATTCCCGCGGAGATGTATAAGGGTAAATTTACCGTAAAGCGGCTTGAAAAACCCGAACCGTCCAAAGCGGCGGCGGGGCGGAAAAAGACGCCCGCTCCCGCAAAAACCGGAACCCGCAAGCCGGCGGCGCCCAGGGAAAGCCCCCGTATAGCCGCTCCGGTAGTAACCGCGGCCGCCGCGTCGGCCGTTTCCAAGGGGCCGGTGCGCATGACGCCTATGTACTCGGTCGCGGTTACGAACGAGCTTTTTCATAACGGGAATGTGGAGGCATGGAAACGCATCATAGCCAGCTATAATGCCAAGTATCCCGAATTGCAGGTCTATATCTACTATGAAGGCGAGCGGATAATGGATATCAACGCTCTGTTTAAATGGGGGAAGGTTAAACACGGCAGTTCCATACAGTTTGCCGTTGCCGGAAGTGAAATTAAAGACGTGGCCAAATTGCAGCGGTATCTTGTCCAGGGGGCAAGTTCTCAATTTGAGGCATTCCTCCACGGCCCGGTAAATAACGTATTAAGGTTATTTTAGGCTCAACGCCAGACGATACCAGGGGAAAGATATGAATAGTAGAATACATTTTTTTAGTCAGCACGACGTTATTCCCAGGAAGGTTGCGCCCGAATTGCTTGGCATCCGGGGACGGCAGGCCAATGAATTTGCCGAACTGGGTTTTCCCATACTGCCGGGATTCATCCTTGATTCGGAAATCGCATCCGAACTTGACATTCGTGCGGTTAAGAAGGATGTGGGCGGCCTCCTCGATAAATGCGCTTCTCTTGTCGGTAAAAAGTACGGGGACCCGGAAAACCCCATGCTGCTTAAGGTGGTCCTCTCTCCAAACCTCGCCGTAAGCGCCTATCCTACCCTGCATAATTTCGGCCTTGTCAAACCGACCATCGCAGGATTCGCGGATAAAGTCGGGAATACCTTTGCCGCCCATGAAACGCTCTTTCTGGTGCGGGGTATGCTCCGTATAGAAGCGCGGATCAGGGAATTGGAAAACAAGACCGACGAGCGGGAGGAGATAGACGGCCTTTTGAAAAGTTTAAGCCGGGAGAGCGCTTCGGATCACGGTGAAAAGAGCGCCGAGGCATACATGGAGACGTATGCCGAATACTTTCCCGAAGGCTTTTTTGATAGCGCGGAAGGCCAGCTCCTTATCACGCTGGGCGAAATTTCCCGTATGCTCAGGATGGACGATCAGAACGACCGCGATACGGCTGTTCTTGTCGAGCCTATGGTGTACGGCAATTACGGGGAAAATTCCTGTTCGGGGTATTATTTCAGCCGTAACGTCGTTACCGGCGAGAAGAAACTTCAGGGGGAATTTTTTCAGGGTAAATTCAACGAGATGGGGGCGGCGGGAAAGAGCATTGAGAAGATCGATCCGCGGCATTATAAGGAACTTGAATCCATTGCGGGAGCCCTGGAAGATAAATTCAAGGAGATACGCCAGATACGTTTTACCGTGGAGAACGGGAACCTCTGGCTTATTGAACAGCGCCTGGTGGATCAGAAATCGACCCAGGCGGATATCAGGCTGCTCCTCGATTTGGCCGAACGGAAGATCGTGGACAAGACCTATGTGATAAAGGCTATAGAACCGCCGCGGCTTAATGAGATTCTGCACCCCGTTATCGATTCGGCCAGCACGAAAGGCTTTAAGAGTTGGTCGGGCGGTATAGCGGGGGCTCCGGGCGCGGCCATAGGCAAGGTCTACTTCAGCACGGATTCGCTTTTGGAAGCCCGGAAGCTGGCCTTGCAGAAAGGGGAGGGCAACCCCCGGCTTATTCTGGTGCTGACCTCTTCCTTTGCCGAGGATGTTAAGGCCATAGAGGTTTCCACCGGCGTGCTTACCGCGGAAGGGGGCTATTCCGCCCACGCTTCGGTTGTCGCGCGGCAGTACGGTAAGGTCTCTCTGGTTGCCCCTGCCCTCAAGATAAAGGGCAAGAAGGCGGTGCTGGACGATCTGACCTTTGCCGAGGGGGACTTGATCACGATAAACGTTCCTTACTACGGGGAATCCTCGGTGTACCTGGGGACGGCCACCCTTATCGAGCCGGACCCCAAAGAATCGGGGCTTCTGGACTTTATACATCTGAGCAAGGGCTTCCTCAAGAACTTCCGCGTGCGGGCCAACGCGGAAACCCCCCGGGACGCGGAACTGGCCCTGTCCTTCGGCGCGGACGGCATAGGCCTTTGCCGTACCGAGCACATGTTCTTTAAGGCCGAACGGATCAACGTGTTCCGCGAGATGATCCTTTCAAGCGACGAGGCCGAACGGAAAAAGGCGCTTGCAAAACTACAGGTTATGCAGCAGGCCGATTTTTACGGTATACTCAAGGTTATGGCCGGCAGGGAAGTTACCATACGCCTTTTGGACGCGCCCCTGCATGAATTTATGCCGCACAACGACGACGAGCTTGCCGCGTATATCGCCTCTATCGAAAAGACCAGGAAGGTAAAGGTTTCCCGGGCGGAGGTGCACGCGAGCATAGAGGCCCTCCATGAATTCAACCCGATGCTTGGGCACCGGGGCTGCCGCATCGCGGTGTCGTATCCCGACATCTACGCCATGCAGGTGCGGGCCGTGTTTGAGGCGGCCTACCAACTGCGGGACGAGGGCATCGACGTTCACCCTGAGATCATGGTGCCCATCGTTATGAACGCTTCCGAGTTAAAGCTGATCGCCTACGGCAAGAAGATCGAGGGATCAAGCTACGCGGGCATTGTGGATATAGAGGAAAGCCTCCGCGAGGAGAAGGGCGCCAAGCCCGTACCCTACGAGATAGGCACCATGATAGAGCTGCCCGCCGCGGCCCTGGGCGCCGGGGACATCGCCAAATACGGGCGCTTTTTCAGCTTCGGCACCAACGACCTTACCCAGACGGCCCTGGGCATATCCCGCGATGATTTTACCGCGTTTATGCCCGACTATACCCTGTTCGACCTGCTCCAGGGCAACCCCTTTAGCACCCTTGACCCGCGGGTGAAGGAGCTTATCTCCCTGGCCGTTCAGCGGGGCAGGATCACGAGGCCCGACCTGGTCTGCGGCCTCTGCGGGGAACACGGGGCCAACCCTGCCAACGTGCGTTTCTGCATGGATGCGGGCCTGGACTACGTTTCCTGCTCCTCCTATTCGGTACCTATCGCCCTTCTTGCCGTTGCCCAGATAGAGATAGAAAGGGCGGAAGCGGCGGGGGCCGCAAAGTAACCATTCCCGCCCGCGGAGTGCGCGGGGCCTTGCCCCAAGGCCGCCTGTTTCCACCCGATGCGCTTTTGGCGCACCGGGGGCGGGGATTTATCCTCTAAGTCCCGATACTTAAAACACCCCATCCCCAAAGCGCCTGCGAATAGCTTCTCGGTCTATTGCGGAAAGGCTGTCGCAATACGCAAATGCCCCCTCCCCAATGGACGTAATGCTGTTGGGTATGGTGATGGATTTCAGCCTGCTACACCTAGAAAATGCCCCTTCTTCAATGGACGTAACGCTGGTGGGTATGGTAATAGATGTCAGGCTAAAGCACGCGGAAAATGCCGTCCGCCCAATGGACGTGACGCTGGTGGGTATGGTAATTGATGTCAGTCTGATACACATGCGAAATGCACTCTCCCCAATGGCAGTAACGCTGGTGGGTATGGTAATAGATGTCAGGTTAAAGCAACCGAAAAATGCCGCCCCCCCAATGACAGTAACGCGCGCGGGTATGGTATAGGAGGTGAAAACTTTGCCTGCGGGATAGCGCACCAAGGTTCTACCGTCTTTACTGAAGAGAATCCCGTTTACACTGCTGTACTGCCTGTTCCCCGTTTCAACCGTAATAGCCGTCAGGCTGTTGCACCCGGAAAATGCCCCATATCCAATGGAAGTAACGCTGGTGGGTATGGTAATGGAAGTGAGGCTGTTGCACCCGGAAAATGCATAAACCCCAATGGACATAACGCTGGTGGGTATGGTAATGGAAGTGAGGTTGCTGCACCCATAAAATGCGCAATTCCCGATGGCAGTAACATCGGCAGGTATGGTATAGGAGATGAAAACTTTGCCTGCGGGATAGCGCACCAGAGTTTTACCGTCTTTACTGAAGAGAATCCCGTTTACACTGCTGTACCGCCTGTTCCCTGCGTCAACCGTAATAGCCGTCAGGCTACTGCACCTGGAAAATGCGTAATACCCAATGGCCGTAACGCTGGTGGGTATGGTGATTGAAGTGAGGCTCTTGTTATCGTAAAATGCACTCCTCCCAATGGCAATAACCGGAATGCCGTCAACACCGGCGGGTATGTTCACGCTTGCGGCGCTGCCCTTGTATTTGGTAAGGGTAAGTCCGTCCCCATCCAGCGAAAAGTCAAAATCGCTTGCCGGCGTCCATCTCGGGTCAACCCGGAACGGTGCGGCCAGCGGGGTTTCCCGTACCGCGGGCTGCGCGCCCGTCAGGGATTGCGCCAGACGCGGCATTATCTCAAGGCCGTCCCGCACCGTCCGGTACTTCTCCCGCGTGCCCGGCCCCTGGCTTGCCTCCACGATGTGCAGGATAGCCGCGGAAAAGTAGTTGTCCGCGCCCAGCTTCCGCACGTTTGCCGACAGCACGTACTGCGCGTTCACCGCTTCCCCTATGGTCCTGATGCTCTCCGCGTCCGTCATCCCCGACCGCTCTATGTGGTGTTCCTCCATCACCTTCTCCACGGCCTTTGTCCGGGGAAACACCGCGTAGGAGCCTGAGTTCGCTATCTCCGTGGCCAGAAGCTGGGCCAAGAGCTCCGCGTCCTGTACGTCCATCCCGCTTGACAGCGCGTTGAAGGGCAGCACCGCAAGACGCGGCAGGCGTGAGGTATCCCGCGCCGCGGCCCGCGCTATACGCGCCGCCATGTCCCCCAGCACGTCCACCACGCCCTCTATCCGCTGGTACTCGCGGTAATCCCCGGCTATCTGCTGCAGCTCCCGCACGTTGATTATCGTGATGAGCAGCAGCTTGCCGCCGCCCAGCTCCGCGATATGCCCGGCAAGCACATAGTCCGCGTTAAGCTGCTTGCCCAACTCCGCTATCGTGTCCGAATCGGTAAGCCCCGAGTGCTGGAATTCCTGTTCCTTCATCAGCGTCTCTATGGCCCGCGTCCGGGGAACCGGCGTGAACACGCGGTTGATCTCGGGCTCAAAGGAAAAGAATTCCGCAATAGTCTCCGTGTCTTCGGGGCTTCCGCCCGTGAAGGGCAGGATGGCAAGGCGCGGCTTCCCCGCCGGATTTCCCGCCGGATTTCCCGCCGCCTGCGCGTACAGCGCGGCCCCCAGCAGCGCGCATACCAGTAAACATACTGCTCTCTTTTTCATTTTTCCTCCCCGCCTATCCGCCGACAGGCAGCACGTAATAATTTTTCTCAAATTTCTTTAAAATTTCTCTAAAATTAAAGATAGCGCATACTCTCAAAAATATCTACGGCTTGGGGGGCTTTTGGGCTTTAAAACGCGCGTCAGGATTGGTTTATGGGTTGGTGAAAACCGAGCGGGGCATAAAAAACCCGCAAAACCCGCGGGGACGGGCTTTGCGGGTACAGGGGGGGCGGGAAATTTTAAGAGTAATCGGTCTTAAAATTCATGGTTTTGGAGAGAACATCGGAGACTTTTTGGGCGCTTTTTCTGGCGTCCACTTGGGGAATTCCCGCTTCCTGATTAAAGGTTTTTTCAAAGAAAAGTTTTAAGGTATCGTATATATCGGGGAGGGAATAGAAAACCATCGCAAAGTTAATGCCGGTGGGCTTTAAAACAGTAAAGGCGCCGAAGGAATCGAGCGGCTTTTTCGCAATCATGATCTTGGTCTGGTTCTTTGCCGTAATCGTTTCCAGTTCGTTAAACCGGAGCGGAATCTGTTCGTTGTCATTCCTCAGATAAGGCTCTACCGCCTTGTTCGGATACGAGGCGGGTTCTATAAGAATATGAATTTTTTTGCCGTTGGTCTGGAATTCCAGGCCCGACTCGTTCAGATAGATGGCCTTTACCCCGGAATAAGACACGATCTCGTACTTTGAGTAGGCTGAATTATTGCTAAAAAACGTAGAGATTATGTACCCCTGATCCCGGGGCAGCTTCTCCTGGGAATAGGCTTCAAACAGATCCATAGCCTTAATTGCCATTTTATCCTCCTCAACGTTACGGGGCCGCCAAACCAGATTTTAAAAGCGGATTCCGAAGTTACCGGCCCTTTCCGTAATCCGCCGCGCGCTAAAAGCGGCTCCGTTTATCATTTAAAGTATAGTAAACAAATCGGCATTTCACAAGGGTAAATTACGAAAAAACATTACTATTCGTTACTATTCATCGTTATTACTATTCGGCTTGTTTCATTCTTCTTGTTTTACCGTTCATTTGTCTATACACCGGAGGTTTTATAGTATATACTAGGTATATTAACTATATTATGGAGGATTAACATGAGTAATGAGAGCGGTACGGCATCGAAAATAAGGGTTACCGTATGGAATGAGTATATGGACGAGCAGAAGCAGGAGAAGGTTACCTGCCATTATCCCCAAGGCCTGCATACGGCTATAGCGGATTTTCTTAACGGCGAAGGGGATATTTCCGCCAAGACATCCCTTATAGGCGATCCCGAGCAGGGCCTTGCGGAGAGTACGCTGCAAAATACCGATGTGCTTATCTGGTGGGGGCACGTCCACCATGGGGATGTGGAAGACAGCCTTGCGCGGCGGGTGATGGAGCACGTACAGGGAGGTATGGGGATTATCTTTCTCCATTCGGCGCATAAATCCAAACCGTTTACCGGTCTTTTAGGTACGGACGGTTATATAAGCTGGCGCGAGGCGGAAGAGAAATGCCGTGTCTGGACGGCTTCTCCCGCGCATCCTATTGCCGCGGGTATACCGGAAAGTTTCGTCATAGAGCATGAAGAGATGTACAGCGAGCCTTTCGGCGTGCCCGAACCGGCAAGCACGGTTTTTATCAGTTGGTTTAAGGGCGGCAACGTATTCAGATCGGGGTTGACGTTCGAGCGGGGCTTTGGGAAGATATTCTACTTTCAGCCGGGGCACGAGACCTATCCCAACTACCATAACGAATATGTACGGAAGGTGATTGTCAACGCGGTGCGGTGGGCAAAACCTGAGCTGAGAATAACGGGTGTGAGGGAGTGCCCCCGTGTGGATCCGCTGGAACGGTTAGACTGAGGGGTATTTTCATTCAAGCCTATGGCTCAAGGATACGATCAAAAAAACGACGGGGTTGGGGCATGGGCTGATAATCAGGCGGCGCCGCGTGCCGGCAAGCACGGGCAGGGCGGCAAAGAGGCCCCCGCCGCGGGAGGGGGGCGGAAAAAGCACGCCGCAAAGCCGGCGGCCGCCGGCAAACCTGCCGGAAGGCTGCGGGAAGCCGAACCGGTATTCTTACAAAAACGGGGTGGAAAAAAGCAGGGGCGGGCTTTAAGTTTGAGGGAACGCGTCCTGGCCGTGTCCCTGGCGGGCGTCTTTATCTTTACATCGGTTTTTATCCTTATAAATGTTATCTTTTTCGGATCTCCCCGTGGGGCGGCCCCGCCTGTAGGCCGGGTACGGGCGGGGGAATCCGTGGGGGAAGAGCCGCCGGAGCGCGGCCTTCCGCAGGAGGCCGCGAGGCTTGAAAGGTACGGTGAACCGGCGGCGCTTCCGCCTGCCACGGCCCCCGTGCCGCCGGAACCGGCGGGCCTTGAGCCTGCCGCGGTTCCCGTGCCGCAAGAACCGGCGGACTTTGAGCCTGCCACGGCCCCCGTGCCGCCGGAACCGGCGGACCTTGCGGCTGCGGTTCCGGCAACCCCGGCAGAAATACCGGATCGGGGCGTGCGGACGCGCCCGGTTGCGGCTCTGCCGCCTGAGACTCCGGTGGAACCCGCGCCGAGGGTCAAACTTGTATTCGTTATTGACGACGCGGGGAATAATCTTGCGGAACTGGAGCCTTTCCTGCGTTTTCCCGGCCCCCTTACCATTGCGGTTCTGCCGGGCCTGGCCCATTCCGCAGAGGCTGCGTTGCGTATACGCGCCGCGGGCAAGGAGGTTTTTCTGCACCAGCCGATGGAAGCGCTCGGCGGGCAGGATCCGGGGCCGGGGGCGATTTATATCGGGATGAACGCCGGGGAAGTCCGTGAAATCATTATCAGGAATATCGGGGAAATAGGCCCCGTTGCTGGCATGAACAACCACCAGGGTTCCCGGATAACTATGGACGCCGGTATTATGGAGACGGTGCTTGCCCTCTGCCGCGAACGGGGACTATGCTTTCTGGATTCCCGCACGACGGCGGATACCGTGGCGCCGGCCCTTGCCGAACAGATGGGCCTTAAAATTGGGGAGCGGGATACCTTTATCGACAACGACCAGGAGAGGGCGTCCATGATACGCTCCATCAGGGAAGGGCTTGGGCGTGCGGGGAGGCGCGGTTCCTCGGTGATGATAGGCCATACGTGGTCGCGTGAACTGGCGGGCATACTTACGGAACTGTATCCGTCCTTTATAGAACAGGGCTATACCCTTTCCACCGCGTCCGCCTTTATAGCCGGCAATAAGGCGGAAGATTAAGAATTGGGATGGGGGATTGAGAGGCGATATGAAGATACTGGGTATAGAAAGTTCCTGTGATGAATGCGCGGCGGCCGTGGTGGAAGACGGCAGGTATATCCTCTCGAATGTGGTTGCAACCCAGATACCCTTTCACGCAATCTATAACGGCGTGGTGCCGGAGATCGCAAGCCGTAAGCATACCGAGTGGATATATGCGGTTGTAAAGGAGAGCCTTGATAAGGCGGGGCTGTCCCCCCGCGGTATAGACGGGGTTGCCGCAACCGCCCGGCCCGGTCTGCTTGGTTCCCTCCTGGTGGGCCTGAGTTTTGCCAAAGCCTTTGCGTGGGCGCGGCGCCTTCCCTTCATTGCCGTTGATCACATGTTGGCCCATCTTTACGCATCGCAGCTTGCCGCCGAGGATCCTGCTTCCCGCATACCGGAGGGGGGCTTGCCTCCGTACCCCTTCCTGGGCCTTCTGGTATCGGGCGGGCACAGCATTATCTGCCGTGTCGACGATTTTGACGATATAAGCGTGCTGGGGGCTACCATAGACGATGCGGTGGGGGAGGCATTCGACAAGGTGTCGAAGCACTACGGTTTCGGCTACCCGGGCGGCGCCGTTATAGACCGGCTTGCCGAAACAGGAAACCCCGATGCCTTCCGCTTCCCGCTGCCCAATCTATACAAGGGCGATCACCCTTACGACTTTTCCTATTCCGGCCTTAAAACCGCGGTCATTAACCAGCTTGAACAATTCCGTGTAAAAAAAACAAACGCCGCGCCCGATGCCGAAAGCGTGGACGCCAAGGCCGATGTTGAAAGCGCGGACGCCGCCGATATTGCCGCATCCTTCCAGAAAACCGCCGTAGAGATACTCCTCCGCAGCCTTGTCCGCGCCGCCGAAGACACCGGGCTGAGGACGGTCGTCGCGGGCGGCGGCGTTGCCGCCAACTCCCGCCTCCGCGCCCGGCTTGCCGAACAGCGCCGGCTCCGCTGTATCTTCCCGCCGCCGGAACTCTGCGGGGATAACGGCGCCATGATAGCCGGTATAGGCTACCGCTACCTGAGCCGGGGGGACCGGTCGCCCCTGACGATAGGCGCGTCCGCCCGTGTAGATGGCTTTAAGCGGAAATATCCTTAAATAAGGCGCCAGGCGCCGTTTCGTGCCGAAATACTTCTTGCATAAAATTTTAAAATTTGGTACTCTTCTCCTAATGTATTATGCTGAACCAGCCCTAAACGCAGATCTCCGGCCGCAGGCCGCAGGCCGCAGGCCGCAGGCCGCAGGCCGCAGGCCGCAGGCCGCAGGCCGCAGGCCGCAGGCCGCAGGCCGCAGGCCGCAGGCCGCAGGCCGCAGGCCGCAGGCCGC
>JAISNI010000025.1 GCA_031276295.1 Treponema sp.
CCCTCATCTCCGTACCCCGGCCTGAGGGCGGCTCCATGTTGTGTTTTTATTCCTTGGGAAATTTCGTTTCCGCCCAGGTAATGAGTTCTACCCTGCTGGGAGGGCTCATGTATCTGAAATTAAAAAAATTTGAATCGCTTATAACCGTGGAAAGGGCGGGAATTATCCCGGTCGTCACCCATTATGAGGGGGGATTCACCGGTTTCAAGATATATCCCCTCAAGGATTATACGGAAGAACTGGCAAAAACACACGGAACCAGGCAACGGGGAAACGAAATTAACCTTTCCGCTTTTAAAACCCTGGCCGGCGAGATCTTTAATTCCACCCTTATTGAGGGGAATCCCTTTGTTTCCGGAGAAGAAGCGCCACCGGACAAGATCAGTCCCCCAAGCGCCCCGGAAACTAATTTGCCTTAATCAGATCTTTTTTGCCATGTTTTATTGCGGCTTTACAGGTTTTACAAACCTTAATCTTTGCTTCCCCTGCTTCTACCTCGTAAAGCACCTTTATATTATATCTTTTACAGATCGGGCACTCGCCCCGCCCACGGGCGGAAAGTTCCCGAATCCCCTTACCTCTATGCGCCTTGGACATCTCTTTTTCTCCCTATGCTTTACGCTGTTTCAGAAGCATCTGCCTTCTCGGAAGACTTTTTCTTATCTTCCTTTTCGGCGGCTTTCTTTTCCTTCTTGGCAGTCTTCTTCGCCTTTTTATCGGAAGCTTCACCGGTATCTAACTTATAATCGACCAATTCAAGGATTACCACTTCCGCGGCATCCCCGGCCCGTGCGCCAAGTTTCAATATCCGCGTATAACCGCCGGGCCGTTCCTTCATCCGAAGCGCAATGTCGGTAAACAGTTTAGCCACAATACCTTCATCAAACAGACGGGCAGAAACAATACGCCTATTATGAACCGAATCAACCTTGGCGCGGGTTATCAACTTTTCAGCACTCCGGCGAATTTCCAGGGCCTTTGCCTTGGTGGTCCTGATCCTCTCGTGCCTGAACAAAGAGGTAACCATACTGCGATGAAGGGCCTTACGATGGGCCGAAGTCCTTTCAAGGGGGTTAAAGCCTCTCCTATGTTTCATCTTCTACATCCTTTTGCGGGGTAATTTTTACCACGTTTTTAAGTACGTTAATATCGGTTATTCCAAGACTCAAGTTCCATTCCTTGAGTTTTTCTTTTATCTCCTGGAGAGATTTCTTCCCAAAATTACGGGTTTTGGCAATGTCATCCTCGGTTTTCCGGATAAGTTCCCCAATGGTCTTAATATTCGCATTTTTAAGACAATTAGAAGAACGGACCGATAATTCCAGCTCTTCAACCGGGGTATTAAGGATTTGACGCATCCGTTCATCATCCTCATCATCATCGCCGGGTTCTGCAAAGGGCTCATCAAAATTGATAAAGACGGAAAAATGATCCTTGGCTATTTTAGCCGCTTCCGCCAGGGCATCGTCGGGCTTTATGGTTCCATCGGTCCAAATTTCCAGAATAAGTTTATCGTAATCGCTGCGTTGGCCTACCCGGGTGGGTTCTACCGAAAACTTCACCTTTTTAACCGGCGAAAAAATTGCGTCCATGGGGATAGTACCAATCACATCCACATACCGCTCATTTACATCCGAAGGAACATACCCGCGGCCAAGATCGATCTGGAGTTCAAACTCAAGCCGGGCATTGTCCATCAGGGTCATGATATGCTGGCCGGTACTTAAAATTTCCACCTGACCGGGCCGCCCAAAATCGTCGCTTTTTATATCGTTTTTTCCGGACCATTCATACAGGAGTATATCCTGTTCCAGATCATCGGGAAGGCGGAGCCGAATCTGTTTCATACTATTGATAACCTCAAGGGTATCCTCAACAATATTCGGAATGGTTTCAAATTCACTGGAAACGTTATGGGCAACCCCTTCCGCGTCATAGGATGTAATTTTAACCGCGGTAATCGCATATCCCTGAATGGAGGAAAGGAGAACTCTGCGCAAGGTATTCCCTACGGTCGTACCGAATCCCGGTTCGAAGGGAGCCGCGGTGAACTTGCCATAATTTTGTCTTAGTTCACCATGCTCAAAGGTGATACCTTTCGGACGCTTGAATCCTTTAAGGAGGTTCTTACGGGCCATGGAGACTCCTTATTTAGAATATAATTCAACGATCATCTGTTCTTTGATATCCGCAAGATCAGTTATATCGCTGCGACGCGGAACGGCAAGAAATTGTCCTTTCATGGCATCGGGATCAAGCCGAAGCCAGGGCATAACCCCTGACTTACCGAATTCTTTAAGCGCATCTTTGATGATCACCATGTTCTTGCCGGATTCTTCAATTTCTATCACATCCTCGGCCCGCACCAAATAAGAGGGCACATTTACCCGTTTACCGTTTACCATAACATGGCCATGGAGAACAAGCTGCCGGGCCTGACGCCGGCTCACCGCAAAGCGCAGCCGGTATACCACGTTATCAAGCCGACGTTCCAGGAGTATAAACAGGTTCTCACCGGTAATACCGCTCATACGCAGCGCCCTCTCAAAAAACAGACTGAACTGCTTTTCCTGCATCCCGTATATTCTCTTAAGTTTCTGTTTCTCCCTCAACTGAATACCGTAATCGGAACGCTTTCCCGGCCGTACCTTGGGGTCCTTCCCGGGGGCCGGCCGCTTTTTATTAATGGGACACTTATCACTTTTACAACGATCACCCTTGAGCATTAATTTTTTCTGCTCGGCCCGGCACAATCGGCAAACGGGCCCGGTATATCTTGCCATATTTCTTCCCCCTATAGATCCGTACCGTTAAATACGGCGAGTTTTCCGCGGACGGCAACCGTTATGAGGAATCGGGGTAACATCATTAATGGATCTTACCTTGATACCTAACGCTCCAAGCTGACGAATCGCCGACTCCCGGCCTATGCCCGGGCCTTTAACATACACATGCACTTCCCGCAGCCCTACCTGCATGGCCTTTTGAGCCGCAGTTTCGGTAACGGTCTGCGCCGCGAAGGGGGTTGATTTTTTTGCGCCCCGAAAGCCGAGTCCCCCCGAACTTGCCCATGAAACGGCATTACCCATAAGGTCGGTAATGGTTACAATTGTATTATTAAAGGTAGCCTGTATGTAAACATTCCCTTCATATACGGATTTTTTTTCTTTCCGTTTTTTGGTATTAGCAGCCACTCTATCCTCCGCTTATTTCTTCTTTCCGGCAACGGTCTTTTTCTTACCCTTCCGGGTACGGGCATTGGTCCGGGTCCTCTGCCCCCGCAGGGGCAGCCCTTTACGGTGCCGCAAGCCCCGGTAACAGCCAATATCCATAAGCCGTTTAATGTTCAAAGCTATCTCGGTCCGTAAACGGCCCTCTACTTTATAGTCGCTTTCAATAAGCTGCCGAAGTTCATTGAGTTCTTCCTGGGACAGATCATTGATAAGCCGGAGGGGATCGATCTTCGCTTTAACGCAAATTTCATCGGCACTGGATCTGCCAATACCGTAAATATAGGTTAAAGCGATGTTTACGTGTTTATTTGGGAGGTCAACCCCCACAAGACGCGCCATAAAGACTCTCCTAACCTTGCTTTTGTTTATGCTTAGGATTCTGACAAACAATACGGATAATGCCGTTTCGTTTAATCACCTTGCATTTATCGCAAATAGGTTTCACACTGGTCCGGACTTTCATCCAAATTTTCTCCCTATAAAGTATAACACCGGGCCGTTTTTAAAGCGAATTCTACGGATTCGTTTAAAATACACCCTTTTACAACCCCCCTCATCCACAGGGGGAGATCCTATTAAAACGAATTTTTGACAATTCGCCTAGCAGTTTACCGCGCTTCAGCGCAAAATCGTATAAAAATTCATTCACCAAGGTGAATTTTTATCCCTTCTACAAATTACGCCCCCGGAGCCGGCCTTTTCTCGTCAGGCCCTCATGATGATGCATCTTTAAGAGGGCCTCTATCTGGCTCATAGTATCCAGATCCACCCCTACCAATATTAAAAGCGACGTACCGCCCATCAGGTATGAAATTGATGAAGGAAAGTTAAACAAACGCTGGATAATGGTTGGGATGATCGCAATAAGCGCCAAATACAAGGAACCGGGCAAAACAATCCGGTTTAATATTTTTGTTAAATACTCCTCAATCCGTTCCGTCCGAATTCCCGGAATAGAACCCCCGTTTTCGCGGATGTTTTTGGCGATTTCTATGGGGTTCAAACTTACCTGGGTATAAAAATAGGCGAAAAATATGATGAGCAGCACATAGAGGACATTATACAACAGCCCCTGGGGACTTAAAGCCCGGGAAATCGCCGCAAGCCAGGTTACGTTGCCCCCTATGGTCGAGGCAATCTGCAGGGGGAAGGTTAAAATGGACGAGGCAAAGATAACGGGGATAACGCCGGAAGGGTTAATTTTAAAGGGGATATAGGTATTCTGAGCGCCGTACATCCTCCGGCCGACTACCCGTTTGGCGTAATTTACCGCTATCTTCCGCTGCCCCTGCTGTTCAAAGACCACCAGGGCAACCACCGCCACAAACATGATAAACACAACCACCACAAAAACCGGATTGAGATCGCCGCTTCTGACCCTGCCTCCCAGTTCCCACAGGGCCTGGGGCAGCCGGGCCACAATCCCGGCAAAAATCAGGAGGGAGATCCCGTTCCCGATACCCCGTTTGGTAATCTGTTCCCCTATCCACATGAGGAACATCGTTCCCGTGGTTACCGTAAGCATGGCGATGAGGGTAAAGGGCAAAAGGTCAATACTAAGCAGGTTTTCCACGCTTCGGGAAATACTTTGAGCATATTGGGTAACCGCAAAGGATTGGATAAGACAAACCACCACAGTCCCTATCCGCTGATATCCCTGTATTTTTTTACGCCCCCCCTCTTCCTGGGAGATCTTTTTAAGCCGGGGAAAAACAATAAGAAGCAACTGCATGATGATCGACATGGAGATATAGGGCATAATCCCCAGCATAAAGACCGAAAAGTTGGAAAAAGCACCACCGGCAAAAAAGTCAAGATAATCAACAATGGCATTTCCTGAATTCTGCTGGGAAAGAAAATAGGCGTTAAGCTCACGAACATTAATTCCCGGGATGGGCAGGACCGCACCGACACGAAAAACCACCAGCATCAACGCCGTAAATATAATACGCTCCCGGAGTTCCTTTACCCTAAAAATACCAACCAATGGATTAGCCATGTAACATTCCCTGTTTGTATGTATTAAGTGCCGGCGGAATCGGCGGCACTACCGGCGCCGGAAATTTTCGCTGCACCGCCGCCCTGGGCGGCAATAACGACTCCCCCCGCCTTTTCAATTTTTTCTTTAGCCGATGCGGATACCGCATCAACCCTGAAATTGAGTTTTTTCGTAAGTTCCCCCTTTCCGAGGATCTTAACCAGATCGGCCTTTTTTACCAGCCCTTTGCCTATCAGGGTAGCCTTGTTGACGGTCTCCCCGGAATCATAGCGATTTTCTATTTCCCCCAGATTGATCACCTGAAAAACCTTTTTAAAGGGATAATTAGAAAATCCCCGCTGGGCAAGCCGGCGGTATAAAGGCATCTGTCCGCCTTCAAAACCTACATAGGTTTTACCGCCGGAACGGGCCTTCTGCCCCTTGTTTCCTTTCCCGGCGGTGGTTCCCCTGCCTGAACCCTGGCCCCGGCCAACAATACGCTTGCGTTTATTGGCGCCTTCGGGGGCATGTAAATCAAAATCAGACATTATTTAACATCCTCCACCGCGACCAAATGGGAAACGGCCTTAACCATCCCCAAAATTACGGGGCTTGCTTCCTGTTCAACCGAGGAACCGATCTTCCGTAAACCCAGGGAACGGACCGTTGCCCTTTGTTTAGGAAGGGTTCCTATGGTACTGCGTATCAGACGTATCCGTATCTTTCCCGCCATATTAACCCCACAGTTCCTTTAAGGATTTGCCACGGTTTTTGGCAATTACCTTGGCGTCCATCATTTTACTGATACAATCAAAGGTCGCTTTGACCACATTGTACTGGCTTGAGGCCCCGATGGACTTACTCAGCACATCAGTTACCCCGCCGGCTTCCATAATAGCCCGCACCGGACCGCCGGCAATAATCCCCGTACCTGAACAGGCGGGTTTAAGCAATACCCGGGAGGCTTTAAATATCCCTTCAATTTCATGGGGGATGGTCCCGTTTTTAACCGGAAGCGGAACAAGGCTCCGTTTGGCCTTTTCAATGCTCTTACGAATTGCTTCGGAAACGTCATTAGCCTTTCCGAAACCATATCCCACATTACCCTTCCGGTCCCCTATGACCGTAAGGGCGGAAAAGGAAAAACGGCGTCCGCCCTTAACTACCTTGGCGGTCCGGTTAAGTTTTACCAGTTTTTCGATAAATTCTTTGTCTTTTTCCTGGGAATTTCTGTCCCGATCTCTATCCCGTGCGTGTTCCATTCCGCCCCCCGGCTAAAATAAAATCCCGGCTTTCCGGGCTCCGTCGGCCATAGCCTTTATAATTCCATGATATAAATAGCCGTTTCTGTCGAAGACAACCGTTTTTATATTCTTCTCAAGCAGCCGTTTCCCGATAAGTTCCCCAAGCTGTCCCGCCCCTTCTACGGTCGGTTTAATGCTTTTCAGTTCCTTTTCCAACGTAGAAGCAGACGCCAGGGTATGACCCTTCATATCATCAATAATCTGTATGGACAGGGTCCGGTTACTCCGGGTAACGGTCATACGTGGCCGTTCCGCAGTGCCGGAAATCCGCTTACGTATATGGGTTTTTCTTTTAAGCCGTTTTCTGTCTTTTTCGACCATTTTTCGCAGCATAATTTAAATCCTATTTAACGCCGGATTTACCGACTTTCCTTCTGATTTGTTCATCCTCATACCGGATGCCCTTGCCCTTGTAAGGTTCAGGAAGCCTGAGCTTGCGGATCTGGGAGGCAAACTCGCCCACCTGTTGTTTATCAATCCCGCTCACCACTACCTTCCCGTTCGGTTCCACGGCCACCGTGATACCATCGGGGATACCCACAAAGACATCGTTGGAATAGCCCAAACTCATGGAAAGGATGTTTCCCTGAACTTCCGCTCGGTAACCAACGCCGGTTATTATCAAGGCCTTGGAAAATCCTGTGGAAACGCCGATTACCATATTGTTCAGTAAATTGCGATAGAGCCCGTGAAAAGCCTTGGTTTGCTTCTCTTCATTGACCCGGTCTACGGCAATCTCCCCGTTACCAGCCTCAAAGGTTATAACCGGATGGTATTTTTGGGTCAATTTTCCCTTGGGACCCTCCACGGTCATCACCTCGTCCTGAAAGTTTACCTTTACCCCTTGGGGAACCTTAACCGGAATTTTTCCGATACGCGACATACTATTCCTCTTACCAAACGGTACAGATGATTTCCCCGCCTACTTTTTTTTCAGCGGCTTTTTTTCCGGTGGTAACCCCAATCGATGTTGATACGATTAAGGTACCATATCCGTTATAAACCCTCGGCATATTTTTATAACCGGTATAAACACGGCGCCCGGGTTTTGATACCTTTTCAAGACCGTGAATAATCGGCCCGGTTACCTCATCATATTTGAGAAAAACCCGGATAACATTGGCGCCATCCTGATTGGCCTTTTTAAAATTCTTGATATACCCTTCAGTCTTTAAAATCTTTACGATTTCAAGTTTCAGTTTGGAGGTAGGGATATCAACCTTTTCATGCTTTGCCATTCCGGCGTTCCGGATTTTGGTCAGCATATCCGCAACGGGATCAGAAATGCTCATCCTATGCTCCTACCTTACCAGCTTGATTTTGTAACACCGGGGATAAGCCCTTCACTCGCTAGTTTGCGAAAGCAAAGACGGCACATCTCAAATTTCCGCAGATAGCCCCTGGCCCGTCCGCAGATCCGGCAGCGATTCACTTTTCTGGTTTTATATTTAGGCGTCCTTAGCGCCTTTATAATCATTGCCTTTCTTGCCATGTATACTCCTCCCTTACTTTCTGAAGGGCATACCGAACTTTGCGAGGAAAGCCTTGGCTTCCGCATCGGTTCTTGCCGTCGTAATGATGGCAATATTAAGTCCGGCTACGCGCTCAATTTTGTCAAAATCAATTTCCGGGAAAATAATCTGTTCGGTGATACCCAGGGAATAATTCCCATGACCGTCAAAGGCATTTTGGTTAACACCGCGGAAATCCTTAACCCGGGGCAAAGCCACATTTACCAATCTGTCAAAAAATTCATACATCATGGCGCCCCGGAGGGTAACCTTAACGCCGATTTCCTGGCCCGTCCGGATTTTAAAATTGGCAATACTTTTACGGGCCTTGGTTTTAACCGCCTTTTGTCCGGTAATAAGCGTAAGTTCATCAACGGCCGCATCAAGGAGCTTCTTGTTTTGAAGAGCTTCGCCTACGCCCATACTTACGACGATCTTCTCAAGCTTCGGCGTCTGCATCGTCGAAGTATATCCGAACTCTTTAAACATCTCCGGGGCTATCTGCTCCTTGTATATTTTTTTGAGCCGCGGTTCGTAGTTCTTCATTTCACCCCTTCTCCTTA
>JAISNI010000034.1 GCA_031276295.1 Treponema sp.
AGGAACAGGGCATTGAGCAGCTTCGGACGGCCCGGCGGAGAGACTGATCCGGCGCGGCAAGATGGAAGACGCGATCGCGCGGCAAAAACCGCCTGGCGCAGACTTGAAACCCTGGGGCGCGAAGCTGAAACCCCAGGGCGTGGAGTTGAAACCCCAGGGCGTGAAGTTGAAACCCCAGGGCGTGGAGGCAAAACCCCAGGGCGTGGAGTTAGAACCCTGGGGCGTGGAGTTAGAACCCTGGGGCGTGGAGGCAAAACCCCAGGGCGTGAAGTTGAAACCTTGGGGCGCGAAGTTGAAACCTTGGGGCGTGGAGTTAGAACCCTGGGGCGTGAAGTTGAAACCTTGGGGCGTGGAGGCAAAACCCCAGGGCGTGGAGTTGAAACCCTGGGGCGCGAAGTTGAAACCTTGGGGCGTAGGGACAACCACCTTGGCTTCCGGCTTGTGCGTCCTTGGTTTAAAAGGCTCAAGTGAGGACGAAGCGGGCAAATGCCCGGAACGCCTTTGCCGTGGATTATTCTTTCCCGATGTATTATACTTTTACAAGTGATACCCGCAAAAGTACGGCGTTTGCGCCGGATATAGTCAAGGAGAATGATATGCGTGCATTGGTTACCATTCAACGGGTTAAGGCGGTAAGCGCCGTGCCCGATTCGGATTTTCTTGAAGCGGCCCATATCATGGGCTGGCAGTGCGTCGTCAAGAAAGGTGAGTTTAAAGCGGGAGACCTGGGGGTATACTTTGAAGTGGACAGTTTTCTTCCCCTGGACCCGCGTTATGAATTCTTACGGGCCTCTTCGTACCGCGAGAATGACGACAACGGGCAGGGCCGAAGGCCGGGGTTCCGCATACGCACGGCAAAGATGCGCGGGCAGCTTTCCCAGGGCCTGTTCCTGCCCCTTTCGCTGTTCCCGGAGCTTGAGGGTTTCCGCGAAGGCGACGACGTAACGGAAAAACTCGGCGTCAAGAAGTGGTACGTCCCCGAAACGGCAAACGCCGGCGGGACCATCATCGGGGAACGGCCCTACGGAATCCCCGCGTCCGACGAGATCCGTATACAGTCCGCCCCTGAACTGCTCGATGCCCTGCGGGGCAAACCCTACTACATCACCACAAAAATGGACGGCACGTCCGGTATCGTATACTACATTGACGGAAAAATCGGGTGCTGCAGCCGCAACAAGGAAATTAAGGACGAAGCGGACGCCCTGTACTGGTCGCCGGTTTACCGGTACGGCCTCAAGGAAAAACTTGCGAAATACGGGAAGAACATCGTCCTGACCGGGGAGATCTGCGGCCCCGGCATCCAGAAAAACAGGCTGCGCCTCCCCGCGCTTGAATGGTACGTGTTTGACGTACAGGACTGGGATTCCGGCGGCTATGTTCCATACGACAGCCTGCTCGAAATCTGCGCATCCCTGGAAGTCCCGGTGGTTCCCCTGGAAGAACGGGGGGACGGCTTTGCCTACACCCTGGAAGGCTTGCTGGAAAAGGCAAAGGGCAAGTACCCCAGCGGGCTTGACAAAGAAGGCATCGTGGTGCGCGATGCCGCGTCCCCCAAGGCCGTTTCGTTTAAGGTGCTGAACAACGACGCGCTGTTGAAAGAGAAGGGTTAAGGTTGAACAGGACGGCCCGGCGGAAAAACGCCGGGCGTCTTGCGGCAGCCGTCCTTTGGCCGCCGCCGCTTAAACGGGCCAAGCCGCCCGGCATGAAAGTAAATAGTATGGAGCTGTAACTTTTCTTTTCTTTCTTCTTTTAGTATAGTATATTAGAGATGGAATTGAGCAGGCGTGTATGCCAATTCCCAAGAGTCCGTGGGGCTTTGCCCATAGACTTAAAAGACGCGTATGCGGGAACGCCGGGTATGGGTTTCCGCAATACAAGGAGCGATCGCATGGAAGATCCTTTTGAGAGGGATAAGGGTGGATCAAACCCTTTGGGGGCTAACGGTTCCACAGGACAAGGCGGACAGGGGGATCACGGAAAAAACGGGCCCAATTTGGTAAATTTTTTGATTATCGGTATTGTCGTTACTTTTTTATTGAATATATTTGTCGGCAATATGATGGTAAACCGGAAGGTACAGATCGAGTACGGCCAGTTTATCCAGCTTGTCGAAAGCGGGGCGGTACGGCAGGTTCAAATCGAATCGGATCAGATAGCCCTTACCCTGAAAAACAGCGCCGATCAGGCCGAGGTCCGGCGGATTCTCCGTATCACCGCCGACGGCCTTCCGGCATCTGCCGCCGGGCATCAGCAAACGCCGCCCGACAACCGGAACGGCGCGGGCCTTATCTACTACACCGGACGCCTGGACGATCCGGGACTTACCGAAAGGCTTATCAGCAACGAGGTTGCCTTTTACCGGCCCATAGTCCAGTCCAACCCGATCATGAATTTCATCTCAAGCTGGGTATTCCCCCTGCTCATCTTCTACGTCATCTACTATTTTATCATGCGGAAATTCAGCGCAGGGCTTGGCGCGGGCTTGGGCGGTATGATGAACGCGGGAAAATCCAAGGCCAAATTCTACGATATGGAAAAGAATACCGGCGTCTGCTTTGACGACGTGGCAGGCCAGGACGAGGCCAAGGAAAGCCTTACCGAAATGGTGGATTTCCTCAACAGCCCGGAGAAGTACCGCAGCATAGGCGCAAAACAACCCAAGGGGGCGCTGCTGGTGGGCCCCCCGGGAACCGGAAAAACCCTGCTTGCCAAAGCCGTAGCTGGGGAAGCAAAAGTCCCCTTTTTCTCGCTTGCCGGCTCCGAATTTGTGGAAATGTTTGTAGGCGTAGGCGCAAGCCGTGTCCGCGACCTCTTTGAACAGGCGGCAAAGCACGCGCCCTGCATCATCTTCATTGACGAGATTGACGCCATAGGGAAGAGCCGCGACAATCAGATGGGAAGCAACGATGAACGGGAGCAGACCCTGAACCAACTCCTCTCGGAAATGGACGGTTTCGATTCGTCCAAGGGGATACTTATACTGGCGGCGACGAACAGGCCGGAAATCCTGGACAAAGCCCTGCTCCGGCCCGGACGCTTCGACCGGCGCGTTATCGTGGAGAGGCCCGACCTCCCCGGCAGAGAAGCGATACTTCAGGTGCACGCCAAAAAAGTCAAGCTGGACGCCGGCGTAAAACTCAGGGAAATTGCCCTGGCGACAAGCGGCGCAACCGGCGCAGACCTTGCCAACATGGTAAACGAAGCCGCGCTCAGGGCCGTGCGCTGCAACCGTGCGGCAGTCTCCCAGGAGGACCTGATGGACGCGGTCGAAGTGGTCATAGCGGGCAAGGAGAAAAAGGACCGCATACTCAACGCGCAGGAAAAACGGATGGTCGCCTTCCACGAGGTAGGCCACGCGCTTGCCTCCGCGTTGCAGGACCATTCCCAGCCCGTACAGAAGATCACGATAGTCCCGCGCACGATGGGGGCGCTCGGTTACACCATGAACGTCAACGACGAGGAACGCTACCTCCTCACCAAGTCCGAACTCCTCTGCCAGATAACCACCCTCCTTGCGGGCCGCGCCGCGGAAGAAGTAAAGTTCGGCGAGATGAGTACCGGCGCGTCCAACGACATAGAAAAAGCCACCAAGCTGGCGCGGAGCATGGTAACCCAGTACGGCATGAGCGACCATTTCGGCATGATGAGCCTCGAAAGCCTGCAAAATCAGTACCTGGACGGCCGCAACGTCTTTACCGCCTCCGAATCCTCAAGCGGCGATGTTGACAAGGAAGTCTCCCGCATCCTCAGCGAATGCCACGAGAACGCGCTGAGGCTCCTGCGCAGCAACAAAAACGCCCTTGAAGAAATTGCCGCCTTCCTTATAGAAGAAGAAACCATCAACGGCGCGCAGTTCATGGAGATGCTCAAAGAAAAAAAGACCGCATAGCGAATGACGCGCGCCGTCTTCATCATGAAGGGGGGCCTGTTTCCACGCGGCATCCGCCGGCGGCCGCCTTCATTCTCCGGCCCCCCTACGCTCCGAAGCCCCCTCGCGGGGGCTTCTCCGCTACCCCCCAGTTTGCGCATACTCCGGTTTATCTGTTGATTTATTACCCCTTCCAGACATACAATTAACGTATGCGTTTTGAACTCAGCGACGCCCTTATCGACGAAATGCTTTTCTCCATGGAAGACCAGAACGGCATTTTCTATGTCGATGCCAGGGAAGGAATCGTTATAGAAGAATCGGATATTTCGGATAACACGGCAGGCGAAGACGGCAGGCGGTTTTTTCCGCTTCCCGAATGGGATTCCGCGGACGGCTACAGACTCATGGAGCGTTTTACCGCGAAGTTCAAGAATCCGCTGGTACGCGGCGAATTAACCGCCGCCCTCGATCAGGGGAAGGGCGTATTCAGGGCCTTCAAGAATACCATCAGCCGGCATCCCGAGGCGGAAAAGGTCTGGTTTTCCTTCAAAGAAAAGGAGATAAAAAAGGAAATAATCGGTTGGTATAACGCCCTCCGGGAAGAATGGGGGCTCGAAAGAATCGGCATGGAACCCGAAGAAACAGAGGATCTTGTACTGGAAGATTTCCGTATCCGCCCTGCCGAACAAAGGGACCTGGCCCCGGCCGTAGAATTACACCGTTTCTGTAGCGAAGAAGGTACGGCCGCTCGGGCCGGAAAGGAAAAAACCGCGCGGTATCCGTCTTCATTACCCGCCGAACCCTGGCGCTTTCCCGGGGACGTATCCTTTACCGCAGAAACCGGCAGCGGTGAATTCGCCGCCTATATCAGCGCCGTCCTCCGCGATAGAATATTCCATATAATTGCCCTGGAAGTGAAGAGCGAATACCGCGGGCTCGGCCTGGGGGAAGCCCTGCTCAGTAATTTTCTGGAAAACATACAAAATGCGGAGGAGGCCGTTATCGATCTGCCCGCCGATCTGGAAGGCTTTTCCCGCGTACTCTACCGCAAGGCGTTCAAGCCCCTCGTAACCCGCTATCATCTTAACCTGTAAGCCCATAGTTTGTATGTTTGATACGCTTCCGTGCGGGAACACAACAAGCCCTTAAAAAAACAACATGACTATCAATCTGATAAAGTAGATGTTTAAGGCCATTCCGGCACAGAAAGACAGAACGGCAAGGGCCTCCAGAATATGCGCCTTCAATGCGAAACGCGCCGCCAGTACTTCGGGATTCCCCGGAAGCGCGCCGTACACCGCGCAGACATCGTCCGGCGCCGCCGGTACATCCGCCGGTATGTCCGCCGTCTGCTTCCCCGCTTCTTTCGGTTCCGGTAAAGCGCCGAAAAGGTACCAGCCTTCTTTCTTCCGCTTTTTATGTTCGGGGATGAGTAAGGGTATACCCTGATCCCGCGCCGCCTGGGGCAGTACCTTGCGGCGCCAGATACCGTACCGTTCCCCATTGGGCAGCCTGCACGAGCACAGTACCTGTTCAGAATCGTTCTCAGGAACAATGCGTTTTTTTTTATTAACCCCCGATGAAAGAGGCATGGTAAAATATTTAAGCGGAAGCCGCGCCAGATCGCGGTAGGAACGGTACCTGAGCGCGCTCAACCAGAATTTTCTATACAGCATGGTGAACAGCAGGCCCGGGGGTATCATGGAGACAATCGGGGTGAAGACCGTAATAAACGCGGTCAGGGCGGTAAGACGGAAAGCAGGACGCAGCAGGAAAGAGGATGCCATGACGATAAGACAGAACGCGCCCAAAATAAACGAATAGGGGGTAACGGCGTTCCAGTACTCATTCCTCTGCCGTCCTGCCCGTATGGCCTGAACGGTCAGAAAACGGTCGCCGCCGTCGTAGAATATGACGATCAGCGGGTTCTCCCGCGTCGATTCAAAAACCCAGCGATCATCACGGCGAACCAGGGGGCCGCCGACAAAAACCTTGGCTTCACCGGTAAGGGTGGAAATCGCGCTCCATTTTATGCGTACCGGCGTATCTTTCCCCGGCTCAAAGAAGTCGTTGCCGGCCTCGCCTATGGGCATAAGGTAGGTGTGGACATTGCGGAGGCTTACCGGAACGGTCAGATTATTCCCGCGCACCCACAGGATCTGATCATCGGTTATCGCTTCGAGTACCCCCAGGAAACGATACTCGCCGCTCTGCGCCGAATAGTAAAGCGGATAGTTGAGGATAGGTTTAAGACGCAGGTTGTCGAAGCGCCGCCTAAAGAAACGCCAGGATTGACGGCTTACAAAAGCGCCTGCAACCGGGACCAGCCCATACCAGAAAAGGGCAAGGGCGATGATTACTAGCAAATCAGCAATTTTCAGGTTATTATTCCTCTATGAAAAATTTCAACATTGAGCAACTTATAGTAGGGGAACTTGATACCAACTGCTGGATCTATCCCCTGGATACCGAAATCGAAGCCGCGGGCGAAGATCGCGCCGCAACGGAAACCGCCGATAAAGCGGCAGCGCACGACACCATGGCCCGGTCCGGGTACTGCGCCTTAATCGATCCCGGAGAAAACGCCGATATGATTATAGCACGGCTTGAACGGTTGAATCTCTCCCCCCGTTATATTCTGCTAACCCACGGCCACTTTGACCACATTGCGGCGCTCCCCGCCCTCTTTGATCATTACCGCACCGGCGTGGAAATTGCAATACACGGCGGCGACAGAATATACCTTGGCCCGGATGCCTGGGATGCTCACCGGAGGAGTTACTTCTGGGGAATAGAACACATAAACTATATAAAGAAGCAATGGCGCGCGTTCCCCTCCCCTACCCGCATCCTTGCTGACGGCGAACGCATAGGCCCGTTTGCCGTGCTGCATCTGCCGGGGCACAGCCCGGGGAGCGCGGGGTTTTACGACAAACAACGAAACGTGCTTTTCAGCGGCGACACCCTGTTCTACCACGGCATAGGCCGCAGTGATCTCCCCGGCGGCGACACCCCGGCGCTGGAAAAGAGCCTTGGACGGCTTCTCGGCATGGACCAAGACACCGCCGTGTTCCCCGGACACGGGCAGTCCACCAGCATAGGGGAAGAACGCGGTTTTTACCGGATGGACCGCTAGCAGCCTGTCGCACTTGTGGATTTTTTGCATATTCATGCAAAAAATCCCGATAATCGGGGTTGCTTATGCAGTTTACAAGGTATAAAAATTCACGACAGTGAATTTTTATACGATTTTGCGCTGAAGCGCAACAAACTGCTAGGCGGGGATGGTTGCGTTGTAAGAAGGACGCCGCATATCGCCCTTCGGTCTTACGGAATACCTCATTTTTAAATGCAAGGGGGGATGGGGTCTATTGCTTTTATTTTCCTAATCCGGTATACTAATTATAGTATCTTTGAAATTTGGGAGTCTGCGGGACTTTAATATATTTTCGTATGAATATCCATAAAAGATCGGGGTTCGATTATATAGGAGTTTGTATATACGATTAATATGCACTGTATTGTAGGAAAACGGCGAAATCCCGCAAACTCACGGGCAGAGGTTTAGATGCGCTTTTATGCCAAGGTGGCTCAGTCGGTAGAGCGGCGCACTCGTAATGCGCAGGTCCCGGGTTCGATTCCCGGCCTTGGCTGAATTTTAATTTTTTACGCGGCAAGGAATTGCGGCAGAGACTGCCGGCCAGCCGGCGTTTCTAACTATTACGCAAAACATAAAATGGCACATAATCCCGTTTCAGTGCCATTTTGCGTTGGTTAGGAACATGGCTAAACTTCCCTTTTCAGTTTTCAAGCGGGTCAGGGCGGCGGTTTTATTCCGTCAAGAGTGAAACGTCGGGGAATATCTATCGGCAAAAGCACAAAGCAGGAAACAGAGGCGGCGGCAATAGAGACCGCCTTTCGATGGTTCAGCGGCATACCCCGGCGGGGGGAAGCGGCGCCGGTAAAAAATACACTTTGCGGGGTATGGCAACCGAGGCGGATATAACGGCGGCGGATTGCGAATCCATCTGTAAAGAATTATCGGAAGGGGAATCGCTGTATCCGTCTATATTGCAGGCAAGGTCTCCAAGGGTTATGAGCGCGGCCTTGGCTCCTATTTAGAGGTTTTATGACGAGCCGTACGCCCCCGGAGGGCTCTCGATAGTTCTTAAAAAAGCATTTCAGACGCTCAATAGAGCTTTACCGTTTTTTATACGGCTTTTCATTCGGACGCCTCCGCACATGACATATTGCGGGGGTTTACGGGCTTAAAATTGATTTTTAGATACCCTGTGTGGTTTTCCCGGTACTGGTAAATGGCGCAATTCGGGGAAGTACAAAGACTTACCGAACGGTCGTTCATGCTCCATCGGCAATACTTCCTGATTGCAGTATTCCTATCCAATCCCCGCTTTGCCCTTGCCAGCCCTTTGCAAACTGCCATCGGACCAAAGGTCCAATGCAAGAAATCCACAAGTGCAACAGGCTGTTACCCGCTGTTTGTTGTTTTTGTCAACCGCCGCTCCCTTTCTTGGTATATCCTCTCAAGCTCCTCCAGTGATCTCCCGCTCCTCAGCATTTCCAGCGCTTCTTTCATGCCTT
>JAISNI010000041.1 GCA_031276295.1 Treponema sp.
CCTGGCAAGTGTTACCGCAACAACTTAAAGTCATTTTCTCTATCTTTTCCCGCCGGTAAATCGGCTTCCTGCAAAAACAGTATATTAAACGCCGGGCTTATTCCCCTGGGCTGGGCCTAGTAGACTGATTACACTAAATGACCTGATAAAAGAAGAAGACGAGAAGAAGAATATGAACCAAAAAGGCGCACGAAGGAACACAAAGCACCTGATTTCTTGGTTTTAAGTCTTTTTTGTGCGCCTTCGTGTTCCTTTGTGGTTAATTTCTTAAAAATGCTTTTTAGTCCAATCAAGGCACTAGTGTTTACATTGAGGCTCCGCTGTTAATCCAGGGAAATCGCCGCAAGACGCCGGTTCAGTTCCGCGGGGTCAAAGGCCGCCGGGTCGTATTCGGCGGTTTGGTTCCGTTTCAGGGACGCGAGAAATTTTTTTAACCCGGTAGGCCCATCCAGAAAGACCGGCGGCGAAGCGCCTTCCCCGGCGACACAGCGGACGGACGCGGTCTCCCCCGCGCCTGCCGGAAAAACCAGGATCGAATCCCCGTTTTTGTCGAAAAACAGTATTTTCACCGTCCACTGGTTTCCGTATTCGTATAGCAATTCACATACTCCCTGGTCGTGCAGGTCTCCAAGGCTGTCTTCGGGGCGGGGCGCCGTTTCGGAAAAATCACGCCGGTTCCCCCCGCTTAATCTGGCTATCGAATAGCGGTACTGCACCTGCGCGCCCCCGTACGGTCTGAAATTCAGCAGGCGCAGGCCGGAGGATTCCGAAGCCGGCTTTTCTTTGCCCGCGGAAGCGGACGCGCCCGCGTCTTTTTCCGGGGATATTTTATCCCAGTTAAACAGAATTCGTATTATCCGGTGCAGGACGGAAAGTCTGCACGAGGCGGGCAGGATGATCCGGCGCCATATATCTGTACCGCCCAGACTGATCTGGAGCGTCTCGCTGCCGTTCCGCCGGGGGAATTCGGCGGCCTCTTTCTTTACTACCGAAAGGTTGTTCCGCCTGAAACTGTTCAGCGCGTCATCGATAAGCTCCTTGATGTCTTCGTAGGTCTCTATCATGCTGTCCAGAGAATTGTCGATGATGTCCAGTTCCGAATCATCGGGAAGATTTTCTACGTCAAGGTCTTCCAGAATTACGGCGGCATGGCTCTGGATTTGGGAAAGTACGACGAAGGTGTGGCGGGGAAACCACGACGAATTCGCCCTGCTTTGCAGGAGCCGGGCCGAAAGATCGATTACTGCGGTGTGCAGTTCCCCTACCCGTTGACGTATGGGGCCCATCGCCTTATCGGTAAAAACACTGTAAGTGGCACTGAATTCCTTCAGGGTTTCGCCCGCATATTTCGCCAGTATATCCAGTGTCTTATCATCTATTTCTACCGTAGGGGGAACGATCCGTTCAACGATGCGGCCTATATCCGTATCGTTGCGGAAAAGCGCGTCCCGTACATAAGACTGAATGACAAATTCCGAGATAGGCACCTTTGCCCGGTGGAGCTGTTCTTCGATATAGGTAGGGTCGCTTACCGTTTGGGCGCCTTCAAGAGAATCCCTGTCCGGAATTTCCCTGCCCACGAACCAGAACCGGCTTTCTATCCCGTAGGACGCGGTTTCAATGGTTTCGGTTTTTTCGTAGAGATACTCCTCAAGCGAATACGCGGGAACTTCCCGCATCCGTTTACCCCCGTACCAGTAGGCGTAGGCGATCTGCTCGTCCGTGGAAGAGCCGGGGCCAAGCCGTTCAAATGAATCGTGAAAACCAAGCTCGGCGGCCTCAAACCACGCGTAAAGTTCCGCCTGGGACCACTTGTCTTTTTTTATCTTTTTTAGTTCAAAGACGCCGGCCTTCCAGTCCCTGGTACGAACCACAAAACGGTCGCCGGGAACAAAGGCGGCTTCCCGGTAAAGGCCGCGCATATCCAGCGTATGAATGGAAACTTCCGGCGGGTCTTCGTAGGGGTCGCTGTTAAAGGCGCTTTCGTTGTCCGGATTATCCCGTGCAACATACTGGGGCGCGTATTCTTCCCCCAGAATACTGTAGAAGGGATAAAAATCCTCCGGGGGGCCTTCCGTGGTACTAACGGGAAGAGGTTTCCCCTTCCAGTAAAATTTGAACTCGTGCGGCATAACCGCGGGATTCGCGAACGGCACACAGCGGTGTCCCGGTATAAGGATACCGTTCTGGATTTCCAGCCTGCTGGGGGTAATCACGAATTCCAGCGGCTCAAAGCAGCCCCGGCGGGAAATCCAACTATCATCGTTCAGCTTAAAGGCGACATTCCGCGAATTGATTAGAGCCGCGATTTCCGCCGCCAGACGGGTTCCCCTGCGGGAATCGTGCTTATACGGAGCCACTATCCGTATAAAGGACACCGCGTTGTCCAGCGTGAAAGGTTCCGTGATATTTTCGAGAAATTCGTAAAGTGCTTCTTCCTGGTCAGACGTCATGGATACTCACACTATGCCCGAAAGATTGGCGTCTGACAAGTGTTTTCCGCCGCGGCAGGCCACCCTAATATGTATATGGTCTCTCGTTTTTCTATCCCACCAACGCCTCCGCGCTCAGACTGCCCAGAGCCGCTAAACACAGAGCCATAAGCACGCATACCTTTTCATCTGTGCCTCCGTTCTTGATGAGTAATGAAGAATGAGGGCGCGGCTCTACTGCTTTCCCCGCCTTCCGAACTTCCGTTACCATTGCTCGTTATTCCGCGCAAAGGATTAAAAAAGATACGTGAAACATCTGAAAACCCCAGTGTCCAGACAGCATTGTAATTGCAAATTTACTTATGAATTTGGGCGCATTTTTTGCGGCACCAAACCTGGAAACGCCGCAAAAAAACGGGCTTTCCGGGGCTACGCTATCGCTCCGGCCCCGCCTTCGGCGTGGCTAAACCCCTCCAATCCCTTGCGCGCTGACGCCCCCGCGCCGCGGCCTTCCCATCTCCCCGCATATAAACCGTGAGCAATAGACAATAGCGGGCATCGGCAGGCAGGCAGAGCGGCCCCCGCAAAACCCCGCCCTGCCTCCACTCCACAAGAAGCTATCGATTTACCAGTGATACGGTAAAAACCAGATTATCGCCGGTAATCGCGGCCTGTGTCCCATTGGTCCTCATAAGCGTAGGCGGCCCAAATCCGGGAACAGAGACCGTACCAATCTTTCCATTCAAGGCGCTGGCGGCAGCGCTGTAAGCGCCCGGCTCGGTACTAAAGGAACGATCAGCGGCAGGCGCAATGGTAAGCGATATACCTTCCGTAGCGTACCCATTCATTATAGTTGCAACAGTAACCGCGCCCGTTACATCAGGGATATTTGTCAGAGCTGTAATTAACGCGCCGGTTAAATCACCGTCAGACGCACCCTTTATTGCGCCAATAAGGGGAAGAGACGCGGGATTGACTTCCTGTAGTATGGCGGTAATGATCAGCTTCCCCCCAATGACCGCTGCCGGCGTGGAAGCGGCTCCGGTATAATTTCCGTCATCGGTAGTAATGTTTATTTTCCCGCCCAAAGCATTACCGGCGGCGCTATAGTCTCCCTCGGGATTGAACTCATGTCCCGCCGGAGCGGTTATGGTAAACGTAAGCACATGATCATTCGGATTATATAGCGCCGTAACCCCTGCCGCAGCGCCGGGAATATTGGCAAACCCCGTGATAAAACCGCCGCTTACCCCTGTGCCGGAAATGGCAACTTCATCGTTCTCAACGCCGTTTATGGCGCCCGCAAGGGTTGTCCCCTGAATAAATGTCGTACCGAGTTTTATGGAAATAACAACATTGGAGCCGTCAATAGCGCTGGATGCGGAAAGCGGCCGCGCATATCCCGTATCTTTATTGTTGGCTATTTTCCCGGTTACCGCGGAAACGAACGCTGCGGCAACTCCCCCGGCCCCGCCCCTGGTTATACCGGCGGCAGGTACTGTTACCGTTAATGTTTTGGAAACGCCGTCATAGGAACCCGCGGCGGTGCCGGCTCCGGTTATAGTGACAGTTGACGATTCGCCAATCGATACATCTGTAACGCCGGAAACCGCCAGTTTCGTTTGATCCGCAGCCGGATCTTTAACAAGTTCAATTGTTATTTTGATATTTCCCGCATCAGGATATTCGGTAACAATACCACTAACAGAACCAAAGTAGTCATAACCATCGGTAAAACTTTCGCTCCCTGGGGTATAAGTTGTTCCAAAATCAAGAGATACAAATAAACTCATTCCACTCAGTTTATCTTGTATAGCGGTAACAATACGAGTCACATCTTCACTTGTATAAGGATAGGGATCAAGCGTTTGAGGATCCTTTGCATTAAGCGAATAGGTAAAATATGGTGATTCTTCATTGGTTTTCGCGGTATAAATCAGAGTTCCTGTGATTTCGATTCCATCAACCAAGTGAGTGATACCATCTACCAATTGAGGAGAAGTGATTACATCATATACTCCAAAACCCATTGCATTCATATCCAAGCGATTACAGTGGATGTTAAGGGCAGTATGACTATAATACTCTACTAAAGCATCTACTGTAGAATTCCCATCACTACCTTCAGTAAGGTCTCCTCCGGCGGGGTTATCACACCCCAGAACAAACAACGCCAATGCCGTACATACGGCAAAGGCTAATCCTTTTAAAAGTTTTTTCATAAAATTGCTCCTTATAAGACGGCGCCTCATTTCAGGCGCCGCGTTTTATCGTTTAGTGCAGATAGAACTCACGAGGCTGGAGAAGACCGGGACGCCAGACTACCAGACGCTGGTGTTTCCCCGTATCCGGATCAGCCTTGTAGTAGAGTACTTCCAAACCGACGCGATTTCCGGAATCAACAAGAATCCAGATTGCCGGTTCAACGGCGGCGGCGCCAAGATCGTCTGCCGCCTCATAGGAATGGGGGCCCGCAAGAGTACCAGGCTGGGTTTGCTGCCAATACCTTCCTTCCAGAGTCAGGCTGGCAGCGGTATCAAAGGTGATAGTTGATTCCGGCAAGAGATCGTCAGACCATCTTGTTCCCGCAAAGGACGTGACGGGCGTATCATTGTAGCCTAATTCGCCGCCATCGCCGGTACTTCCGTTGTCACAGGCGGCAAGGACACAAATCGCCGCCAGTATAAGAACCGGCAGGGGTTTTAAAAAAGCTGTCTTTGTTTTCATTCTTTACTCCTTCCTTATTTGGGATAATACGGTCCGGCCCATGACCAGAGCATCATTACCTTAAAGCCGCCGTAATGCCGTTCATACGAATTGGAACCGCCGGGAACCAGCACATCTATAAAGAAAGGGTCCGTATTGAGGTGGGCCGCGAAAGTCGAATTCATAGGCTTACCGTAGAAGTACCAGGCCATGTACTGGGCTTCGCGCTCGGCCTGTATAGGATCCGACCCGTGTCCACCGGTGGCCCGGTAGTTGAATTTGATCAGATCGTCCGCGGAAGCGGTTGTTCCGGAGTCGGTCTTATGGTCCCCAACCCTCTTGTCAATGAGGTAACGATACACCATACGGGCAGCCTGCATACTGATGGCATCCGCCTCGGAACCGTCGTTGTAATTGTTAAAGGTATTCCGCTCAATAATGGCCCTGGGATACAGGGATGCTACCAGTTCATGATTGTCAAAGGGTAAACGATTGGCGTAACCATGGGAGAAGTCACCATTGGCGTCAATGCCCCGGAGAGGCTCATACCATTTAAAGTGGTACAGGAAGCGGCGGAATACTTCGTTAGTCCGGCCCGGATTGTGCAGGACGTTATCAGCGATAAGCTCGGCGCCGCCCGATGGATAGCCGGAGATTTTACCCCAGGCGTATTCGTTACCCGCCGCGTTATAACGCCAGGTTTGAGGGTCGGTAGCGCCCGCCGCGCCGGGAATACCCACATCAATACGGTCGTCAAAGACCTGGGCAATAAAAGCGTACTTGCCATTGATGGAAAAACCGTCGGTGGCAATATGACTGGCATCAATAATATCACGCATTTTCTTGCCCGTAGGCTTGGGATCCCCGACGGTAACAGTCGCCGTCGCGCTGCCCCGGGTAACATCATTGTATACGCCGTTGCCAACAATAGTCTGGAACAGGGTAAAGGTCAGGTTACCTATACCAGCGGGTCTACCGGCGGCAGAAGGGACCGCGCCGGATGCCAGGAAGAGCATGGTGATTCCGCTGGTTCCCAATTGATCATTGGGTGTCTCGGGCCTGTTGAGTTGTCCTACGGTCCACCATGTTACTCCATCGGTAGACAAACGGTCGCCAAGACGGAAATCAGCGCTGCTCTGGATATTGGTAATGGCTATGCCGCTGTCGTAAAGGTCCATATCCATCGCGTCGTACAGGGCGTCAACGGCCCGGGAAGCACCCCAGGCGGCGGCCATCTCATTACTGAATTCGTAACGCTGGCCCCTGCTGTTGTAGGGATAGAATTGCCGAAAAGTACCTTCCCGGTTCTGCCAAACATTATTACTCCGGTCATCGGTGGTGACAGAGGTGGGCACATTTACCACCGCAATACCCCGGCGCAAATACGCCTGGGTACTTCCGGCAAAGGACACTACCACCGGCACGCCGCCTGTAATACCTACCGAAGCCTTATCCGCCTCGGTGGGGAAATATATCGTATAAGCGTCAGTTTGGCTTCCCGTATTCACGGCAAGGCCGGGAATCTTGGTATCAGGCGTACCGTCCCATGTTGCGCCTTCGGTTCCTTTGTAGGTGTAGGTTGCGGTAAGACTGTACGCCGCGGGAGTCTCGTCAACCTTACCGGGCAGTCCTCCCACTATCCACCAGCCGGGGTGTTCCCAGTGAGCCGGTACGGCGGGGGTAGACTGAATTACAACCGAATGTTCTGAAGGAGCGTCGGGAATGGGTCCATATTCGTAGATGGCAGCCAGGGCTTTAATTTCCCGCTTCCGTAATTCCCAATCAGCCTCAGATTCTACTATTTTACCTTTTGTTATTCCGGGGATTGTCGCGCCGTTGGCTAAATTACCATCTGTCTTAAACTTGAGCGGATCGGGCAGGGTATTAAGGGGGGCCGCATTTTCCCGAGTCGCACCCAGCGGATCATCCGCCCATTGGAGGGTTGCTATGGCCGCCTCTATGTTCCGGGCCGCTGTTTTAACCTCTGCCTGGGTTTTCCCCCCTGTAACCCAATCGACATGGGGACGGCCCCATGTGTCCGATATCGTCAACAAGACTTTTCCCTCTTCAATAGCCGTCTGAAGACGATTCCAGCTTTCGGTTGTCCATGAAGAGGCTGTTGAATCGGGAAGATTGATCAAATACTGGCTATCGGCGGGCGGCCACCAGCCGGAAAAATCTCCCCATGTTTCACCCTTTGCCCAGCGTATGGGATTGGTGAGCATCCAGTCACTTTTAGCAAAATCACCATTATCGGCAGCGGTATGGCCAGTGAGCACAATAGTTCCCCAGTCAAGATTGCCTTCCCGATCGTTAAAGCGGTAGCCATTATCTTTATGGCTCCAATAAGTACGACCCGTTCGGGCCTGATCGCTGCCGGGAGAATCCTGGATCATCACATCAAGACCAAATGACATACCGTTTTTCGGATCCCCGCCCTCATAAATCTCAA
Organism: Treponema sp.; assembly: GCA_031276295.1. Classification (GTDB taxonomy): domain Bacteria; phylum Spirochaetota; class Spirochaetia; order Treponematales; family Breznakiellaceae; genus JAISNI01. Next base: position 7,591 of record JAISNI010000041.1, read on the forward strand.
TAACGTGAGTTCGATGGTAATATTAGGCAAGTACCGGCAACATCAGGTTATCATAAACGCCGCGAATAGACGGTTTATGCGGCAAGAAACTGTAGGCTGACAGCGCCCCGAACAGAT
>JAISNI010000131.1 GCA_031276295.1 Treponema sp.
TAATGATGAGGGTTTTACTGCCGCTTACATCGTATATTTCGTCCATTATGCGCGCTTCCGTTTCATCGTCAAGGGAAGAAGTAGCCTCATCCAGCACCAGGACTACGGGGTCATTGTAGAGGGCGCGGGCTATACCGATACGCTGTTTCTGCCCGCCGCTCAACTGAATACCCCCTTCTCCGACAAGGGTCTTGATGCCTTCCTTGGATTCGAGAAAATCCCAAAATCTGGCTTTTTTGAGAACATGAACGATCTTTCCTTCATCGTAATCCGAACCAAAGGCGACGTTTTCCGCCACCGTACCGTCAAAAAGGTAGATGCTCTGGGGTATGTAGCCGATTTTACCGCGCCAGGAACGGATATTGCTGTGCTCGATTAAAATGTCGTCCACGTATATCTGTCCCCGCGCGGGCCGGTAAATGCCGATAAGAATATCTACCAGGGTTGTTTTGCCGCTGCCGCTTTCCCCCACAAAGGCGATCTTTTCGCCCATTCGTATTTCGAGGGAAATGTTTTTTATAACGTCGTCCCCTTTTAAATAACGGAACCAGAGATTTTCCCCGCGGATCGATTTGGTAAAGGTTACGGGAACAAATCCCTCGTTATCGGTTTCAAGGTTGAGATCGTCATAGATCATGTGCAGGGATTTTTGATAATATGCTATTGAATTAAGATGTTCCAGTATGCGGTTTATCGCTGGCAACATACGGTACAGGGCAAGTGCGTACATGGAAATAACCGGAATAACCATAGCCGCGGAATTGTAACGCCACAGGATATAACAGACCACCGCGATTAAAAGGGAGAAGCCCAGATTTTCAAGAACATTTTTGGGTATGGCGCCCAAGGTAGCGCTGAGTATGGAGATACGGGACAGGCTGGTTGTGGAATCGCTAAAAACGCGGAATATTTTATCCTCGTTACCCTTTAGTTTTATAAATTTGAAATTGCCGAAAGTTTCCCACAGGGTTCTGCTTAGTTTTACGTTGGCCGCGTAACGCTTTTCCCCCAGTTTTTTACTGAGCCGTAACAGGGTGGCAAAGACGAGCAGGACGATGAGGATCAGTATAAATGTCAGTACCAGCGTTATCTGCCAGTTGACAAGGAGCATGAAACAGTAGAGAAGCAGTACCGTACAGGATTCCGCAAGCATCTTCAGCAAATTCAGCAATAGATTGCTGAGGTTGCTCGCTTCGCCGTTTATCATTTGCGCGAATACGGAAGGATTTTTTTGAACGTAAACTTTGTAGGGAAGGGCGAGGTAGGTTTTGAAGAGCCGGACGGCAAAGTAACGGAAGGTGCCCAGGGAAAATTTGTTTACGGAATAATTATAAAAAATATTGTAAAGGGATCTGAAAACATAAAAGACGATTATCGCAATGCCGAAGGATATAATAAACGTGTTTTTGTTATTGAAACCAAAAAGATCGAAGAAGTATTTATACCACCCTGAATCTATTGTCTCGGGATTTGAGGCGGCGGAAATAAAGGGCATGACAACCGAAACCCCGGCGGTTTCAACGACGGATAATAAAACGGAGAGAAAAAATAGAATTACAAGGTAGAATTTCCGCCTGCGTTCCAGAAGGCGGTTGAGCTTTTGAAGTATAACTTTGATGGTATTTAACAACGGTGTGTATCCATAGAAAATATTTGGTAATGCTCCTTATACCACCCGACAAATTTCGGAACCCCTTCCTCCACACTAATCCGCGGCCGGTAACCGGTATCCGTTTCGAGTTCGCCGGTATCCGCCCAGGTGAAGGGCACATCCCCCATCTGCATGGGGAGCAATTCTTTACGGGCTTTTTTGCCGGCGCTTTTTTCGATAGTTTCGATAAAACTCATTAAATCCACCGGTTTGCCGTAACCGATGTTGTAGATTTTATAAGCGGCAGGCGATAAAGCGGGGGCGCGATCCAGAATCCTGATAATTCCCTCAATAATATCGTCAATATAGGTAAAATCCCGCTTCATGTTACCCCGGTTAAAAACCCTTATCGGTTTGTCTTCGAGAATGGCCTTGGTAAAGAGAAAAGGGGCCATGTCGGGACGGCCCCAGGGTCCGTATACGGTAAAAAAACGCAGGCCCGTAACAGGAAGTTGATACAGATAACTATAGGAATGAGCCATAAGTTCATTGGATTTTTTTGTGGCCGCGTAGAGGCTGGCGGGGCAATCAGCCGTATCGGAAACAGAAAAAGGAACCTTTTCATTGAGGCCGTAGACGGAAGAGCTTGAGGCAAAAACAAGATGTTTTATATGATGATGACGGCAGGCTTCAAGGATATTGAGAAAACCCGCGATGTTGCTTTCAACATAAGCATAGGGATTTTCCATGCTGTACCTGACCCCTGCCTGGGCCGCGAGGTGAACCGCGTAATCGAACCGTTCGTTTTCAAATAAATTAAAAAGCCCCGCACGGTCCGTAATGTCCATTTTGATAAAAGAATAATTTTCCAGTTTTTCACTGGGAAGTTTTATTCCTTCCTTAATTGAAGGAACATCTATACCGGAATGTTTAAGCCGCCCTTCCTTGAGGGCTATATCGTAATAGGTGTTGATATTGTCGATGCCGGTAACAACATGACCCAGCGCGGATAATTTTTCCGCAAGGTGAAAACCGATAAATCCCGCGGTACCGGTGAGGAGTATTTTCATTTTCCTATGCCAATATACTTAAGGCCCGCGTTTTCCGCTTCTTCCTGTTTATAAACGTTCCGTAAATCAAAAAAATAGGGGAGGGTAAGCAGGTTTTTTACCCTGGAAAGATCCAGGTTCCTAAATTGGTTCCATTCGGTAAGAAGTACGAGCGCGGCGGAGCCAGCGGCGGCGTCATATTCATCCGCGGCAAAAAAGAGTTTATCCTGAATGGAGGCGAGCCGCCATGCCGCTTCTTTCATGGCCGCCGGATCCCAAACCCTCAGTTTCGCCCCCCTGTTCGCAAGGCCCTCGCAGATGGTGAGGGCGGGGGATTCCCTCATGTCGTCGGTGTTGGGCTTAAAGGCAAGCCCCAGAACCGCGATGGTTTTACCCTTGAGGGAACCGGCGCCTCCCAGCGCTTCTTCAATCTTGTTTATCATCCGTGATTTTTGGCGGTCGTTGGCGCTTATCGCCGCTTCAACGATGCTGACCGGTTCGCCGCTGTCCCGTCCGATGTGGGCAAGCGCACGGGTATCCTTGGGGAAACAGGAACCGCCGTATCCCGGCCCGGGGTGTAAAAATTTCGCCCCAATCCTTCCGTCCCTGCCCACGGCCTTTGCCACATCCCGCACGTCAGCCCCGACTTTTTCGCAGAGGTTGGCAATTTCATTGATAAAGGTGATCTTCACCGCCAGAAATGCGTTGGCTGCGTATTTGATCATCTCCGCAGATTCAAGGTTTGTCTCAATATAAGGGGTTTCGTTGAGGTAGAGGGAACGGTACACTTCCTTCATGATTTTCCGTGCCTCGCCGCTCTCACTGCCGATAACGACCCGGTCGGGGTGGGTAAAATCCTGCACAGCCGAACCTTCCCGGAGGAATTCAGGGTTGGATACGACATCAAAGGGAACCTGTACGCCCCGTTTATCCAGTTCCTCCCCAATCCATTGGGCAACTTTACGTCCGGTTCCGATAGGGACGGTGCTTTTATCCACCACTACCGTATATGCGGACATATACCGGCCTATATCGCGGGCCGCCGCTTCCACATGGCCGAGATCGGCGCTGCCGTCTTCCATAGGAGGCGTACCCACGGCGATAAATACAACGGTATTCTTTTTAAGCGCGCCGGGAATATCGGTAGAAAAAAACAACCTTCCGGCGACGCTGTTCCTTGCAACCACCGATTCAAGGCCGGGTTCATATATAGGAATTATTCCCTTTTGTAAGTCTTCTATTTTTTTTATGTTGATATCGACACAGGTGACGGAATTACCAAAGTCCGCAAGGCAGGCTCCGGATACAAGCCCCACATATCCTGTACCGATGACTGTAATAGTTACCATGTTTATTCCTTATCGGTTATACCGCAGATTCTCTTATCTGTTTGGCTGAAAGGCGCACGACCGCTACCCGCGGTTCAAAACTTTCCCTATTAGATTGCTTTTCCCTTTTTTCATAACAAGGGCCCGTCCATTCCTGATAATTACCATAACTTCATCCACGCCGCACACGGCAACAGGTATGTCGGAGTATACATAGCAGCCGGAACTTTCAATTTTTTCCACATGCTCCGCCGCTTCCGGTATACATTCACAGAATGCATCCCAGCTTCCCACATCCTGCCAGGAAAAATCGGCTATAACGCAGCTCGCGCGGCTTGTCTTTTCCGCTAGCGCACGATCAACGGCCAGTGAGGGTGTCTTTCCGTATGCCGCCTCCAATCCATTCCAACCGGCGATACTGTTGATACCGTTTTGTTTTGTATACACAGGTTTGCTCCCGCAAAGCGGGGAAAACGCTTCATAAACAGCCGGAGTGTACTTCCGCATTTCTTCAATAAATGTTCCGGTTTTAAATGCGAACATTCCGCTGTTCCACCAGTAATTTTTTTCGGCAAGATACCTTTTCGCGGTTTCCTCGTCGGGCTTTTCGTGGAAAGATACGATATCCCTGCCGCTGCTGCGGTTTGCTTCCGTTTCGGTTTTAATATACCCGTATCCGGCATCCGCCCGCGTCGGCCTTATTCCAAAGCACACAAAATATCCGGCCTGCGCTTCCAGGGAAGCGTTCCTGCAATTTTCCATAAACGTGTTTAAGGGCTCGATGATATGATCGCTTGTAAGCACAAGCATAAGACGGCTTTCCGCATCGGCATACTTTGCGGTAATATACGTACCCGCGCACTGTATGGCGGCGGCGGTATGTTTTGGACACGGCTCCCCCAGTATCACCAGCGCATTTTCAAGAAAATGCCTGTCGCTTTCATGTAACGTATCGGCGAAGTCTTTGCACTGTTCTCCGGCAATGGCAACAAAATTTTTCCGGGTAATAACAAGAATTTCACCGGAAGGACGTAAAGCCAGGGCCCGTTCCAAAGCCATCTGGAAAAAAGATTTTCCGCCAATGGCCGGAATAAACTGTTTAGGATGCTCTTTGGTGGACGCCGGGTACAGCCGTTCGCCTATACCGCCTGCAAGTATGATTATATCTGAAAATAAAGACATGGCATAATCCTGTTGGACATTCGGTAATCAATAATGATGCCCAAGGCCGATAAAGAATTCACGGTTTTTCCCTCCGGGAATTGATTTGGTCTTGACAAGTTCTCTGAGATTGACGCCGGCGCTCAGCCGCAGATAGAGACTGCGCATAAAATGCGGAAATACGATAAGCTCAAGGCCGCCCGCCGCCTGTAATTTTGCGGGAGAAAAATCGATCTGATTATCGGGATCCTTTACCAGTGCCAAATCGATTATAGGGGAAAGATGGAGATCAAGATCAAAGAGGCGGAGTTTACGGTTATTGAACCATTGGGAAGGGACAAAACGAAGAACCCTGAGGGGAAAGTCCATATTGACGGAAAGCATAAAATCGGCGTGCAGGTTTCGATTTATAATACCCCGGAGCGTATCGCCTGCTTCCGTGTAGGGAGCGTTAAACCACTGGCGGTACTGAAGCCGGCCGCTTATGCCGAAGAAATCCGTAATGAGGAGGTGCCCCGCGGTTGAAAGGGACAGGGCATTAGCCCATTCCTCTTTGTAAAAGTTGTACTCGTAACTGTTGTCGATAGCCGCTTCAAGGCCGCTGCGGAAATTCAAATTTTCTTTCCAGTTAATCTGGCTGAAACCCAGCTTGTGGCTAAATCCCGAAGTGAACCCTTTCCTGGGGTAATCCACTTCCCCGTTCGGGCGGTATTTTATTCTTGTAAATACCCGCGGAGTATAGGCTATGTCCCCAAACGGGCCGGCCTCAAGGCCCACGGGTATTTCCCAGGCGGTATAGAGTTCGCTTGACATGAAGCCCCCCTCGAAATACTCTCCGTAGAGCGGCTTGTCGTCATCGGTGTTTTCTTCGTTAAAAACGATATTTTCCTCAAAGCCGAAGGTAAAGGTTGTGTGCTTAAAGGGCAATTCCATTGAAATGCCGGTAATATTCTTATAGCCAAGCGGCTGCTCGTAGGTATAGCTGAAAATATGATCAAAATTGATAGTCCAGTCAAAACCCAGCGCCCTGAACGGTATGTCGGAATCAAGTTCAAATTTAAATGTCCCTTTGTTCAGGTTTGAGAAAAAATTATCTGTATACTGCTCGTCAAGCGCGTATCCCAAGTCTATACGGAGAGGAGACATAGTTCCCAGAAAATTATAATCCCTCGCCTTAATGGTCAGTTCAAAACCGCTGTTGCTATCGTATTCGGGGTAGGGAATAACGACGATATTCCAGGTATCTACAACTTTTATAGTGATATCAACGGGGATTCTGCCGTGCTCATCCGGTTCATCCAGGGCCAGTTCCATACCCACCTCATCCAGGACCCGTTGGTTGCGCAGCAACTGAATTTTTTCGCTTTGGTACTTATCCAGATTGGCTTTTCCCTGAATTATCTCCCCTGATTTGATGTCTCCGTTGTAGAGCAGGGCGAAAGGCCTAGTTCTGCCGGTTATATCAAAATTAATATCGCGGATGATATAAATATCCGTATCCTGATGGCTTGTTTCCTCCGGCCGGGAATCCCGGGTGTTCCCGTTATTCCCGGCAGGGGCGTCTATCCCTTCACCCGTATTCTGGGCGGAAAGCAGGGCGGAGGGCAGCAATAACAGTACGGTAAAAAAGAAGCATCCGAATCTATTCAAGGGTTAATCCTGTTATAAAAGTATTTCAAAAACTATCGTTTTTTACAATTTTCCTGCAAGAATTTTTTCAACAACATGAAGATAATCCGGCGGCAATCCGGCGCCCGGTTTAACGGATACCGCGCCTGTTTCGCAGGGTACGATAAAGCTGAGCCGCCCGCCGGACTTTTTCTTATCACCGTCCAGCGCCCGCATAAAAAACGGCATATCCTTGAGAAGCGGGTAGGGGGCTGCGGTTTCATAGCCGTACAGGGCAAGGACTTCCTTTATTTCGAGCATCTGTTCTTCTGAAGTAATGCCGATGGAAAAACCCAGCTCGCAGGATCGGGCCAGCCCCCAAGCTACCGCTTCCCCGTGGGAAATGCTTCCTAGTCCCAGGCTTGCTTCAAGGGCATGGGCAAACGTATGCCCCAGATTGAGGAGCGCCCGTTTCCCGCCGGTTTCTTCAGGATCGGCTTCCACAATACGGCCTTTGAACCCGACGGAACGGGTAATACACTCAAAAAGCTCTTCAGGATTCAGGTTATACAGGTGATCGGGAAAGACGCCCGGCGGGGATCCCGCCCTGAGCCGCCGGCAGGCGGAGAAAAAATCGTGCATACACGCCGGTGGTTCGGGCTTGTTTCCCCAGTCCAGCACCGCGGTCTTGATGATTTCCGCCATACCGGATTTCCACTCGTATTCCGGCAGGGTATCAAGGCTTTCCAGAGGCATATAGACGATCCGCGCAGGGAAAAAGGTTCCCGCAAGATTCTTTATCCCGAAAAGATCAAAACCGGTCTTACCCCCTACCGCGGCATCGGCCATGCCCAGAAGGGTGGTGGAGACGATACAGAGCCGCGCCCCGCGCATATAGACGGAAGCCGCGAAAGCGGCAAGATCGCTTATAACCCCGCCGCCTATACCGATAAAAAGCCCGTCCCTGCCGAGCCCCCGGTCCTTTGCCGCCTTGAGTATCCGTTCTACGGAAGCCCAAGTTTTCTCTTCTTCCCCGCTTTTAAGCACACAGACGGCACCGTCCGCGATTCTCCGTGCAAAAATCTCGGTATGTTCATCGCAAATGAGGAGATGGCCGGAAAAACAGTACCCCAAAGCCGCCGAATCTTTCAGTATCTGCTCAAGAGGGGGTATTTCACGCCGGATAATAACCCTGGTGGGGAAGCGTCCGAACCGGAAATCATATTCCGTATGGAAATTAGACAATACAAAACCTTTCCGGTTATTACCGGGAAATTCTGGGAAGGAATAGCATATACGGAAACTACACGCGGCCGGAACACGCTCTATGTTCCCGTATAATATACCGAAGCGTTTGCATAATTTTAACTAATTATAAGAACACTTCATTATATAATAATAGCATGTCGTCCGGGTAATTTCAATAGCGCCCCCGATGGGAATGAATATGTAGAACAAAATGATCGATTTTACCCGATTAACCGAATTATCCGTCCGCCAGGGCAAGGAGGCTTGTTTTGACAAAGTTATTCACTTTTTCCAGGAGAAGATCATCCATGCTGTGTATGGCGCTCAGGTAGATTCGCCAATGGTCCATAAAGGTATGGATATCTTTCCGTTCAAGGGGAAGCCGTCTTCCAACCAGGATAGATTCCGATTTCTTATCCCGCAGGATGAGGCTGCCGGTAAATACAATACGCAGGTCGGTAAGGGTATCCTTTTGGTTTTTAAGGATGAACACCATAAAACCGCCGGAATTATTTGTCCCGGCGGCAGGATATTTCTTGCAGATTGTATAGTTCCACTGTTCCAGCGGGATACGGATACGGCTGAGGAGTTCCTGGGGGCCCAGATTGATGGGGCCGGGCAGGGAGGAGAAGCGGGACGCGGATACCCACCGGCTTGACTGGGCGGAGCGGAGTTCGTACAACGCGTCAAGGGCTATCATAGGCGCGGAACCGTCCATGCGGCGATCCTTAAAGCAGATATTTCCCCCTATGGTGGCAAGATTGCGTACCTGGGGGTTTGCTATTCCTTCCAGGCAACGGGTAAGCGCCTCCGGGACGATCTTCCCCAGGTAGATTATATCGCTGAGCTTTACCATAGCGCCGACTTCAAGGTAGCGTTCGGTACGGGAAATACGGCGCAGTTCGGCAAGTTTATCGAGGGAAATGAGCTTGCGGGGCAGGGCCGGTGTGCGGCTGCCCTGGAGGCTGAAGAGCATGGTTCCCCCCGCGTAGGGTACCGCGTCGGGGTGTTTTGCCCACCGGGAGAACAATTCCTGGTAAGTCTGCGGAAAGAATATCTGATTAAGCGCCGCGTCCATAGGACCTCCGCTGCCGTTTGTCGGCTATGGCCATAACCGCATCGGCAAGTTTCTCCGGCTCCGTGCACCGGCACTTAATGCCGTTGAACGCGGCAAGGGCTTCGCCGCGCGTGGGCTGTAGGTTGCGGGAGAGCAGGGCTTCCACGGCAAATATCTTCCCGGTATCGCAGTAGCCGCAGTTTTCTATTCCCGCGTTAAAAAAACCCCTCACGATATCCTGGTATTCGTCGGTCAGGGAGAAACCTTCTATAGTAATGATCTCGCTGCCCCGTATACGGAAGGCGGGGATAAGGCAGGCCTGCGTTACCATCCCGTTAAAGATAACCGAACAGGCCCCGCAACTGCCGGTCAGACAGCCGGCCTTTGCCCCAAGAAGGGAAAAGGAACCCCGTAAAATGTCGATAAGCCGCCGTTCCGCTTCGGTTTTAACGAGTACGTCTTCGCCGTTCAGGATAAAATCTATGGTCATACCGGCCCCTCCGAGCGCATTAATCCGGCTTTATCTGCCGGCCTTCCTCTTGTTTAAGTTTTCCCGCTTCCCATATATCACGGGAACAGAGCGGTATCCTTTCAAACGGATGATCCAGCGCCTGGGATACGGCCTGGACGTAAGCCGCGGGGATACAGTTAAACGGCAGTTCCCCTATACCCCGCGGAGCCGCCGAATCGTTTTTACTAAAATCAATGTAAATAGGCGGAACATCACGGGCAAGCAGCATCTGATAGTTTTTGGCAAGGGAAGAGGGGATTTTCCCCTCTTCATAGTAGAGTTGTTCCTGATAAGCCCAGCCCAGAGCCTCTATTGCCGATACGGTAAGCGTCCTCCGCGCCTGTTTTTCCGAAAGGATACGGCCCCCGTCTACCACAAGCCATACGCCGCGGATGTTCGGGGTATAGGAAAAGACATCCACTTCGGTCTCGACAACGGCAACAGCCCAGCTCATGGAGGAAAAGGAATTCTGATCCAGAGGCTTTCCGACCCAGTTGATCCCTCTGTCGGGACGGCACGAACGCCGCACCCTGATGGGCAGGGGATCGCGGAAACGTTGTTTGCGTATCGCAATACAGCAGCGTTCTACCAGGCGGCTTATCACCCCTATATGCCGTGATATGCTTGCCGGGCCCGAATCGATGGACTGGCTGGCATCCTTGAGGGAGAGGCGTACATGCGAGGGGGCTATGGCGAGCATCTCCGCGGCAATATCCCTCCAGATATTGATGAATTCCCTGTTTTCCGAGACCATGCTGGTTTCGATTTCAAGGGAACCGTCCTTTTCCAGCGTCATGCCGATTGAATAGACGCCCTTATCGCTCTGGGGGTAGAGAAAACCATTCCCCTGGTACGCCGCCGCTATACCTATACCCCGCAGCTTTTCCTGTTTCTCTTCAAAGGCACTTCCCCGCCGGGATATACGCAGCAATTCATACGAGGCCCATTTCCGGTGGTAGTCGCAGGAAGAAGCGACCGTTTCTATCAGCTTTTCAAGCGGGGGATTCTCCTTGAGCGAGATACCTATGCCCAGCTTATCGCCTTTTTTTAAGAGATGGGCTTTCCGCCATTCTGCGGGATCCTGCCGCAGCGCATCGGCAATGCGGGAGATGTGCCGTTCCGCCGCAAAGAAACCCTGGGCAAGACCGAAACCCGAAAGGGGGCCCTGCGGGGGTATATTGGTCTTTACCGCGGCCCCTTCCAGAGAGAAAGCGGAATTATAGACCCCCAGACCGCCCAGGCAGGTACGGTCAAGAATCTCATCGGTAAAAATACCTTCCGAACCTAAATTAAGCGTCAGGTTGAGGTCCATCCCCAGGACCTCGCCCTTTTCCCCCAGTGCGCTGCGGATATGTATTTCCGAACCGTTCCGTTTGGGGGAATACCGGAAATCTTCTTCCCTAGTTAAGCACAGTTTAACCGGTTTTCCGGTAATAAAAGACGCGAGGCCCGCCTGGCAGGCAATCAGGGAAGGGTACCACAGCTTACCGTCAAGGTGTATGCCCAGATAGGCGGATACCACGGTAACGGCGTCGTCCGGTAAATTCAGAACGCCGGCCAGGGAACGTTTGACATGAAAAGGCCACTGCGTGGCGGTATGAACGGAGATCGTATTTGAGGAATAGACGGCGGCGGCTCCGTGCGGCTCCGAATACCAGTGTTCCTGAATACCTGTTTGGTATATGCCTGAAATAATGGTTTTTGCCTCTTCAAAAGCCTTTTCCGTCGTCCGCGGGTTTACGCTCCTCCTTGCAAGAAGCATATCAGGGGAAAATGAATGTACCTCAAAAGCAGGCTGTACCTCCTGCATACCGATAAGGCACTGGGAAGCATAGTCTTCCAGGATATGCTCCTGCGGGCCTACAAGCAGGGCGATAGGCTGGCCTATATAGGAAACCGCCTCGGACGCAAGAATGGGGATTGGAAAATCCGTAAGCTGATTTTTTCCGGGAATGTCGGAGGCTTTGATCAGGGTATAGGAATCGGGCAGGGAAGGACATTCTATGCCCTTTACGCATCCCTTTGCAACAGGAGAACGGAGGGTCAGCGCGTACAGCATACCCTCGGTATAAAAATCTTCAGTAAAAGAGTATGAATAATTCAAAGAAAAACCCCAACCGCCGGTTCGATCATTACAACAGTCCGATCACTACAATAGTTTCATCAATCGGTTCAATCAATAGTATACTCCGCGGCAATACTTTTGGCTACCGCGATAACCCTTTCAACCATAAATTCATCCATGCCGGGCCATATCGGAAGGGAGATTTCCCGTGCGTAACTTTCCATGGTATTGGGAAAATCGGACTCAAGCAGGTGGTAGCGGTTTCTGTAGTAGGGCATTATATGGAGGGGGATAAAATGGACCGACGTACCAATTCCCGCTTCGTTTAACTTTTCGATAAAGAAGTCCCGCGTGCAGGACAGGACGCCGGGGTTGAGGCGCAGGGGATAGAGATGCCGGGCATTGCCCGGTCCTGAAGGCGGAATAGAGAAACGCCGGTCGCCGGCAAAGGCTTCGTCATAGCGGCGGGCTATTCTTTCGCGCAAGGCAAGGAGTTCCCAAGCGCGGGAAAGCTGAACCCTGCCTATAGCCGAAAGTATATCCGGTATATTGTACTTGAAGCCCGGCTCTACTACCTCGTAATACCAGGATGCCTTGGTATCGGAATACCGGTTCCATATCGTGCGGTCTATACCGTGGGAACGCATGACGGATATACGTTCCGCCGTTTCCCGGTCTCGGCACACGATCATGCCGCCTTCCCCGGTGGTGATGGTCTTGGTAGCGTAAAACGAGAAGACCCCCGCGTCGCCGAGCGTTCCGGCATAGGCAGGGCCTTCGGCCCTGCTTTCGGAATCGCCGCCGTTCGACAGCAGGGCGGGGAAGGCGTGGGCCGCGTCTTCAATCACTTTAAGTTTATAGCGGCGGGCAATCTCCAGAATAGCCTCCATGCCGCAGGCAAGGCCGCCGATATGCACGGGGATTACCGCCTTGAGCTTCCCCCGCGGGCCGCGCCCTTCGGTTCCGCCGCCGGATTCGTCAAGCCCTTCCCCGGCAGGATGGCCGTGAGGGTAGGGCGGCAGACCCAGGGAAAGCCGCCGGCAGGTTTCCTCCAGGGCAGAGGGGTCCATGTTGAAACCGCCGGGGCTTACGTCAACAAAGACCGCATCGGCCCCCAGGTAGCGGACAACTTCCGCGGTGGCGGTAAACGTGTAGGAAGGCGTCAGAACCAGATCGCCGGGGCCCACGCCGCAGGCTTCCAGGGCCAGGTGGAGGCCGCTTGTCGCGGAATTAACCGCAAGCGCCGTAAACGGCGTATGCGCCCGCAGCCACTTCTCCGGGGCTAAAGGGGAAGGGGCCCCGTTCCGAAAAGAAACCGCCGGTTTTTGTAAGAAGTCCGCAAATTCTTTTTCAAAGGATAAGGTTTCCTGTCCCGTGGTAAGCCAGCCTGAACGGAGCACCCGCAGGCACGCTTCCTCCTCTTCCTTTCCGATAAAAGGGCGGGCAAAGGGAATGTTCCCGGCGGTTTTTCCCTTATCCATAGTTCGGTATCCCGAGTTTTTTGACCGGAACTGTTTCTGCAAGAGGTATGCCGTTCTTCCGCGAAAGCGCTTTTCCCGCCCGGTAGCTTGGGACCGCTTCCCTGAGTATTTCCCGCAGTTTATCGCGGTCGCGGTAGAGATCGGGTTGGTCGGGATCAAACGCGACGACGGGTTTCAGTTTCCGCATTAAAGCCTGTATGTCCAATTCACCTGAATTGCCGGATTCCACCCTCAGAATACGTTCAAATTCGGTTGGTTTTGGTTTTTCATCATCGCTCCAGAGCTTTTCGTCCAGCCGCTCCCCCGGACGCAGCCCGATGTACTCGATTTTGATGTCCTCATCGGGCTCAAAACCGTAGAAACGTATCATCTGCTCCGCCATATCCCGTATCTTTACCGGCTCGCCCATGTCGAGAAGGTAGAGTTTTCCGTTTTTGCCCACGCCTCCGGCTTTAAGTACCAAGGAACAGGCTTCCGGTATGGTCATAAACCAGCGCCGTATATCGGGATGGGTTACAGTAATGGGGCCGCCCTTTTCGATCTGCTTCTGGAAAAGGGGCATGATGGAACCCCGCGAACCCAGGACATTTCCAAACCGGACGACCATGAAGTTAATGCCCGCCGCGTCCTGCTTTTGGGATAGTTCCAGAACCAGGCGTTCGCAGAGGTATTTGGACACCCCGTAGATCGATACGGGTTCAACCGCCTTGTCCGTAGTAATGTGGACAAAACGTTCCACACGGTACTTTACCGCCGCGTCAAGCAGGTTTGCGGTTCCGAAGAGGTTGTTTTCGATGGAAGCTACCGGATTTTCCTCCATCATGGGGACGTGCTTGTAGGCGGCCGTATGGAAAACCACATCGGCCTGAAGCCGTCCCAGGATATACTCCATATAGTTCCTGTCTTTAAGGTCCCCGATAATCGGAACCAGAACGGCCTTTTCGCCGACCCCCTCTTCCTGGAGCAGCCGCAGTTCCTTGTCGATCTGGTAGATTGAATTTTCCCCATGACCGAAAAGGTAGAGCCGGGAAGCGCCGGCCGAGAGGAGCTGGCGGCAGATTTCGCTGCCGATGGAACCCCCCGCGCCGGTAATGAGCACCCGTTTCCCTCTCAGATAGGCAAGGCTTTCTTTTAAATTCACCGTTACCGGAGTACGGCCCAGAAGATCCTGCGGATCGATGGACCTGGTCTGGATAAGGTGGGCGTTCCCTTCGATGATCTGGGATATACCCGGCAGGATGCGTATCTTCACAAAGCCCGCCTTTTTGAGGATGCCGTAGATTTCCTTTAAGTATTCGCGGCCGGCGCCGGGTATGGCGATGATTGCCTCGTCCGCGGGATTCATCCGCAGGAGCCGCGCCACATCGCGGATGGGCCCCAGTACCGGTATTCCGTCTATTCTGCGGCCGATTTTTTCCGGATTGTCATCCAGAAACGCAACCACTTCACCAAAAATAGCCTTGGTTTTGATCTCGTGCGCCAGCGTTTGTCCCGCGAAACCTGCCCCGATAATGTATAAACGTCCTGATTTTTGTGCGGTCATTACATTGTTTTTGATACAAACACGATCCCGGTGTTGGACCTGAGGCTCGTCTAATGCCGGTCGGAAGGCCGTATTATTTCAAAACCCAAGTCGATAGCAAAAGAATCCTCGTAGAGATCGAGCTTGATCTTTGCTCTCCCTTTTCTTTTATCGACCTTAATTATCTTTCCCTCAAGCCCCATTAAGGGCCCTTCAACAACTACTATGCGGGAATCTTCATTAAAATAGACTTTTGATTTACCCGCGATAGGGCCGGCTTTCTTGATAAAGTGAAGAACCACATCAAGGTCCCTGTCCGCCAGGGGCATAATATTCTGGTTTGAACGCAGAAAACGGATAAAACCGTCGGTTTTGCGGAAAAACCATTGGTATTTTAGGATGGTATCTTCTTCAGAAATTTCGATAAAAATATAACCCGGAAATATAGCCGACTGGGTTTGGATAAACTTACCTTTCCGTCTGATATCGATTTTCCGCTGGGGAAAGTAAAACGGTATCTGGATATCAGGATACAAAGCCTTAAAGAGCTTGGTATATTTTTCTTCTCCCCGTGTTTTAACCTGGAGGGCGTAGTAATTCATAGGTTAAGAATAACAGATTGGAGGGCGATAGTAAACAGCAGAGAGCGGTACGGTTCGGGGAGCGGATAATTCCTCTTTAACCCCGGTATTTTCTCTAACAACCGTCCCGTTCTCCGCTATCTGTTTCTTACTTCCCCTTAAAAAAATGCCGATAGAATGATATGGAGGCTTCTATGTTCAAAAAGCGCCTGTACGGGATGGCGTTTATTATACTTTTACCCCTTCCCCTCTGCGCCGCCAATGTTTCGGTACTGGTGGCCGAAACAGGATTGCAGGAAGGCTCGCCTCCGTTCGCGGTATCCGGCATCTGGGAAGGCATCCTTTTAGAGGTTTTTTTTGAGGAAGGCCATATTGTCAGTAACGCTCCGGTGGCAAGGCTTCCGGCCTTCCCTGATAAGGAACTACCGGGGGAAGTTATCTCTGATTTTTACGAAGCCGCGGGGGGCGGGGCGGAATATTTTATTCTGGCAATACTGGACTATTCAGGCGTGAAACAGGACGGAAAACAGAAGCAGCCTGACGTTCATCTGAGGCTGTTCAGGATAAGACCGTACAAGATGCTCCATAAAATGTATGCCGATCTATCAAAAGAAAAGGCCGTGAATGAGGATTTTACCTTGATAAAGCGGCAGATTGAACGCTTAACGGTGTATTTTAATGAATGAAATAGGAATGAGGCTATGAAAAAATTTCCTGTTTTGGCAGGTATACTGCTTGCTTTGGTGATTTTTACCAACGCTTCGGTTTGGGAAGGCGCCGCGGCAACCGCCGCCAATGAAGATTTACCCCAGGAAGGTTATTATGCGGCTACCAATTCATTCCCGCGTGATACGGTGGTAGATATCACCAACCTTGAAAATGGAAAAACTATCCGTGTCATCGTGTGGGGCGGCCTCGATACACCCGGACTTCTCATAATTCTTTCAAAAGATGCTTCCAAGGCTATAGGTCTTGAGGCCCGGACCATAGGCAGGGTGCGTATGTCCCAGCCGGCGGATTCCATTGCCTTTTCCCGTTTTACCGACGGTCTGGTGAATTCCGGCGATCCTGATTACGACCCCAGGGCCGCGGTAGAGGCAGATAATCCGCCCGCGGAGGCGTCCGTCCCCGAAAGGCCGGCGTCCCCGGCGGCGGCGGAAAGGCCGCCCGCGGAGGCCCCTGTCCTCGAAAGGCCGGCGGCCGCGCCGTCCGTACCTCCGGTTGAAACAACCACGGGTGTAAGCCCTGTTCCCGAGGAAGAGGCGCTTCCTTCTTCTACCATCGTGGATGTTCCTGAATCTTATGAACCGCTTTCCCCTGAAAGTCCCGTTTCGGGAACGGAAATTGCCGAGGCTGCGCCCGAAAGCCCTTCGGGGACGCCTGTAGGGGGGCTTCCTCAAACCGAGGACCGTTCCGAATCCCGGCCGGAAGACGCCGCCCCTGTCCCGCCTCAAAGGGAACAAGAGTCTTCCGTTCCAGAAGAGGCGGCCGAGTCGAGTCCCGTACTCAGGGAACCTGCCGCCGAATTGGCGGAACCTGTTCTCAATTTGCAGGAGCCTGTGCCGGAACCAAGCCCCGTACCCGGGGAAGCCGCCCCTAAACCGGCGGAATCCGTCTCTGATTTGGCGGAAACCGCGCCGGAGTCAGGCCCGGTATCCGGGGATATTGCCGCCGAATCGGCTGCGGAACCTGTCAGGGTAGGGGAACCCGCGGCGGAATCAAATCCTCTTGTTTCAAAGCCTCCGTTTACAGAGACGGCGGAGGTTAAAGCTGATCCGAAAGAAACCGGGAAAACGGAACCCCCCGACAAACTTGCCGAGGCTATACCAAAGGCCGAAGAACCGGTTTCCGATCTCGCATGGATCGATAGAAAACTCAACGCCCTTAACCTCGATACCGATATTGCGGATTCTTCTCCGGGTCCGGCAAGGAAAGAGGGAGGGGTTGAATTGTCGACCGGAGCGCCTCCCGTATCGGTAAAGACCGCCCCCGATGCTGGGCGTCCGGCCTCTCCCCCCGCGCCGGTAAAGCCCGCCCCCGAAGCGGCGCGTCCGGGACCGCCTGCCACGCCGGCAAAGCCCCAGTCCGGCAAGCCCGTATTGAAAGAAGCGGATCCTGACGCCGCCTGGGAAACCGGCGGAAGCAAGGAGCCCCGAAGTTCAGCTCCTGAGCCCCGCGGTACAGATCCCGCACGAGAAGCGGTAATAGATCCCGCTTCTGTTATTGAACCGGTAAAGAATATAAAGGAGCCCCCTAAGCCCGCCGCCGAACCAAGCGCGGAAGACCTCCGCCCGCAAGTTGGATCGGTAGTAGCCAAGGCCGGGGAACCTAAACCCGCGCGGGAACCAAGCGCGGAAGACCTCCGCCCGCAAGTTGGACCGGTAGTAGCCAAGGCCGCGGAACCTAAGTCCGTCGGCGAACCAAGCGCGGAAGACCTTCAGCCCCAAGTTGGACCGGTAACAGCCAAGGCCGCGGAACCTAAGTCCGCCGGCGAACCAAGTGCGGAAGATCTCCGCCCCCAGGTTGGGCCGGTAACAGCAAAAGCGGCGGAACCTAAGCCCGCTGGTGAACCAAGCGCGGAAGACCTTCAGCCCCAGGTTGGGCCGGTAACAGCAAAAGCGGCGGAACCTAAGCCCGCTGGTGAACCAAGCGCGGAAGACCTTCAGCCGCAAGTTGGACCGGTAACAGCCAAGGCCGGGGAACCTAAACCCGCGCGGGAACCAAGCGTGGAAGACCTCCGCCCGCAAGTTGGACCAGTAACAGCCAAGGTCGCGGAACCTAAG
Organism: Treponema sp.; assembly: GCA_031276295.1. Taxonomy (GTDB): domain Bacteria; phylum Spirochaetota; class Spirochaetia; order Treponematales; family Breznakiellaceae; genus JAISNI01. Next base: position 17,986 of record JAISNI010000131.1, read on the forward strand.
TCCGCCGGCGAACCAAGTGCGGAGGACCTTCAGCCCCAAGTTGGGCCGGTAACAGCCAAGGCCGTGGAGCCTAAGTCCGCCGGCGAACCAAGCGCGGAAGACCTTCGGCCTGATGTTGTTGAGGCTATCCCGGCCCTCAGTAGTTCTCAGGAACCGGATAAGATTGAACCGTTAGTTGAACCTGAGCAGCCCGCCGCCGAGGTCGGCCAACGGGTTGTGAAAGCCGAAAGCCCCCTGCCGGAAGGGAAAGCGGATCAGGGGCAAAAGGCATCTGAAACGGACGCCGGGCTTCAGGAGGAACCTGCCGCTCTGGAAGCGGCTTTAGAAACCCTCGCCGATATCCTGGGTCAGAATCAAAAAGAAGACGAGGCCGGAAAAACCGGGGATAAGGCCGCCGGTGAAGCCCCCGCGGTCAAACCCGTTCCCCCTGAAAACAGGCCTGCCGCCGGGAAACAGGAAAATTTTCCCATTCCTACGATAGATAAACTGGAAAAAGGCAAGTATTACCTCCAGTTAGGCGCTTTCAGCAAAAGGGAAACCGTTGAACGGGAACTTTTAAAGATAGATAGGGCCTATCCCTTGATTATCCAGGGTAGCGGCGCGATGTACCGTATCCTGGTAGGGCCTGTCAACCGCGGGGAAAGCAACGCGCTCCTTGAACGGTTCAAAACCCTCGGTTACCGCGATGCGTTTGTACGGACCGGCTCTTAATGCCCTAATGAATAGTTGCTAAAAAGGCTCTTTTTTTTACCGATATAAAATAAGGAGGTTTCCAGGTGATAAGAGGATGGTATACCAGCGCAAGCGGCATGAGGGCGCAGCAATTCAGGCTTGATGCGGTGGCAAACAACCTGGCCAATGTCGATGCGGACGGTTATAAAAAGGATATAGCGGCCTTTAAGGCCTTCCCCGAACTGCTCCTCCGCCGTATGGACGACGACGGGGTGTATAAGCATCCCTTCGGTTCAGGCGACGTTGCGCCGATAATCGGCAAACTGGGAACAGGTGTTGAGTTAAATGAGCTTTTTACCGGCTTTACCCAGGGGGCCATGAAGGAAACGCAAAGCGATTTTGATGTGGCCCTTGACGGAAAGGGCTTTTTTACCGTGGAAACCCCTTGGGGCGAACGCTATACGCGCAACGGTTCTTTCCACCTGGGCAAGGAAGGCTACCTTGAAACAAAGGAAGGCTACCCCGTACTGGGCGAGAACGGCCGCTTGCAGGTAAAGGCCAATAACTTTCAGGTTGATAAGGACGGCGGCGTCTGGATCAACGCGGAATATGCGGACAACGACCTGCTGGTGTCCAGGGAGAGGAACACGTGGGAAGATACCGTGCTGCTTGACAAGCTCAAGATCGTGAATTTCGATATTGACCGCTATCTTATCAAGCAGGGATCGAGCCTCTACCGCGAAAGCGATACCTCAGGCCCCGCGGTCGTCATGGAAGAAGGCAGCCGCCCGCGCGTCGTTCAGGGCTTTGTGGAAGCCTCCAACGTCGATCCGGTACTCGAAATGGTACAGATGATCGAAGTGAACCGCGCGTATGAGGCGAACCAAAAGGTTGTTCAAAGTGAAGATTCTATGCTGGGAACCCTTATTAACCAGGTTTCCCGCATTGTTTGAGTTGATAGATAGGAGAAATTATGGTACGGAGTCTATGGACCGGTGCGGCCGGCATGATAGGTCAACAGGCAAATATTGATACGATTTCCAATAACCTTGCGAATGTGAATACTTCAGGGTTTAAGCGGATGAGGGCTGATTTTGAGGATCTGCTCTATCAGACCGTAAAGACCGCGGGAACCCCCGCCACCGAAGATACCGTTGTTCCGGTGGGCGTGCAGATGGGGCACGGCGTCAGACTGGCCGCCACCCAGCGTATGTTCGGCCAGGGCGCCCTCCAGAATACCGAGAATGTCTACGATATGGCAATTCAGGGCGAGGGCTTTTTCCGCATACAGATGTACGACGGGAGCTACGCCTATACAAGGGACGGCGCTTTCAAGGTAGACTCGGAAGGAAGGCTTGTTACCTCCAACGGCTACTGGGTGCTGCCGGACATCATCATGCCCGAAGGCTTTTTGCCCGAAAAGATAACCGTTACCAAGGACGGGCGGGTTTCGGTCATGGTGCCCCAGATCGATGAGAACACCCCGATTGACGTGGGCCAAATCGAATTGTACCGCTTCCCCAATCCGGTGGGCCTTACCGCGGTAGGGGAGAATCTCTTTAAGATCACCAATGCCTCAGGAGACCCTATCCCCGGCAGGCCCGGTTACGAGGGTATGGGCCAGATAGTGCATAAATTCCTTGAAATGTCCAACGTTTCAGTGGTACGGGAGATGGTTGACCTTATCGTAGCCCAGCGCGCCTACGAGTTTAATTCCCGTACCATACAGACGAGCGATAATATGCTCGGTACGGCTACCGGCCTCAAGAGATAGGCGTGCGCAAGGAGGCGGGCGATGAATAGCATAGCTCAATTTTCCGGTCTGGATCAGGGGCGTATTCCTTTTTCCTCAATTTCTTCGACGGGCGGCGCGGATACCGCCGGAATGGCAAGAAACGCCGGTACGGAGAAGGCGGGCGGTTTTGCGGACCTTCTGGAAAAAGCGCGGGCGCAAGGATCGTCCGCGCCGCCGTCAAGGAAGCCGGTAATCGACAAGACGGACAAGCTCTACGAACAATGCCGGGAGCTTGAAACTTTTCTCCTTAAAAATCTCATAAACGGTATGAGGAAGACCGTCCAGAAAACGGAACTCTTTGACGACGGATTTGCTGGAGAAATATACGAGGATATGCTCTACGACGAGTACACGGGGGAATTTGCCCGTAACGCCGGTTTCGGCTTTGCCGAATTGGCGTACCTTGAGCTTACCGGCCAACGGGGAAAGACCGTCGCGGGGCATGGATGAGAGGGGCAGCCGGACGAGAAACCGCGGACTTTTGTTTGACGGCTTTGATTGGCAGGCCGGGTACACACCCCGTAATTCGTACCTTTGCCGTGTTATCCGCGGTTCAGAACATAGACCAGTACATTGTACAGCCCGTGAGCCCAGGCAATGCCGTGAAGCGCCTTTGTCCTGGCAAAGATAAGGGCCAGAATCAGCCCCGCAAGGAAGGCGTTGACGGCGCCCGCCGTACCTTCGTAGAGATGGCAGAGCGCAAAAAGGCTTGCCGAAATGAACACGAAGGAACTTTCCGGGACGCCGGCATCCTCCGTCTTCTTAAACAGGTAGAAGCGGAAATAACTTTCTTCAAGGTAGGCGGTACAGAAGCAGGACAGGATTGCCGCCAACCAGCCTGAAAGCTCGCCGGGCGACGCGAAACCGCCCTCAGGCGGAAGCTGCAAAAGGCGATGGAACAGGAAGGAAACCGAGAAAGCCGAAAGAAAGAGCAGGGGAAGGCCGATAATAAACGCACGGCCGTCGGCGCCTTTCGGCATCAGTGATGTCTGGAGGAAGCGGCGTTTTTCTTTAAAAGATGAAAGGGCGGGCGCTTTAAGCAAAAGATACCAGATAAGGGCCAAGGCAGGCAATCTAAAGCCGAAAATCCGGTGTAATTCCTGAATCGGCGAAAAGGCCAGGGAAACAGCCCCACCCAGAGTCCCTGAAAAAAAGAGTAAGTAATAGATAAGAAAAACTTCAAAAAACGAGCCCGCGTCCTGCCTCCTTTTTGACATATACGTTTTATTGCGTTATAATTATACTGTACAGTAATTTTTTTTTTGAGGGAAGATACTTGCCGGTAACATTAGTTAGCATCGCAGTTGTCTTGGGATTGGTTTATTTTATCTTTCTGAGGCCGAAAAAGGAAAAATCCGCTTCATGGTTTCAATTTTTTGCCAAAGGAAAGGATGCCGGTTTTAGTTTTAAGGAAATTGAACTTTTAAGGCAGTTGGCGATCAAATCGAACATGGAAGAACCCGCATCCCTGTTTTGGTCCCAGAATCAGTTGGATGTTTGTATTAAGTCCCTGGTACGCAGCATGAAAATATCCGGGAACGAAGAGAATAAGAGTTCCCAGGATTTTCTTGCCAAGCTCTACGATTATCGTAAAAAAATTGAGATGGAAAAGCCCAAGTTCAAGAATGGGGGTATTCAGGATTCGCGTCAGATCAGTGAAGACCAGGTACTGCGCGTCCTGGTGGAAGGCGTCGGCGTGTTTAGATCCTATGTGATAAAGAATATCTCCCCGTATATGACGGTGGCGCGGCCTGTCAGTATCAAACTTCCGGTCAATTTTTCATGGCAGGGTATGAGGATTTCGGTTTACTTCTGGCGGGACGATGATGCAGGTTATGTTTTTGATAGCGACGTGCTTGACGAAGTGTATTCAAAAGGCCATGCGGCCCTGAAAATCGGCCATGCGGACCGTCTGACGCGAACCCAGAAACGGAGATCAATACGGGTTAAGATACATAAATCCGCGTTTCTCTACCTGCTGGTAGGCGACGAGGAACCCGGCAAAATTGAAGTCAATCCGGGCCTCAAGTGCTTTCTTGAAGATCTGTCCGATACCGGCTGTGCGGTAACGATAGGGGGCAAGGCGACCGTCGATCTGAGGGTAAAGGTACAGTTCTCCCTGGATAACCAGGCGATAGCCGTAAGCGGAACGGTACGTTCCATTGAATTTAAAGAAGAAACCAACCGTTCCCTGCTTCACATCGAGGCGGACCCTCTTCCCCTGGAAACACGGAATCATATTTTGGGGCAGGTGTTCGGTATGCTGCCCGAAGAAGAGGCGGACCTTCCCTTTAGGCTTCTTGACGAAGAAGTTGAGAATGGCGGCGAGCCGGTTATACAAAGCACGGCGGACGGAAGCGCCGCCGGAGAATGAGCCTCCGTGGAGATGCGGGGTATTAAACCGGATTTTTGAAAGGATATGTCTAAAACATTCGGATGGGATTTTTAGACAGGATGTTTTCAAAATGTTATATTTTGAAAAACTATGATAACTATTACATTTTTTTACTATGAGGTAATTTTATCGGATTGTAGGTTAAAATAACTTATTTTAGAATTACCTCCGGTCTTATTAATTTTAATATTTTAAGGAGGACATAATGGAATATGGACCGAAATGGTATTTTTTCGGGAAGGCAGTATGCGGTTTTGGCTTCCTTTTTGCGCTCCTTGTTTTTATCCCGCAGTCCCATGCGCAGGAACCAATACTTCTCTCCTATCAGCGGAATTTTGTACGGGCAAATTTATCTACCAAGGCAAATATTCTCCAGGATGCCCTAAGCGATGATAGGTCGGGGGAATTTATCGGCCAGCTCTATGAAATCGCCCTGAATTTCATCCTTCAAAATGCGGATCTGTTCCGTAACGACCCCGAGATGATTACCCTAGCCGGTATCGCGTGCAGGGGAGCGGGTAAAGCGGGTTATAAAGCCTCCGCGGAAACACTCTGGAAGATTTTTACCGTCTATCACGATTCCCTTACAAGGGTTGAGGTACTGAGTGCGCTTGCGATTTTGGGCAAGGGAAACATCCCGATTGTAGAGAATATCAACCGGTATTTGACGGAGTGTAACAGGCTTTTCCTGTCGGGTATACCGCCCGATCTGTCAAGCGTGTCGGCGGCTGTCTCCGCCCTGGGGAACCTTGGGGATAAAAGTTCCTTTCAGGCGCTGTTCTCCGTTATGACTGCCGGTTATTCCGCCGGCGTGGGCGATGAAGCCGCCCGCGCCTTAACGATGATCGATGGTGATTACAAACATTTCCTGGTCGATGTGCTTAAAAAGAATGTCCCTACCGAAAAACTTGCCGCATTTAAGGCCGGATTGAATAACAAGAAATTTTCTGAAAAAGATAGAGCCGAACTGGTGGAAACAGCGCTTCAGGTAAGCCTTGAGGATTATTCGGGCAGCCGGGAAAACGAGGATGCTCTGCGCGGTTTACGGTATCTCTCTATTCCCGTCATTACCGAACTGAAATGGACGCGGGCAACGGCCCAGGTTATCAAGCACTACTACAGGGTTCAAACCGATTACGGTGAAGGAAAAGCGGATAAAGCGCATCTGCTTGAGGCTATACGTTGTCTGGCGGCAATGGGCAATTCGGAAGCCGCTCAGGTTCTGATCCTCCAGTTAGGCTTCTTCAATTCCCAGACCGAACGGAACGGCGGTGTTGACGAGCAGATCACCCTTGCGGTGATACACGCGCTCGGAGAAATAGGGGATAAGGCTGCATTTGATTATCTCCTCTATATCGGGTATTTGACCTACCCTGATACCATACAATTAGCGGCCAAGGAGGCGCTTAACCGGCTAAAATGGTAAACTACAATCGTATTAACCCGCCCCTCTGCGCCGCATCGGGGCTTGCCCTTTCCTATTACGGGTTTGAATCTTTTCGCGCTCTTGTGGGGAATTGGGCTTTTGCCCTCCTGGTTGTTTTCGCCGTTCTCTTTACGGCCCTCTCCTGCCTGCGTGTGATGGCGCAGATACCGGCGGCCCTGTCCCGTGATCCCCTGTATCCCCGTTTATTCAGGAAAGCGCATCTTTACCTTATGGCCTTCTGCGCGGGTTTTAGCCTGGGGCTTGTATCGGGCGGCATACAGCCTGTCAGGTGGGGAATAAACGAGGAGCGGATCGAAGGTCTCTACGGAACCATTCTGGACGATCCCAGGGGTTTTGAAGACGGACGCGGCTTTGCCCGTCTTGAAATCACGCGTTCGGCGGCACGGGGCGGCGTCATAACGTCGGCGGGCGGGAAAATCTTGGTTTTCTTTCCCCAAGGTTCCCTGTTCGGTTTAAAGGAATTCGGGCGGGGGGCCGGGGTTTATACGGAAGGCCGCCTTTCCGTCGAAAAGGGCGGGGAGCCGGTATTCTACAGCCGTTCCCTGCACATCCTCAAGGCGGCCCCGCCCCTCGAACGGGCGCGTACCGGCTTGAGGGCGGCCGTTATTGAAAAATTCAGCCCTCCGGAGCCGGCAGGAAAGGCCGGAATTGGCAGATTCCTGCCCCGGAAGGACTGGACGGGTCTTGCCCTTGCCCTTATCCTTGGCGTCAGGGATAACCTGGACACCTCTATAGGGAACTCTTTCAGGGATGCGGGATGTTCCCACGTACTTGCCCTTTCCGGTATGCACCTGGCTATCATCTCCTCGCTTATCGCCTTTTTCCTTAAAAAGCCTCTGGGCGTCAAGGCGGCGTCTCTGCTTGGGGCCCTGCTCATCGTCTGCTATGTGTTCCTCGCGGGCGTTCAGCCAAGCCTCCTGCGTTCGGCCATCATGTACCTGCTGGGGACCCTTGCCGTCTGGGGGTTAATAAAGAGGGATGCCTCCTGCCTGCTCTGCCTCTCCTTCATCATTCAGATTGTGTCCCAGCCGGAATCGGGCAGAACGCTTTCCTTTATCCTTTCTTACCTGGCGCTTGCAGGTATCATCTATGTGGGGGAGCCTATAAACACGGTACTTGGCGGCAGGCTGCCTCCTGTTTTAAGCGGGGGAATTGCCGCCTCGCTCGGGGCTTTTATTGCCACGGCCTCGGTGGTTTCGCTTTTCTTTGGGATACTGCGGCCCGTAGGCATAGCGGCGGGGCTTGTTGTCGTTCCCCTTGCGGCCTTTTTTATGATAGGCAGCCTCGCGTACCTGGCCCTTTCCTTCTGCATACCCTCTCTTGCGGGGATTCTTGATACGGCCCTTTCCCTGCTTTACACGGGTATGGAGTATCTTACCGGTCTTGCCTCGCGCGCACCCGGACTGAATGTTCCGCAGACAGGGCCGGTATTGCTGATGAGCCTTGCCCTGGGGGCCTTTTTGCTGTATTTTGCTTACAGGGAGAGGGAGAGGTATACATTTGCCTCTTTCGGGTAACCTGAACACGGCGGAGGGACGGCCGCCTGTATGTAAAGTCCCGAAGTTTCATCTTAACTACGATTCGCCTCTGGCGCTTAAAGCCTTTATGCGGGAAAGGGATATAGGGGCGCGGAAAAAGTACGGACAGAATTTTCTTGTCAATCCCGCCGCCCGCAGGAAGCTGATAGACGCACTGGGTATATCTGCGGGGGACGAGGTGTGGGAAGTGGGGCCCGGTCTTGGCGCCATGACCGCGGGCCTTCTTGAAAAGGGCGCACGGGTAAAAGCCTTTGAAATTGATGCGGGCTTCATTCGTATCCTCAGGGAGTTTTTTGGGGAAGACAGGAATTTCACCCTTATAGAAGGGGATGCGCTTAAAACATGGCCGGAAGCGGACAGGCAGGACGGGCCGGATAAGCGGGCGGTACGCGGCAGGTATTTTTTGGGGAACCTTCCCTACAATATTGCGGCGGAGCTTTTGGGAAATTTTATCGAAGGGAAATGTTTCTTTACCCGTATGGCGGTTACGGTTCAAAAGGAAATAGGCCTGCGTATCTGCGCCCGGCCCTCTTCCCCCGATTATTCTTCCTTTACCATTCTCTGTTCCTCGGTCTACAATGCCCGGCCCCTCATGCCCTTGAAAGCGGCGTCCTTTTATCCCGCTCCCCGCGTCGATTCCCTTGCCGTGCTTATGGATATGCGTACCGACAGGGACGCCTCCGCCTATCCTGAATTGCTCTACCCCCTGGTACGTTGCCTCTTCAGTTTTCGCAGAAAGACCATCAGGAATAGCCTGCAACGTTTTATGGCTTCGTACATGGGGGCGGAAAGTGCCGGTATCCATCTTGACATTCTGGAAAACGCGGGTTTAGATAAAGATGAACGGCCGGAAAATATTGATCCGGATGGATTTGTCCGTTTGGCCCGTGCGTTGGCCCTTGTAATGTGAACGGACAGCCAATCAGGAGCATGAGGAGGGCATAACAACGGAAAAAAAGTGCGCCCGTATGGGTGGAGCTTGGGAAGCGGAGCTTCCCTTCCGATATACGTTTACGGCAAGAAGCCGTCTGTTTTAAGGAGTATACCTATGCTGAAGGCGCTCGTTGCCGCGCTTCTCGTTTTGATTTTGCCTGTTCCCCTTGAGGCTCAAGTCCCGGCCAACCCCTCCGCGGCCGGCGGTTCTGAGATAATTGTCCCCCAATGGGCAAAGGATCTGCGCAGGGCCGAGATTGTAGCCTTCGGCTCATTTCCCTTTACCATATTTCTTGCCACTTTTTCTATGGATATGTACCGGTTATCCCAACACGACTGGGATAACCGGTATGCGCCGTGGCCTTTCAAGCCTGCGGGATCTATAAATATGTCCACCGACGAATACCTCTTATCCATAGGCTTTGCCGCCGCCGGATCCGTGGTGTTGTCGCTTACCGATTATTTTATTGTTTTAGCTAAACGGAAAAAATATGAAAAAGCCCTGAAGAATCTGCCGCCGGGAACGCCGATCATAACCCGGACCCCCCGGACGGAGGGGGACGCCGTTCCCCCTTCGGAGGAAAATCCGACGGAAATCCCCCGGGAAGGGCCCTGATTGCGGCACTATTCCTGTATAGCGGAGGATATAAAGGGCGGGATCCGTGTCGACCGGTACGCGGCGGAAAACCTTGCGCTTATGAGCCGCTCTCAGATGAAGACGAGGTCGTTTAAGGTTGTCTGTAACGGCAGGGAAGTACGGCTTTCCCGTCTTGTAAAGGACGGCGACCGTCTTGAGTTTTCATGGGCAGACGCCGAAAGCCCGGCGCTCCTGCCCGAAGACCTGCCCCTGGATATTATATATGAAGATGAAAATGTTGTTGTCGTCAATAAAGCCCAGGGTATGATCGTGCATCCGGGCGCGGGTGTTTTCCGGGGAACCCTCGCAAACGCCATCCTCTTCAGGCAACTCAGGCGGAGGGGGCTGTCCGGGGACGGCGCTCATAGCGGCGTCCCGAGCGGCGCGGATCAGGCGGGGAAAGCCGGATCCGCGGGCCTTCCCCCCGGCGCGGAGCAGAAGCCGCGCGGGACGGCGGAAGCCTTGAGGCCGGGCATCGTCCACCGGCTGGACAAGGACACGTCCGGCGTGATCATCGCCGCCTATGATGAGCGGACCCTGGCCTTTCTTGCCGAACAGTTTAAGACGCGGAAGGTTAAGAAATGTTATGCGGCTATTGTTCAGGGTACGCCTCAAGATAAGGAGGGAAGCATAGAAACCTTTATCGGCCGCGACCTCCGTAACCGGAAGCTCTTTGCCGTTTCCGACAGGGGGGGGAAGCCTGCCTTCACCCGGTACAAGGCGATCCGTTCCTGGAACGTAAAAGGAACGGCGTATACCCTCCTCCTCATAAGGCCGGCAACCGGCAGGACCCACCAGATACGGGTACACATGAGTTTTTTGGGGCATCCGGTACTCGGCGATCCCCTGTACGGCAAAGCCGATCCCCTGTTTCAGAGCTTAAGCCTTATGCTTCATTCCAAGAGCCTTACCATAAGGCTCCCCCATGCCGGCGGCGAAGTTACTTTCAGTACGCCGCTCCCCGGCCGTTTCAGAGAATTCATCAGGCGGTTTGAATGAATGTCGAATGAGAATTGATTCGGTAAGTGTAACTATTCAAAAGATTTATTATTATTATGTATGTAAGGTACTTAATAATCTGATAATCGCGATTTTAACAGATTATATCGGCAATATTTGAATCTGACTTTATGGAGACGGCTGAAAGGCGTCCCCATAAACACAGGGTACGGAGATACCCTCAATTTATTTTATAATTAGGAGAAGGCTATGGACCTGGTACGAAAATTATTCTCAAAAAAACTTTTTATTTTTAATCTGGTGCTTATCGGGGTACTATTTGGGTTTTCTTTGGCGTTTTTCTCGTTTTCCTGCACCATACCGCAGTCTCAAAAGACCGCGCAGGCACAGGAGGCCGACTCGCGGGTACAGATTCCCCAAAGTAGTCTGGCTGTAGCCGAAGCCTTGCAGGTCTCGTTCCGTGCCGTTGCGGATAAGGTGCTTCCCTGGGTGGTCGAGGTAAAAACCGTTTCTGTTCAGCGGCAGCCGCAGGTACCTTTTAACGGGCCTTGGGATTTTTTCTTTAATAATCCCAGAAATCCCGATGGGGGGCAGCAACGGGAATACCGTTCCCAGGGGCTGGGTTCCGGCATCATCGTTCGGAGAGACAAGAATGTCTACTATGTGTTGACCAACAACCATGTGGTTGGAGAGGCTACCGAGATTTCCGTAACCGCTTATAACGGCAAGGATTATACGGCCGTTCTTGTGGGCAAGGACGAACGCAAGGATCTTGCCATGATCTCCTTTGAAACGAACGATATTCATCCCATCGCCGAGTTAGGCGATTCCGAAGGGGTCAAGGTAGGTGACTGGTCTATTGCGGTGGGGAACCCCTTGGGGCAGATGTTCTCGGTAACTATGGGTATAGTCAGCGCGGTAGGACGTACCGGTGGGCCCGCCGGTAACATTAGCGATTTTATCCAGACCGATGCTTCAATTAACCAGGGGAATTCCGGCGGCCCCCTGGTGAATATACATGGAGAAGTAATAGGGATCAATACCTGGATTGCCAGCAATAATTCGGGGGGCGGTTCCATAGGGCTTGGCTTTGCAATTCCCATTAATAATGCCAAGAGGTCAATTGAAGAGTTTATCAATAAGGGCGAGATAAGTTACGGCTGGCTGGGTGTGCAACTCCTCGATCCCGACCGGGAGATGTTGCAGGCTATGGGGCTTGCGGGCAAACAGGGAGCGTTTATTACCCAGGTGTTCATGGATTCCCCGGCGGAGAAGGGCGGCATTAAGCCCGGAGATTTTGTTACCCATGTGAACGGCAGGGAAATGCGCGGAATGAATGCCCTGACCCTTACGGTAGGGGATATGAAGGTAGGAGAACGGGCCAAGTTCACGGTAGTCCGTAACGGGAATGTCCAGGAATTTGACGTGCGTATTGATGCCCGTGACGACAGTGTCGCGGCGGATTCCAAAAAGCTGTGGCCCGGTGTGTATGCCATAGCCCTCTCCGATGCCGTGCGTTCACGGGCTGATATTGATAAGGACGTTCAGGGTATCCTTGCCGTCCAGGTTATTAATAATAGCCCTGCGGCTACCGTAGGTCTGAGAGACGGCGATATAATTACGGCGGTGAACGGTGAGACCGTGAAGGATATCCAATCGTTCTACCGTGTTCTGCGGGAAAAAGCGGCGTCGGAGCTTTACTTCTCTGTAATCCGCAACGGCAGTAAACTTGAGTCCTTAAAGTATAAACGGTAGCGGCTTGATGCGGAGCATAAGCCGGAACTGGAGGAGTGATGAAACATATTGGTCGTATAGTGGTGTTCTGTATTATCGTAGGAAGTTTTTGCCCTCCAGTACCGGCCTGTGCGCAGCGCCGGAAGGTTACTATTAAACTTGCCTCTCTGGTTCCCGAAAATACTCCCTGGGGGGCGGCGCTGAACCGGATGGCCGGGGAATGGAGGGCCGTTACCAATGGGGAAGTGGAACTTGTGATATACCATAACGGCATTGCGGGGAGCGAAGGGGACGTGCTTCGCAAGCTCAAAGGGAACCAGATTCAGGCGGCGATTTTAAGTTCTTTTGGGCTTAATTCCATCACCCCCGGCCATGAGATAATGACCCTGAGCTGCCCTTTCCTTATCAGAAACAATGCTGAACTGGACCTGGTTTTGGGCAATCTGAAACCTGAGCTGGAAAGACGGATCAACCGGGAAGGTTTTTTTACCCTGGCATGGTCAAAGGCGGGTTGGGTCAGGTTCTTCTCCAAGAAGCCGGTCTTTGTTCCCGCGGACATGAAAAGCCAGAAATTGGGCGCCAACGAACAGGAACCGGCCTTAATGGACGCCTTTAAGGCTATGGGTTATCAGATGGTTCCGGTGGCTATGAATCAGATACTGGTATACCTAAACGGCGGTATGATAGATGCGGTGTATCAAAGCCCGGTAAATGTCGGGGGCTTGCAAATTTTCGGGGTGGCCAAGAATATGGCTTCCATTAACATCGCCCCCTTTATGGGCGGTATTGTTATGAACCAGACGGCGTGGCGTTCCATTTCGGAACGCTATAAACCGGAATTATTGCGGATAGCCAAACGGCTGGAGGCGGAACTGGACTCCTCCATTCAGGAGCTTGAGGCAAGCGCCATTGCCGTTATGAAGAGTTACGGTCTTATTATCAATGAGGTAAGTCCCGCTCAGGAACAGCTCTGGTACGATGATGTAGACAAGGTTATCCCTTCCTTGTTGGGGACGGCCTTTAACCGTGATATGTACAGCCGCATTGAAGCCTTGCTCAGGAACTATCGGAACAGGCATTAGTATGCGGAAAAAAAGCGGCCTTCTGTGGAGTATCGAACAGGGAATCTGTTATTTTTCCCTGGTGTGTCTTACCCTGCTCCCCTTGGCGGAGGCTTGCGCGCGGGTGTTCTTCCGTTCCCGGGTGCCCGCTTCACCGGGGCTGATCGTTCATCTCCTGCTGATTCTGGGGCTTCTTTCCGGGATGATCACCGCCGGAGCGGAGGAGCATCTCTCCATCGGGCTCTTGCAGTACAGCAAGAGTGAAAAAATCAAAAATCTTTTCGCCGTATGTTCCGGCCTCCTTTCCGCCTTTGTTGTTACAATATTCATGTGGTGTTCGGCCTCTTTTATTAAAATTTACCTTTCCCCCGCCCAGATGATAGGATTTATCCCGGATCAGGTTTTTGCCCTGGTTATGCCCATAGGATACGCCGTGACGGCCTTCCGTTTTGCCCGGCTTGTCCCCCTCCGGGGAAAGGCGCGGGTCCTGCCTGCTATAGCTATCCTGCTGGGAACGATCTGTTCCCTGCCGGTGATTTTCAAGTTCGTCTGGGGTTTTGATGTTCCTGATAGTGCCTATACGATAAGCGGCGGTTTTTCTACCCTGGCTTGGTACCTCAAAACACCGATACTGGTATTCCTCATCCTGGCGGCTTTGGCGGGGGCCCCCCTCTTTGTAGTTATCGGGGCGGCGGCGCTGCTCCTCATCTACGGCTCCGGCGGGGAGATGGATGTAGTTTCCAATCAGGTTTACACGGCTCTTACCCAGAACACTTTTGTGGCTATTCCCCTCTTTACCCTGGCGGGTTTTTTCCTTTCCGAGAGCAGGGCAGGGACGCGGCTCCTGGCCGCCTTTAAAAGTCTTTTCGGCTGGTTTCCCGGGGGGAGTATCATAGCGGCGGTGTGTATGTGCGCCTTTTTTACCTCCTTTACCGGCGCTTCGGGGGTTACTATCCTTGCACTGGGGGGAATCCTGTATGCGGTGCTCTCGGAAAATGCTCCCTATCCGCCGAAATTTTCTATCGGGCTTCTCACCGCATCGGGCAGCATCGGCCTCCTCTTTCCTCCAAGCCTCCCTATCATCCTGGTGGGGGCTGCTACCCGGACCAATACGATCCATCTTTTCCTGGGGGGTATAATTCCCGGCCTTATTTTGGTAGCGGGGATGATACTTTTGGGTATTAGTATTTCAGTTAAGACTAAAATCCCCCGGGAATCTTTCCATTTAAAAAAGGCGGGGGCGGCCTTAAAAGATTCCGCTTTGGAGATGCTGCTTCCCTTTTTGCTTGTGGCGGGGTATTTTTCCGGAGTTCTCTCCCTGGTCGAGATAGGGGCGGCGGCGGTGATCTATATTTTCGTGGTGGAGGTATTCGTTTTTAAGGATATTAAAATAGGGGAAGTTAAACGGGTGTTTGCCAGGGCCGTCCCCATCATAGGCGGTATCCTCTCCATTCTTGCTCTGGCCCAAGCTCTTTCTTACTATATCGTTGATACCCAAGCGCCGGAACGCTTTGCCCGGTGGATACAAGGGGCCGTATCCTCAAAGTACCTGTTTCTCCTTATCCTCAACCTGTCCCTTTTGTTTATCGGGTGCTTCATCGACATTTTTTCCGCCATCCTGATTGTCCTGCCTCTGATCTTCCCTCTGGGCGCGGTCTACGGCATCGATCCGGTTCATTTGGGGATCATCTTTCTTATCAACATGGAGACGGGGTTTCTAACCCCGCCTGTGGGTATGAACCTCTTCCTGGCCAGTTACCGGTTCAGGAAGCCCTTTGTGGAGATTGCCCGGTATGTGGTACCCTTCCTGCTTATCCAACTGGGAGTGGTTTTGATCGTTACCTATATACCTGTTCTCTCGACTTATCTGACAAAGCTGTATTAAAATGCTTGGAAAGAGCGCTCTCTTTTAAGCGCGGTTCAGACTTGAATGAGGAAAGATATGAAGCCAAGCCATGATAGTACCCCCTATGTCCCCAAGCTCGATTTGGTCTACCCCGATAAGCCCGACGCCCACATGATCCTGGGCCCGCGGGAAGTTGATTTAGTCCTCGACGAGAATTATCCCTTTATTGACAGGTCTCTGGGGTTTAGGATACGGAGCGCCCTTATCTACCTGGGGATTTTTACCCTGGTTTTTATCATTGCGCCTATCCGGTTTGGACTTCGGATCGAGGGGCGAAGCAAACTTAAAAAGCACAGGGCCTTGTTTCGTAACGGGGCTCTTACCGTATCGAACCACGTTCTGCGCTGGGATTTTCTCTGTATCCTTCAGGCGGTGCGGTTTCGGCGTTTGTATTTTCCCGCGTGGAAGGAGAATATTTCCGGCCCCGACAGGAATCTTATCCGCTTTGTGGGGGGCATCCCGGTGCCGACGGACATTCATGCGATTAGATACTTTAACGGCGCCTTTGACGAGCTTCACGGCAAGAAAAAATGGTTCCACGTATTCCCCGAAGGCAGCAACTGGCCCTACTACCAACCCATTCGTCCCTTTAAGAAGGGGATGTTTACCATGGCCCATAAGTACAATATTCCCGTGATCCCTTTTGCCTTTTCCTACCGTCCGCCCCGCGGCATCTATAAACTATTCAAAAAAAATTATCCCCTCATCACCCTCCGTATAGGGGAGCCCATCTTGCCAGACGCCTCCCTGCCCCGCAAAGAAGCGGTGAACCTTCTCCGTGAACAATGCCATAAAAGCATTGTGGAACTGGCGGGCGTCCGTAATAACCCGTGGCCGTGCGAAGGAGATTAAGCCGGTAAAGGGTAAGAGGAGTACCGGTACCTCAAGAGCTTACGGATGACGAGAGGCCGAAAAGGCCGAACTTTTTCCTACAGAGAACGGTAAAACTTGTCCAACCGAGCGAAGGGTAGGGGGCTTTCTGCCTGGTACGGCTCCTGATGCCGATATAGCCCATGCCGGCAGCGGTGGCTCCCGCGCCGTCGGCACCGTCTTTGTCGCCGATCACGAGGGTACGATCCGGCGGAACCTTCAGATCCGCAGCAATGGACGCAAAGGGACGGGCCGCGGGCTTCTGGGCGCCGAAATGCTCGGGGCCGTAGAGTTTCCCCCGGCCGGGGTCCAGGCCCAGGGCGGAAAGCCGTTCCGCGGCCTGGGGATAGTCCGAATAAACCGCGAAGGGAAAGGCTTGTTGGGTAAGGGCCACAAAAAGTTCCGCCGCTCCCGGCCGCGGACGGTAGTTGCTTCTGAGAATTCCGCACATCCGGGGTATATACCGGTTAAAATACCAGGCCCGCAGCGTGTTTGCCGGTTTTTTAGCTATGAGGGACATCCGCGAGAAGAATTCTGTAAAATAGGCATCCGGGGAACCGTAATCGCACCCGGATAAACCTTTCCGGGTCCGGCGTTCAGCCAGAATCACGGAGGCCTCGCGGGGCGAGGCCAGAACGAGACGCAGGGCAAACCACCGGATGTCATAGAGCGTTCCGTCAAGATCAAAAATAAACGCCTGCGCCTCCCGTATCAGGCGTTCAACGGCGGCCGTATCGGTCAAAATGGCCGCGGAACAGGGTTTTAAAGCGCCGATTTGACCAGTTCCTTGAACATGGCGTGGCGTTTTTCATCCTGCATAAGGAGGTTCACTTTGAATTGCCCGTCCCGGTATCCCTTGTCTATGCAGGTGGCCTTGAATTTTTCAAAGGATTCGTTTACCAAAAGCGCCGTTTCAGGATTCTTTAAACGGCTGGACGAACGTTTTGCCTCGTATTCAATGTTGTATTTTTTCAGGTATTCATCCAGAACACGGGTAAAATTTTCAGCCTTTTCCTGGGTTATGTCGGAATTGACAAATTCGTAATAGAATCGGTAGGCCGCCTTGCTCGCGTCCGCAAAACCGATAAAGAATGCGACACGGTTGCCGGTATCCTTTTCCGCCGCATGAACCGCTTCAACAAACTGCCGCTCGTGGAGTTTTTCACCGGTGATGTTTACCGTGCCGTTCACCTTCTGTATCAGCTTGAGGGTGGGGAACTGGTTGATAAAGCCGGTAATCTCCACAAGGTCGTTCATGTTATAGCGGTAGAGGCCCGCGGAGGTGGTAACGATCATACAGTAACGTTCGCCCTTTTTAACCTCGTCCATCCGGTATATATGGGGATCTTCACTTTCCAGTTCCGACTCATGGATGAATTCAAAGAATATCTTGTGGCCGAAGATAACCGTATCAGGAGAATTACTTTTAAGGACGATGCCGGGTCTACATTCGGTGGCAAAATAGCCCATTTCATGGAAAACACAGGTTTCAGGAAACGAATCCTTAACTTTTTCAAAGAAAATTCTGGTGTTGCCACAGAACCAGACGTTTACAGCCTGCATATGCGGCCAGTAATGTTTGGGGAGAACCGTTCCGTATTGAGCCTTTAAGGCCCGTAATTCCGCGGCCCGTTCGGGATTGGGGCTTAACCGGGCCTCCAGGACGGCGCGGATCTCATCGGGAACGGGAAGACGGCGGCTCAAGGTCCCTTTTTCAATATCCTGTACGTATTCGTCGTAGAATTCGTTTGCATTGTTCTGCATTTCTATCAGGGTGCTGGGATTGGCGGTGATGATGAGGGTTATATCCTGTTCAATACCCATCCGCATGATAGCGTAATACCGGGCCTTGTAATCGGGAATGTGGAATATATCGGCAGGAGCGGGATGAAGGACGCCCATAAAACCCGGAATGTCCCGCTGGGAGATACCGGAGATTGAGCCGTATACGGTACCGTCAGGAGCGGCCCCTTCAACGGCCTTTCCTACAATGGAAAGGGTCTTTCCGTAAAACACCTTGGGCTTATTCATGATAAGGGCATAAAACCATAGCTGATTCATCACCTTGTACACTTCCTGGTAGTACCGTTCTGTAATGGGAATCCACTTAGGCTCCCGGGTAGTACCGCTCGTGGTAGCGTACATTTTGGGCTTTCCGGGGAAAAGGACATCCGGCTCTCCCTGTTTATGCCGTTCCACATAGCTCCTCAGGTCCTCATAATCATTGATAGGCACCTGTTCACGGTATTGGGCAAAGAGTTCTTCCGGACTTTTGGCTTTAAGGATATCCTCAAAATGATATTCCTTCCCGTAAACCGTGTCCTTGGAAGCGGTAAGAAGATCCCGTAATGTTTTTTCCTGAGCCTTAACGGCATTTTTTGAGGCTCTTTTAAGTTCCCCAATACCCTTCTTGCCGACTATCGTCAAAGCAAGCCTAATAAGCCACCAGCCTTTAACTCGTTGTTCTTTCATACGCTTTCCTTTTACACTATTTGTTCACTTCAAAACAACTGAATCCAGTAACTATTCGTAAGTATACTATAAAGATACCTCTTTTTTTTCAAGAGGTGGTAACCGGAATCAATGATAAACGCAGGGGAAGGGATTTTTTAACCGGAGGCTTTACGGACATTCGGTCTGAGATTATCAATCTCATCCGCGGCTTACTTTTCTGTTTTCATTCGTGTTTTTCTTCATTATACGCTGCTATCTTTCTTACCATTGTTAAAAAATTTGAAGCTCCGACCGTATCGTGGGGAAGAAAGTTCCGCCCGTCGGGAAGGGGTATAAGCTCGGCTTCAACGCAGCCGAGTATGGAGTCAAAGAAAGGCGAGAGGAACGGCAGGTCCGGGATGGGGCTGCGGGTATTGCCGCGGTTTGCATAGCGGGCGGAGTACCTAGAGAGGAGCCCTTTATCGCTACGGGTTTCGGCCCATAGGCGCCAGAGGAACCACGCGGCGCCGGAACGGAGTACCGCTTCGTCTGCTTGAGGCTGAGTCTGCGGCCATTCGTTTAAGGCTACGTTCTGGGTATAGGGTATAAAAGAACGATCCAGCAGCCGCGAGAAGAGTTCTTCGGAAGGCAGGTCCCCGCCCGCGGTGAGGAAACGCAGGAGATTAGTCTCGGTATTGGTAAGTTCAATAAGCTCTTTCCAGGAAATACCATCCTTTTGGGCTATCCCTCCGGGCTTCTTTTCGGTATCGGCTCCAAGATTCCGCATTTCCCATGCCCTATCCCTGATATCCCGATAGATATTCCGGTACAGTTGCGCCGCGCCGCTTTGTATGCTGAAGGCAATGTCGAAGGATGCCGCCGCTTCCTGAAAACGCCTCCGTTCATAGAGGGATCTTCCCTTTTCAATCTGCAATATCTGGACCAAAACGGAGGAATCCGGCGAGCTTTCTTCCTGTTGCAGGGCCTTGTCAATAAGCTCAAGCCGTTTTTCCGCATCGGCTTCAAGGCGTATTGAAAGGATAAGCGCGCTCTGGTTACCCGCTTCAAGCGACCGCGAGGCGTTAAGCTGTTGAGCCGCATCGGAGGGCTTTTTTTCAAGGAGGTAAAGCCTGCCGGACCAGGCGGCAAGCAGGGCCGCCGCGGACGGATCGGGCGGCTTTTTACGCTCAATTTCCGTTATCTTCCGCCTTACGCTGTTTATCCTATCGGACAACTCGCGGCTTGCGGACGGAGCGTCGAAAATCTCTCCCTCAAGGTTCAGAATCTGTTCCTCAAACGCCGTGATGTCTACGTTTTCGCTTGCCGCCTCGACGCCGCTTACCGGGAGGTCCTGTTGTAGAGACCGGCAGGAGGCTAAGATCATAAGGCCGGCGATCAAAAGCCCCCGGACGGCAAGCGCTTTTTCCCCTGACAGCTGGCGTGAAAACGGGGGAAGCGCGGCTTTAACCCGCTGGGACGGGGTTCTGTTTTCCATAAATGAATAGCTCCTTTTTCAACCCTCAATTCTCCTTACCGCCCTGTAGAGTTCCCCGCGGCTTATCTTTACCTGTACGGGCCTGCCGTGAGGGCAGAGCGCTACGGGCAGACGGAAACTCTCTTCGGCCAGGGCCAGGGCGCTTTCCCTGTCAAGGTAATCCCCCTCCTTGACCGCGGCGCGGCAGGAAAGCGTCGCGGCCCAATGTTCCGCCATGTTCTCTCGAGCCTCGCGGAGGGATAGTATCTCGCGGACGGTTTCGCTGTCGCTTAAACGCCAGGCTGCGGGCAGGACCTCTATACGCCAGCTTTCGCCGTCTCCTCTAACGATGACGCCCAGTTTTTCAAGAGCCGCGCTGTTGGCGCGGAGGAATTCGTCCTCTTCGGAGCTTTCCGTTTTAAAGAGGATGGGAACCAGAAGTTCCTGCCGGGGGATAGGGCCGGCCAGGAAACGGTCGTAGAGGATACGTTCATGCGCGGCATGTTGATCGATAATGTAGAGGTTTTCCCCCTTCTCTATTAGGATAAAAACCCCGAAGATCGTGCCCAGGTAAACGGCCCTTTCCCCGTAGGCCGGGGCGCTTTCGGCAGCCTCGTCCGCCGCCGTGTCCTTCCCGTACACCCCCGCGCCCGATTGCCGCCCGGGCAGGGGTACAAAATCGTGAACGCCGCCCAGCAATGCTTCCAGCGCAAGCCTGTCCGGGGCACGTTCCGGGTATACGCCTTTCCGGCTGCCGTCCCGTTCCTTTCCGCCCGAAAACCAGTCCTCCTGCCTGTCCTGCCGCCCGCCTATCTTCTCCTGTACCATGAAGGAACGCCGTGAAAGATCCTGTAAGGCGGAACTTACCGCATGGTGAATAGCCCCTAAATTGGAAAACCGCGCCTCTTTTTTGGCCGGATGAATGTTAAAATCGGCCAGCTTCGGATCGATTTCAATAAAAATAGCCCCTACGGGGTGGACGCCGTTAGGGAACCAGCCCTGTAAGCCGTACTCCAGGGCCTGCATAAGGGAATATTCCTGAATACGGCGCTTGTTTGCAAATACAAATTGCTGCCGTCTGTCGTTACGGTAAATTTCGGGCCCGCCGAACACGATTGATACGGTAAAGCCGGGTCCCGTAGCGGCAATTTCTTTAAGAAAATCTTTATCGCCGGGGTCAAGAAACACCGCCGCGAACCGTTCTTTTAACGTGGCAACCGGCGGCAGGAACAACTTCAACTTGTTATCCGCTCTAAAATGGAGGCTCACGTTCGGAAAGGCCAGGGCTTTTTCAAGAAAAACATCCCGGCAGAGCTTTCCCTCGGCGCCGTCCCTTTTTAAGAACCGTTTCCTCGCGGGAATAGCGTCGAAAAGGCCCAAGGCGCGGACGCTCGTACCCCTGGTTCTCCTTCCCGGTTCTATCCCCACAGGGATGCCGGCCTCCGTCCTCAGCAACCATGCCTCCCTGCCGTCCGTACTGCTCAGTATTTCCAGATGCGAAACAGCCGCAGCCGCAGCCGCAAGGGCCTCTCCCCGGAAGCCCAGGGTTACGGCCGTGTCAAGGTCGGCTAGGGAGCGTATCTTGCTTGTCGCATGGGGCAGGGTACAGAGGGAAAGGTCTTCCCTCCCTATACCCTTGCCGTCGTCAACCACCTCCACACGGCGTATTCCCCCTTCTTCGATGAGGATCTCTATGACGGAACCTTGCGCGTCTACGGCATTGTCAAACAGCTCCCGTACCAGAGACGCAGGCCGGTCTATCACCTCTCCGGCGGCTATCTTCCGTATCTCCTCCGGGGCTAAAATCTGAATGCGGCCTGTTTCGGCAAGGCCGGTTCCTCCGCCGTTCATGCTAGTTCCCGCCGTCAAACAATCCCAGTTCCGGGGCGCTCCCGTTCTTGACTTCCGGGCCGTTCATCAGAATCTCAATGCGGTTCTCTATCTTTTCAAGATCCTTTTCCAGGGTACGCGCCAGAGATATGCCTTCTTCAAAGAATTTGAGCGCGTCATCCAGGGGAATGTCGGTTTTCCGTATCATGTCCCCCAGAACTTCAAGCCGCTCCAGCCTTTCCTCAAAATTCTTCATGCTTCCCGCGGAATTTTTATCCGTTTTTTCCATCATGCAGTCAATTCTCCTTTGTATCTTCGGTTAGGGCAGTGATGATTCCTGCCATCGGTCTGATGATAAGCCTGTCCCCCCGCCTGGTATCGGAAGCGCGGCGGATAAGCCGGGGAGCTTCCCCCTCCTTCCCTTCGGCCATAACTACCGAGAAACCCCGCTCCAGGACGGAAAGGGGGCTTCCCGCTTCAAGGCCCAGCCTGGCAAGCTCAAGCCGGCGGCGTATATCCTTTACCCGGTCGGCAAGGTTGTCAAGCAGGGCTTCCTTGGCATCGTCAAAACGGACCAGCCTCGGCTGAAGTATGGAGCGGAAACGCATCTCCATCTCTTCAATCCTGAAAGGCTTTATAAGGAGCCGTGAACGCTCCGTCCTTGCGCCGACAGCCCGGTACATAACATCCCGCAGCCCCCGTACCAAGGCCAAGGTTTCTTCCCGCCCTTCGCTTACCAGCTCCGCCGCGGCCGACGGGGTAGGGGCGCGGAGATCCGCGGCAAAATCGGATATGGCCCAGTCTATCTCGTGGCCTACCGCGCTGATAACCGGTATGCCGGAAGCCGCAATCGCCCGCACTACCGCCTCTTCGGAAAAGGGGAGCAGGTCTTCAAGAGAGCCGCCCCCGCGGCCTACGATGAGGGTATCGGCCAGTCGCCACTGATTGGCCTGTTCTATCCTTCTTGCAATAATAGGCGCGGCCTCAGTGCCCTGAACCGGCGCGGGAAGGATTACCACCTTGACCCCGGGCGCCCGTCTTTTAAGGATGTTGAGTATATCCCGCACCGCCGCGCCGGTAGGGGAACTGACCACGCCGACAACCGAAGGGAAACGGGGCAGGGGCTTTTTCCTGTCCTCGTCAAAGAGCCCTTCCGCGGCAAGCATCCGCTTCCGTTTTTCCAGCATGGCCAGAATATCCCCGGTTCCGGCCCTTTCCATATCTTCGCATATTATCTGATAGGTTCCCCGCTGATTGTAAACCGAAATGCTCCCCCGTACCCGCAGCAGCATCCCGTCCTTGGGCTCAAAACCGAGGGAACGCAGGCGGTTCTTGAACATTACCGCGGAGATTACCGCCCCCGCGTCCTTGAGGCTGAAATAGAGGTGCCCCGTGCTTGAAGGCCGGCAATTGGAAAGCTCCCCCTCCACCAAAACCTGGGCAAAGCTGCCTTCCAAACACCGCCTGATAAGTTCCGTAAGCTCGGAAACCGTAAGTTTGCGCGCCGTATCCATGGACTAAGTATAGTACAGGGAAGGGAGAGGGAAAAGGGGGGAAGAGGGCGGGTACGGATGGCCGTGTCCATTCCCGGCGGTATCCGTGATACGGTATCTTGTCTACATGAAACGGAAGATGGTATACTGTAACTATGCCGAATAAGCCCCCCGTATTGACCATAAACAAAATGTTTGTTCTGGATACAAACATATCTTCCTTCTGGTTTAGTTCATTCATTGAAGACGAGGTATGTTTTATTGATGATCCGCGCCTTAAAATGGACGCAACCTTCAAAGACCAGGACGGCATGTATGCCGCTCTGAACGAACACCTTAACCGATTTCTCAACGGGCCGCAGTCCATAGCCGTATTGGATTATTCCCCCAATACGGCTATGTGCCTCAAAGCCTTGCAGGAAAAATTCGATCAGAATGGTTTGGGCCGCCTCCTTTTCATCACCTTTATCCATGCCGACGAGGATTGCAAATATCTCTGGTTCTCCAAGCCCGAAACCGCAATCCGGCAGAAATACGAGTTCATCAATTCTTTCCTTCTTTTCCCCTTCCTGAATAAAATAGAAATACCTTTTGACCTTTGTATAGACCGGGACTATATCAACCGTTTATTTATGACGGCCCATTCCTGCCCCCTCCTGCCGGAAGCTCCCGTGGACGCTTAAAAATCCTGATTATCGTGGCTGCTTTGGCAGTTTGTAAGGTATAAAAATTCACTTTCGTGAATTTTTATATGATTTTGCGCTGAAGCGCAACAAACTGCTAGTATCCCGGTAATATATTATAGTATAGTAAATAGTTATGAGCGATCTTATACAGCCGTCCCCTAAAACAATACAGAATATCGTTTTCGGAGCTCTCCTTATCATCCTTTTTATCCTCGTTTGCCGGCTTTTCGCGCCTTTTTTTACCGTCCTCCTCTGGTCCATCCTGCTCTATGTGTTGGCCGCGCCCTTCTATCAGAGGATAACCAAAAAAATGAATTTTTCCACTCACCGGGGGAAAATTCTTCAAAACATCCTGGCCGCTTCATTTTCTATGGGAACTATCGTCATCATCCTTATTCCCCTGTCCTTTGTGGTTTTCCAGTTTTTCAGGCAAATCATGGAGTTGATCCATCTGGCGCAGGATTTTTTTATCGCCAAGCCCGGAGCGGTTGACGACGCGCTGGAATATATCTCGGATTTAATACTGGATCTGAGTTCCGGCATGATCGTTATCCGGCCCGATGAAATCCAGCGGCGTATCGTACAGCTTCTCGGCGTCAGCCTTCAAAATATACTACAGATAAGCAGCACCGTGGCCCGGGACGTGGGTTCCTTTTTGCTGGGCCTGGTATTTATGATCTTCTGCCTTTTTTTCTTTTATCTGGACGGCGCCTATCTTTCCCGGATTGTCCTGCACGTCATTCCCATCAGGAAGGAATACATC
The DNA here is from genome assembly GCA_031276295.1 of Treponema sp. Lineage (GTDB taxonomy): Bacteria > Spirochaetota > Spirochaetia > Treponematales > Breznakiellaceae > JAISNI01. The sequence goes on from JAISNI010000131.1 coordinate 42,613, forward strand.
ACCGCCCTGGTGGGGAAATTCAAGGAGATCACCAGAAACCTCTTCTTGGGGTACATCATAGTGGGCATTGTCCAGGCGGTGATGGCCTACGTTGTGTTTACGATTTTTCACGTGCGGGGTACCCTCGTCTTTGCCATTCTGGTTCTGATATGCTCCTTCATCCCCATGTTTGGCGCGGGACTGATTTGGTTCCCCCTGGGTATGCTCCGCATCCTGGGCGGGGATGCCGTCGGAGGCATCGTTTTTCTGCTTGTTTCCGGTTTTTTCATTTCCACGCTGGATAATTTCCTGCGCCCGCTGTTTCTGCAGCACCGGATACAGCTTCATCCCTTGTTTATCTTTGTATCCATCCTGGGCGGAGTAGCCGTTTTCGGCTTTAACGGTCTGGTTTTAGGCCCCATACTGGTTATCCTGTTTCTGACGGTACTGGACCTGTTCCTTACCGAGCACAATATAAATTTGGATTAGGGGCACTAACAGCCTGTTGCGCTGAAGGGCGACAAACTGTTGGTACGGCGGTGGTCATAACTCTAATGTTTTGGGACAGGTTCATTGGAATCTGTAATTATTTCAAGAGAAACACCCGGTTTTGCCGCCGGCCCTCTTGATATATCGCGTTTTTTTCTATAAGAATATATCCAACGTTTTCAAGATTTTATATTTCGTACATTCCGCAAGGGTCATGTGATAGTATACTTTTTTTACAGAGGTTTTGGTGATGATGAACCGTAAGCTTGCACTTTTTTGGGGGGGGGGGGGGCGGGCGGGCCCGGGCGGG
>JAISNI010000145.1 GCA_031276295.1 Treponema sp.
CCCCCCCCCCCCCCCCCCCCGCCCCCCCCCCCCCCCCCCCCCCCCCCCCCCCCCCCCCCCCCCCCCCCCCCCCCCCCCCCCCCCCCCCAAGGACCCCAATGAAAGTGTTGCCGGAAAAAGAACCGGCTGCTGATGAAGAAAGAGTAACCGGTCAGTCGGACAGCCAAGTGCCGGAAGAAGTTAATGGTTAATGCAGCGAATTAAATTCTTAATGAAAGAACTGTTCTTTTATCTCTTAGGGGCGGGAATTCTATTGTGTAATGCTTGTGCTGCAAAACAGGCTAAACTTCCCGAAATGGAGGATGAGCTTGTCCAGTCCCCTAAGCCTATCAATGTTTACGATATTATTAACTATAAAGATATGGAAGATGGCGCTGAAATTCCGGTCTGGGTAAGCCAGTATCTGAATGAAGGTGTTTTAGGCGTTGAAACGCTGGATGAATACAGGGATAGGTATGTTTTTATAGTGGAAAATACCGGAATTAACTTTAGGACTTTGCAGCAATGGTCGGCGGCGTTTTCTTTATACCAGGATTTTCCCCGGAGAGTGGCATCCCGTATTGAAAAGCGTCTCCTTAATGCCGCTAATCAGTACCCCGATGATGAGTACGGAGATTTTTTTGAAGCATCGGTTAAGGCCGCATCGGATACATATTATAGAGGAGCGGCACGCGAAAGGGATTTTTGGCTGTTACTGCAATATTTTGAAGAAGACGGCGTTACGGTAGGGCCGGAATCCTATATATTTTTAGTGCTGATAAGTGCAGATAAGTCTTTTATGCAAAACCAGATACTTCAGATACTCAACAACCTGGAATTGGAACATAAGCCGGATAAAGACCAGACATCTGCAATTAACCGTATAAAAGAGAACTTTTTTGAAAATTTTTAGGAACTATGTTAGTCGATCATGCCGACTGCTGAACAATCGCACTAGCGTTTAATTAAAAAATTGATTATTCTTGGACTATGAACGAAGATTTAATACAGTTACTTCCGGTGGATCCTGCAAGCTGGAATCCTGCTTATCGTTGGGGCATTGAGCTTATTGTATATATACAACAGATCGAGAAGCCGTTGTTGACAGAAATTATAAAAATAATCACCAGTCTGGGGACAGAGCTGTTTTATATACCCGCAATTCTCCTTATTTATTGGTGTATAAACGAGAAAAAAGGATTCCGCCTGGGCGTAATGCTCCTTATATCGATCTGGATCAATATGATCTGCAAGGGATTCCTTAAGATGCCGCGGCCGTATGAATTTGACCGTTCGATAGGGCTGGCATTTGAACCAAGCTACGGTATGCCTTCAGGCCATGCCCAGATAACCGCCTGCTTCTGGATTCCCCTTGCTGATTGGCTCAGTACGTTTCGCAACACCAGCGCGGTAAAACCGGCGGGAAAGCCGCAATTAGAAAGAGCCTTTTTCTATACGGCGGCAGGCTTTATCATCCTTTTGATAGGATTTACCCGGCTCTATCTGGGTGTGCATTTTCCAACCGACCTTTTGGGTGGCTGGGTATTGGCCGGCATTATCCTTGCGGTCTATTTTATATACGGCAAACGGCTTGCAGAATTCTTACAGGGGCAGGGATTACGGATACAACTTATCGTTACCGCGTTTATGAGCTTGGGGCTGAATGTGGTTTACCCGCAGAATCGAAGTTTATCGGCTCTTTTTCTGGGCTTTTGCGTGGGCTATGCCCTCATGCGGAAACATCTTCATTTTAGTGTTACGAGTGGTGAAGTAAAAGGGAAAAGACAGCGCTTCGGTATTTTAGCCCTGCGGTATCTCTTTGGAATAGCCGGAGCGGCCTGCCTGATACTGGCGCTCAAATTTTTTCTGCCCGGAGAGGATTCCGTGTTTGCGGCGCTGCTCTGGTTCGGAAGGGATTCCCCAGCCTACGAACTGGCCCAGTTTCTGCGTTACGGAAGTCTTGGCCTGTGGGCCGCCGCCGGCGCTCCGTGGCTATTCCTCAAACTGAAGCTGGCTGCCGCGGAGAAGAATGAGACGGGTACAGGGTATTTCGGAGGCAGTGCGTAGATTCATGGCTGTTCCATCTTACGGTGATAGGGGCGATATTGCCGCTCCGGCTACTCCTCTTATGGAAAGCGCCCTGGCTATAGTGAGGGTATCGGGGGATAATGCCCTCAGCATACTGGCGCGGGTTTTTTCCCGGCCCGGGAAACTTCTGACTGCTCCGGGAAACACTATCATACATGGCTGGATAGTGAAGCCCGCCGTCATGAGGGGGAAGAACTGTACGGAACAAGCAGACCGGAAAACCTGTGATGAAAAGATAGACGAAGTGTTGGTATCGGTGTACCGCGCCCCGAAAAGCTACACGGGCGAGGACAGCGCGGATATTTCTTGCCACGGGGGGATTGCTGCGGTACGGGCAATAATGGATACGCTCAAGGCAGCGGGTTTCAGGGACGCCCTGCCCGGCGAGTTCACCTTCCGCGCCTTCATGCACGGAAAACTTGATCTGACCCGTTCAGAATCGGTTATGGAACTGGTGTGTGCCAAAACGGAAAAGGCCCGTGAACATGCGGTGTCCCGGTTGGAGGGTCAACTTGCAAGGGAAATAAAGGCAATTAAAGAGGAACTGATAACGGTTTTGGCAAGTGCGGAAATTTTTCTTGATTATTCCGAGGATGAAGCCTGCGCCGGAGGCACGAGTGATGAGGAGGCGGGGCGCCTTCCGCAACGGTGGCGGCTGGAAGACAGCCTTAACCGGCTTCGTTCCCTTTCCCGTTTGTACCGCCGGGAAAGGCTCTACCAGGAAGGCGCTCTTACCGTTATTGCAGGGCGGCCCAATGCGGGAAAATCCAGCCTTTTCAACCTACTCTTGCGGGAGGACCGTGCCATCGTGAGCAGTATCCCCGGCACCACCCGCGACTGGATAGAAGCCTGGGTGTCCATTGAAGGTATTCCTATACGCTTGGTGGATACCGCCGGGCTTCGCGTTCCCCTGGATATACTAGAGAATATGGGAATAGAGCGAAGCCGGACTTTGCTGGAAAAGGCCGATCTTATTCTCTACCTTATTGACGGTGCGGAAGGGTTTACCGCGGAGGACCGGGCCTTTCTACACACTTTTCATTCCAGCGCCGAAGCTCACCGGAAGCCCTCTGATAGCGGGGTACGCAACCCGCCTGACCCTCCGCTCATCGTGCTTTGGAATAAGGCCGATCTCAACCCGCAACCCCAACCGGGGTTTACATTTGCACTACAGGGGATAAGCGCCAAGACCGGGCAGGGGCTTGACGGTTTAGTATCCGCAATTGCCGCTGCCCTGGAGGATAATTTTGGAGCGACGGAAACGCAGAACGGATGGACAGGACAGAGCGCCGGTTCTTCAGCGCCGGGAACAGCGCGCCAGAAGGAACTGGTCGATAGGAGTATAGGTGCGTTGGAAGAAAGCCTGAACCTTGCGGACAGCGGGGGCAGCCTTGATATTATTACGCCGCTCATCCGGGAAGCGGTAAATTATCTGGGGGAGATTACCGGAGAAGTCTCCACGGCGGATATACTTGAAGCTATGTTCAGCCGATTCTGTGTAGGGAAATGAATGAACGGAGAAGTAGGAAAAGCCGGTTGGTTTTTTAACATAAAAGGGGTGTTTTGTTATGCGTTTAATGTGTTTAAAGTGGGGTAAGTGTCTTAAAGGCATTGGAACCGTTGCGATTTGCGTTGCCGGTCTGATGCTGTTTGCCGCGTGTAAACCGAAAGACAGGTTGTCTGAAACGGTTCAAAAGACTACGGTGTTCTCAGGTTCCAATCTGTCTGCCGGAAGGTCTGTAGCGGAGCTTGCATCGTACCGGATCGCCTACTTTGAGGCGGTGGAAGCTGCTGCTGAAGAGTCCGCTGCCGGTGAAAATGAGCTCATTGCAGAAAGCGATGAGCCTTTTACCATAGTTGATTATGGGCCTTCAGGCGAGCTTCCCCATGAGATAAAGAAGCCGGCTATCTATACGGTATTTTCCCAGCCGGTAGTTCCGCTTGCAAAGCTGGGGGTTCCGGTACGCGACGATCCTGGAAACCTGAGCGGCGTGTTCTCTATAGATCCGCCCCTTGCCGGTGTGTACCGCTGGTACGGTTCCCGCCTGCTCAGTTTTGAGCCGGACGAGGAAAGCCTGCCCCAGCGGGTCTACACGGTAACTGTTTCCGATAAAATGAAATCTTTGGGAGGAAAGTCCCTGGAAGGCGAACGTTCTTTCAGCTTTGAGACCGAAAGGCTTTCGGTTTTAAGCTGGAGCCTTGGCAGCGGGGAAAAATATATCGCTACCAATAATGCCGATCCTCAAGAGGCAAAGCATATCTCGCTTATCTTCTCGTATCCGGTGAATCTTGATGAAATAAAAAATTGGCTTGAGGTACGTTACAATAACCGCTCCTGGGCTTTTACCCTGAGCCGGCTTCCGCAAATTAACGAAAAACGTTACAAGGCCGAACAGTGCGTGTTGCTCACCCTGAATGAGGAACCGCCTCTGGATACGGGAGTTGAGCTTAGGGTGCTGGCAGGCGCGCGGTCTGAGGCAGGGTGGCTTGGATCACGGGAAGACAAGGTCTATAGCTTTCACACCCTTTTACCCTTTACCTTTGAAGAAATTCTAGTTCGTTCCGAAGCCCGCCCTTATACCAATCAATGGAACGGCATTCCTGTTTATCTGGAGTTCAGTCAGAGTGTAGACCCTGAAAGTACGGCAGGCGCTTTTTCTATTGACGGGATTCCGGCCATTACAAAGGATAATATTCAGGTTTACGGCAATACCGTTGTGCTTAAGGGGCTGAGCCTGGAATATGAGCGCAGCTACAATGTCAGTATTTCAGAACGGCTCAAGGATATGTGGGGCCGTTCGCTGGGCCGTCCGGTAAGGGTAAAGGCAGAGGTGGAATCTGCCGGTAGTTACGTGTATATAAAAAACACCGGTTCGCGTATGTTGGAAGCTGCATTTCCTCCCAAAATAGTATGGGAGGCTCAGAATCCTCCGTCCATCAACCGATCTATTCGCGCCCTTGGAAACCTCTATGAACGTCTGCCGTTGCAGAATCTTCAGCCTATGGATATGTCTGTGTTTCCTAAAAATGCCAAACGTTTCATGGTAGATGATCTCCTGCCGTTTCTGGGGCCGGGGGGTAAGGGTACGGTTGGGTTCCGTTGGGACTATAAAACATTTGCCTGGGATAGGAGCATCAAGACCAATGACCACTGGCTTACCGTACAGGTAACGGATATAGGTCTTACCGTGCGGTATGCCTACAATATGGTTCTGGTATGGGCAACACGGTTATCCACCGGTATGCCGGTAGCGGGCGCCAAGGTCGAGCTTATGGAAGGAACCAGAACGGTATTTGAGGGTACAAGCGACGCCCGCGGTCTTGCTGTTTTTGATTTTCCCAACGGCGCTTTTCGATCTCTATTCAGCGAACCTATGACCTATAACAGGGGAGATGGTGATATTCAAGGACGGGGCTTCCGTATAAAGGTAAGCGAGAAAGGTGGCGCCCTGAACGGCGGGGATGAGGTTGAGTTTATTCCCAATAATAGCCACAATATCTGGCGCTTCGATGTTGAGTCATCAATTTCTCCTTTTGCGGCGGAAAATGACCGGGCGGTAATATTCCTCTTTACCGACCGTGGGCTTTATAGGCCCGGAGAAACCGTTACATTCCGGGGCATAGACCGTATCCTGAAACATGGTAAATATGAGGCTTTTACCGGCAATTACGGCATTCAAATAGCGGGTAGTTCTTACGATGCGCCTCTTGTTACCACCCTGGGGGGGACAACAACGGCAAACGGCGGGAGTCATGGGACATTCACCCTGCCCCCGGACCTGGAACCGGGAACCTATAGCTTGAGGTATCTCCGCGGGGATTTCCTCAAGACGATGGACTTTACCCTCGGGAAAGTACCCAACTGGCAGGAAATATCATCGGGAAAAAGTGCCGTGCAATCCATTACCTTTACCGTAGCCAATTTTGAACGCCTGCGCTTCGAGACATCTCTTCAATTTCCCGACATTGTAAACTTTACTGGGGAACGGCTTTCGGGGGAATTTTCTGCTTCCTATCTTGCAGGAGGCAGCCTTTCGGGTGCGCCCTATACCTACTATTGGACACGGGAGCCTATCGGTTTTAATCCCGGCGCCAACTGGGAGCGCTGGTATTTTGGCCCCTCGCTGTCTGACGGTAGATCCTATATCGACAGGGGTAACGGAAATCTGGGAGCGGACGGTAAGGCTGGTATCAGTCTGACGCCTGCCGCCGATGGGGTTGAAGGGGCGGCCTACCGTTACCGCCTGGAAGCCTCGGTGCAGGATGCCGCCCGGCAGGAGATAAGCAGCCGAAGCGCCGTTGTCGTACATCCCGCATCTTTTTATATAGGCGCCCGTATTGATTCGGGCAATCTTTCCGCTTTTAATCCATCCCCGGTAGGTTTTTCTGCCTATTTTCTCTCGGCGGATAAACCGGCATCCCTGAGTTGGGCGCTGGTATCGCCCGATGGAACCGGGTATGCCGGTGTCGAGAACTGGCAAGGAGACATTTCAGCCCAGTTTATCCGTTACGAGTGGAAGCAGACCCGGCAGGCAGGCATAGGGGGACGGGTAAATCTGGTATGGGAAAGGGTTGAAGAACTTGTTGAGGAGCGGAAAATAGAACTGAATGATAAGTCCCGTATACAGACCGGCAGGAGCTTCGCCGGTTTCCTCAATTTTACACCAGGAAAAAGCGGTCAGTGGGAGATACGTTTACATAGCCGGGACAGAGAAGGCAGAGCTGTAGTAACTATGCTGCATTTTTATGTAAGCGGTGCAGGCTGGGTTCGGTGGGGAGCGGACGATGTTGACAGCATATCCATCACACCTGATCGGGATTTGTATGCCACGGGGGATACGGCTAAACTTCTGGTACGCTCGCCGCTGCCAAAGGGCAACTACCTGCTGACCCTTGAAAGGGAAGGGATTATCTCCCAGGACATTATCGAGCTTGACGGTTCGGCCTTGACCATAGATGTCCCCATAAAAGAAGATTACGTCCCTCTTGTATATGTCAGCCTTTCTTCGTATACCGTGCGTTCAGGTCCGCCTGAGAACACCTACTACGAGCCTGATCTGGATAAGCCCAAGGGGATATTCGGCCTGGCCGCCCTTTATGTGGATAACACCAGCCGTCATTACCAGGTGGAAGTTGAAAGCGTCAAGGGCGTCTACGGTCCTGCTGAGGAGGCGGAATTCCGCCTAAAGGTAAGCCATCAGGGCAAACCTGTTCCGCAGGCGGAAGTTACCTTTATGGCGGTTGACCGTGGGGTGCTTGATCTGATTGATTATCATGTAGGCGATCCGCTGAAATATTTTTACAGTCCCAGAAATTTTCCCCTTGCGGTTGCGGGGGCCGACAGCCGTTCGCTTCTTATCGATCCGGTAACGTACAGCTTTAACGACCTTCAGGGCGGGGATGATGAGGATAGTTCCAAGCTGGATGAGCGCAAGAATTTTCGGCCTACGGCAGTTTTTGAGCCTTTCCTGGTAACCGGTAATGACGGAACGGTAACGGTGAAATTCAAGCTGCCCGATTCCCTTACGACCTACCGCTGTACCGCTGTTGCGGTCGGTAAGGAGGACTTCGGCATCAAGGAGCATGACCTGCGGGTCAGCGCGCCCCTCACCGCAACGGCCGTTCTTCCGGGGAAGCTGCGCTGGCGGGATACGGGGACGGCTTCGCTTATCCTTACCAATTTGGAGAAGGAGCCGGTTGAGGCGGTGGTTGAGTTGGATATTACGCCCCTGGATTCCGATGCGGCCAATGCCGAAAACATACCGGCGCTTATCCTTGAGGTGGACGGCCCGCATTCCCAGACTCTGAATATCCCGCCGTCTTCTACCGTGGAAGTCAGCTTCCGCCTGGCCGCGGTTGGTTCGGGGGAGGCGCAGCTTGCCTTTAGCCTGCGCTCTCCCCGCGTGAATGAGCGTATTTTACGGAGCATAATGGTAGAAAGACCGTCGGTCTACGAAACGGTCAGCACGATAGGAAACCTGGGGACAGGCGATCAATTTATGGAAGAAGGGGTGGTATTGCCTTCCCAGGTGAGCGAAAAAACGGGAAGCCTCTCGGTTACGCTTGCCGCATCCCGGCTTGCACAACTTAAAGAAGCAATCCGGTATCTTCTGGATTATCCCTACGGCTGTCTTGAACAGCGTACCGCCTCACTCCTCCCGCTGATGGTGTTTGGCGAGTATATAGGCAGCTTTGGCCTTGAGACAAAGGTAGAAAATATCAAAAAAGTGATTGAGGATGAACTGGTCGAGGTTGCTAAATCCAGACTGGCGGACGATTCTTACCCGTATTGGCCCGGCGCGTGGGATGGCGATGTCTTTGTTACGATCAGAGTTGCCCATATCGCTATTCTGGCAAAACAAAAGGGCTATACGGTTCCTGCAAGCATTGATGTACAGCGAATTTTTAGCTACTTGGGTTCCGGCGATGCACGGCAGATACTTAACGACGATCCTTTCCTTAAAGGTTATTCCCTGTGGGTTAGGGCTCTGGCCGGTGAAAGGATAGGCAGCGAGATCACTTCATTTCTTGCAGGCGGGGATAAACTCGGCATTTCTGGTTGGAGCTTTGCGGGGCTTGCCGCCGTTGAACTGGGGATTAAGGACACGGCGTCTTCCGCGCTTGAACAGATACGGCGCTTTATCCGTCCGGGAACCCGTACCCTAGACCTCACCGATACATACGAGCGCAGGGGCAATTTCTGGGGCTACGATGCCGACCGTTATGCACTGGCCCTTATGCTTTTTCAGGCTCTCAGGCCCGATGATGATATGACCACGCGCCTTGCTACAGCCCTTATTGAGCGGCAGCGCAGGGGGACGTGGTCCAATACCGCCAGTTCTTTCTGGGCTGTCCTTGCCTTTGGAAAAGTTGCCGATATCGAAGCCGCCCTGTCTGTTAACCTGACCGCCCGCGCCGAGCTTGATTCGCAGACGCTTGTTTCCGGGCAATTTAATTCTTATACGCAGCTTCCTCTGCTTTCGGTAAAATCCTTTGACGATGAGCCGCTTACCGGTATGAAGCGGGACACGCTGCTGCCCCTGCGTATCAGCCGTGAAGGAAGCGGACGCCTGTTCTATACGGCAAGCCTTCGGTACGGTATGCCTGCTGAACTTGCCGGTATGCGGGATGAAGGAATAGGTGTTTTTGTGGAAACCTTCGATTCCGACGGAAGCGTTGTAACAGACGGTATTCTGATACCGGGGAAAACTTATACTCGCAGGATTACCGTATCAACCCCGCGCGACCGTACCTTTGTTGCCCTCCGTGCGCCTATTCCTTCTGGGGCCCAGGTGCTGGATGCCGCCTTTGTTACCAGTTCTACCGTTCCGCCGGAAGAAGCCGAAAACGGCAATGGCTACCGGCCCTACGATATGGATTACTTTGACCGGGAATGGTACGAAAAGCCGCCGGTTCAGTTCATCATGGATAACGAAGTACGGTTCTGTTGGGATTGGTTCCCCCGAGGTAAAAAGGAAGCGGAGTTCCGTTTCCGTGCGGTGATGCCCGGTGTGTATCCCACTCCGCCTGCTTCCGCCGAATGTATGTACGAGGAAGAGGTGTTTGGCCGTTCCTCCGGGGAACTTATCAGAATTCAGGGCGAGTAAGGATACGCATGGATGGACAGTAATGCCTGGCGGCAATTCTGTATGGTCCGGGAAGGTTTCCGCAAACTCACGGAAAGCCTTGACCGGGAATTGCCGTACCTTAAAACCATGCAGCAGGAAATGGTCAATCTCCGTTCCGGTTCCGGTTCCGGGTATAGTATAGAAAGGCCGGTGGTGTATAACCACGCATTGGATGAGGTAAGGCAGGATGATGATTTAAAGCTCATCCTTGTTGCGGATAATCCCGGACGCCGTGAACAGGAAAACGGTCATTACCTGGTAGGGCCGTCGGGAAAAATCGCAGAAAAATTTTTTCACGATAACCCGCATCTGGGCATTGATTTTAGGAAAAATGTGATCATCCTCAACAAGACGCCTATCCATACGCCAAGAACCGTGGAACTGAGGACGCTGGGAAAGATTGATACCGGAGGAATAGACAAGGCGCATAGCGAAGCCTTTGAGAATGCGTTTCTGCGGTCGCAAAGGGCTATGGCAGTCCTGCTGTTGCAACTGCACACCGCCCTGTCGGGTACGCCGGTCCCTGTCTGGATAATCGGGTATTCAGAGATGAAGAAGAACGGCGTTTTTGAAACGTATACCAAAACTTTACAGGACATATACCAAAACGAGCCGGAGCGGAAGGAGGAAATTCTTCTGTTCCGGCATTTTTCCATGAATCAGTTCAAGATCGATTTTAATCGGCAGGCAATTCCCCCTGAAACGCCCGGCGAAACGCTTGACCGTATAGGCAGGGCATACCGGAAGCGTATCCTGGGGTGGTAGCCGCCCCTCCGGTCTTGCGCATCATCATTATTTCCTTATTTATGCTATAGAATGGAGGCGGAGTGAAGATTATGTCGGAAGCGTATGAGCCGAGAAAACATTATACCTATGCGGATTACCTTACATGGGAGGAAGATTATCGGGCGGAAATAATCGACGGGGAACTGTATATGATGACTACCCCGTCATTCGTGCATCAAAGTATCAGCGGTGATCTATTTTATCAGTTTAAAACTTTCCTTAAAGGAAAGCCCTGCAAAATTATAGCAGCCCCGTTTGCGGTACGTCTGTTTGCAGAAAAAGGCGATGATACGGTTGTCGAGCCTGATCTTATGGTCCTGTGCGATAACTCAAAAATAGGTACAAATTCCTACAATGGAGCGCCGACGCTGGTTGTCGAAATATTGTCCCCTTCAACCGCATCAAAAGACCGGGTAAAAAAAATGCGTAAATACATTCAGGCCGGCGTACAGGAATACTGGTTGCTTGACCCTGACGAAAAAACCATCATGGCCGGTGTGTTGAAAGACGGGCAATACGCTTTTTCTACGTATGACGACACGGACGGCACTGTACCGGTAACAACGCTGCCCGGCTGCACGATAGACATGACGGAACTGTTCCCCGCCGCATAGCAGTTTGTTGCGCTTCAGCGCAAAATTGTATTGTTTCTTTACCGTATATGCTATACTATTAACCAATGAATATCGTGTTTAAAACCATTGAGGATCATATACAAGAGCAAAAGGCCTGTTTTGTTTTTCCATCCGAGGCTGCTGCGAACCTGTGGGCAAGAAAGGCTTGCGGGCTGCCGGGTGTACGTTCCATTGTGGCTGACCGTTTTATCGCGTGGGACCGCTTTAAAGAAAAGGCAGTCCGCGTTGAAATGGAAAATATGGAAGCTGTTTCTGCGCTGATTAGGAAACTTTTTGCAGGACTGCTGGTTAAGAAAAATGAAGAGGCTGCACGGGTAGCGTCCCGTAGCATACGGGATATGCAGAATGACGGAACAGATCCCGATGGCATGGAGAACGGGGCCGGGTTTCCGCTCCGTTCCCTTATTCCGCTTGAATATGCCGATGAAGGGAGTATCTTTGCAGATTCCATTGCCGGCCTGCTTTCGTCCCTTGCGCTCTGGGAAGATAAATGCCGGCAGGTTCCAAATTACCGCAGCGATGAGGAAGACCGCGATTTTGCAACCCTTAAAAAGGAGTACACTGATTTTTTAAATAACCACAGCCTTTTTGAGCCGTCTTGGGTAAAACCCCCATTCAACCACACAGGGTTTGAGTATTTTATATTTTTTCCTGAAGCAATTAAAGATTTTTCCGAATATGAAAGCCTTTTAAATGCGGAAAAATCCATTCACCTGATATATATTGACAAAGCCGAGGAGGTTCAGCCTTTACGCCTGTACGACTCTTCACGTATGGAGATACGTGCAGTGGTTATGGAACTACGCAAGCTGTACGAGGAAGAAAAAATTACCTACGAGGATATGGCTATCAGTATACCGGATATTGAATGCGTGCAGCCCTATCTTTTGCGGGAATTAAGTTTGTATAGTATACCTTACCGCAGGCATTCGGGAAGAAAGTTGACGGATTTCGGAACGGGGCGGTTTTTCCCCCTGGTAAGTTCCTGCGTTTCAAGCAATTTTTCGTTCAGTTCTGTTAAAGCGTTGGTTCTCAATGAACATATCCCCTGGCTTAACCCCGAAATGAATAAAAGGCTTATCAACTTTGGTATAGATAATAACTGCGTTGCATCCTACAGCGAAAACGGTAAACCTGTGGATATATGGATGGATGCGTTTAAACTTTCCGGTAAAGATACCGATCTGCAGAACTATTACCGTGATTTAAAAAAGGATCTGCGGGCAATGACGGATACAAAAACATTTAAGGGCATACGCAATATGTACTTTTCATTCCGCAGCCGTTATTTCCTTCCGCTTAATCCCCTTGCGGAAGATCGTAGCCTTGCAGATGCGGTTCTTTCAAGGTGTATTGAAGAGCTTAGCAAACTTATCGAACTGGAAAAAAAATTCCCCGATGTCCTGCCTAACCGTCCCTTTGAATTTTTTCTTTCGGTTTTAAAGGATAAAGAATATGTACCTGACGTGAGAAACGGCGGGGTTAATATCTACCCATACAGGGTTGCGGCGGCTGCCCCCTTTGCCGCCCATTTTGTACTGAACGCAACACAGGATAAGGCTACCGTACAGTATCAGCCTCTTAGTTTTTTGCGGCCCGACAAGCGGAAAAACTTGGGTATCGTTGACATCGATGCTTCAGCCACATTTTTCCGCCTTTACCGGCCGGCCGCTTGGGAAGAATTTAAGCCGTATACCTGGATAAGCGCTTCCGCCCAGAGCTTTTCCGGCTGGGCTATTCCCCACAGCTATTTTTCCGGTGATACAAAACAGGAAGACGCCTTGCCGCCGGCGGGGATGCTGGATCCCTTCCAGGAGGAGCGTGCATACTGGGCTGCTTTAGACGGAGCGCCGTTCCCCCGGCGTATCTTTGCCGTGCAGAAACAAGGCTTTGATCGGTGGCGTTCCGTACTGAGCAGAGAGGCTGAGGGGCAATTTAACTATCTAACGGACAGGGTGCCCAAAGAAGTAGCGATAAACGCCCACTTGAAAAAACAGGTATGGCGGAAAGGGCAGGCTGCCGAAGGCCCTTGTGATGAAGATATGCCTCAGGCATTAAGCGTCTCGGCAACAGACCTGAATGAATTTTTTGCATGCCCGCTTATATGGCTGTATAGAAGAATTTTTAATCTGAAGGAATTTTCTCTTGAAGCACGACTCCTCGATGAACAGTCTTTGGGGATACTCTTCCACCGTATATTAAAAGAGCTTTTTGCTCAAATAAAGGCAGAAGACATATTTTTTAAACAGGAAAATCTTGGTAAATATTTTAATTGGATATGGGACATTACCAACGATGTTGTCCGCAGACACCATGCTTTTAGAGGTCCCCTTGCAGTTCCGCTGTTGGTATCGCAGGCGGAGGCAATATCCAAAACCTTGCGGGCTTTGCTTAAAAGCGAGGCTCAATTTTTTCCTGGCTATGCTGTGTCCCAGCTTGAATCGGAACTGGAATTTACAAAAGACAATATCCGTTTTATCGGCAGGCTTGACAGGGTTTCTGTTTCGCCCGATGACGAGCCTGTTATTATTGATTATAAAACAAACTCAATGCCTTCACAGGCCGCATGTACAGAAACAGAAAATTCTTCGCTCAGGGATTTTCAAATGCCGATGTATATTAAATTATTCGAGGAAAAAAACGGTATGGAAATTAGCGGGGCTTTTTTCTTCAGCATTAATAAGCATGATGTCAGCCTTATCGTTGGTAAATTGGGAAGAAAGAAAAAATGCAGCCGTGAGGATTATCAGACGACTATGGACGCGCTGGAACAGTACATTGAATACTTCTACCACACGATCAATATGCTGGATTTTTCTATAAGCAAGGAGAATCTTAAATCGTGCTATATATGCGAATTTAAAACAATCTGCCGGACTACTTACCGCCTCAATGATCGCATACTCCCCATAAAAGGATAAGAACCATGTCTTATGAAGCAATTCTCAACAAACTTGACGACGAACAAAAAATAGCTGCAACGCATGGGGGTAACACCGTTGTATCCGCAGGTGCAGGATCCGGTAAAACCAAAGTGCTTGCCGCACGTTACGCATGGCTTGTTATGGAAAAGAATTACAAGGTTGATGAAATACTCACCCTTACTTTTACCAACAAGGCGGTGAGCGAAATGTATAGCCGCATTTATCATCTACTTGCGGAAGAGAAAGATAACCCCAACGCACAAAGGGCTATCGAAGATTTTCATAAGGCTAATATTTCGACCCTTGATTCCTTCTGCGCCCGGATAGCACGGACGGCCTCGCGTTATTATGGAATTAGCACAGATTTTGTAATTGATGATAAGGGAGTACGGGAATTGGCGCTTGAAGCGGCGCTGCCCTTTGTGCTTGAACACCGAAACAATCCGGCGTTGCAATTGCTTATGGCCAATAAAAAAATTAAAACCGTTTCCGACGAACTCTTTGCAAATGCCGTTCTCAAATATAGTCCGATAAGCAATCCTGTGGATTTTAATGCCTTTAAGGATATTCAGGGAAAAGAGATACTGCGCCAATGGTCCGCAAAGACGCGCACGGCAGATACATTGATTGCCGGCATTGAAGATGAACTTGACCGGATACCTTCTGACTGTAAATATGTTATGTATAAAAAACTCTCGGAGCTTTTTAGAGAATCGCCACCGTCTGCGCCTGATGTACGGCCTCTTATGAAGCGCAATGGATTCTTTACCAATGATCCGTCTGATCCGCCAGACAACCATAATGCAGGCGCCGTGAAAAACGCCGAAACCGAAATTATCCGCTATCTTGATTTTATTTCCCGGCTTGTTTCCATATCGATTAACCATACCGCACAATTAGAAGGTATTATTGAAAGAATGCAGGAATTAAAAGGTGATGACGGCCTTTACGCCCAACTGGAATCCATTGCCAATTTTATCTTGCAATGCGGTATAGTTGCATCGGTATTCCCTTTGGTTGATAAATTCCAGAAACAGTTCAGTAAAAAAAAGCGGGAAGCAGGGATGCTCTCCTTTAATGACGTTGCGCATCTTGCCGTGGATGCGCTGGTAAAGTACCCTGAGATACGGCAGGTATATAAAGATTCTATACACAAGATAATGATTGACGAGTTTCAGGATAATAACGGCTTACAGAGGGATTTGATTTTCCTGCTTGCTGAAAAACCGGAGCGGCAGGACAAGAGTGTTCCATCTGCAACAGAACTTTGCGGGGACAAACTTTTCTTTGTCGGTGATGAAAAGCAGTCAATATACCGTTTTCGGGGCGCTGATGTTTCCGTGTTCCGCAGTCTTGCGCAGGAATTTGCTCTGTTATTTCCCTCCGGCAGACTGAACCTGAGCCATAATTACCGGTCAAAACCGCTGCTTATTGATGCCTTTAACCGTGTATTCGGAGGCCTGCTGCCGGAACCTTATTCGGAAATGGCGGTTTCCGAGCCGGATACATTTGCTCAAAGTTTCTTTCTGGTTGGCGGGGAAGATGCCGTCTTTTTGGCATCCTCTCCTGAGCTGCCGAATTATGAAGCATCCTACAGCCGTATCTACGCATCGCCAAAACCGCCGGATGATCAGGATTACCCGGTAATGAATTTTTGCCTTCTGGATGCAGGCCGTATTGATAAAAATGATCCGCAGAAATTTACTAACTATGATATTGAGGCGGCATATATTGCAATACAGATAAAAAAAATGGTAGAAACCGATCGGTATAAGGTTCTGGATAGATCGGATGAGGGTGAGTATTACCGTTCATGCAGTTACCATGATTTTGCCGTGTTGCAGCGTTCATACACTCATCAACATTCGTTAGAACAACAATTCAAGAATTTTCAGATACCATACAACGCAGATAGACCGGCCGGTCTTTTTAACGAAGCGCCGATTAACGATATTTGCTGTCTGTTGCGGCTCCTCGTCTATCCCAACGACCGCCTCAGCTATGCGGCGCTGCTCCGCTCGCCCTTTCTGCGCCTCAGCGATCTGGCCGTTTCTACCTGTATCCTGTACGAGGCCGGTATGCCCTTCGATGATGCGGTGGATGAAAAGATACCGGCCCAAGAGCGTGAATACTACCGGGAAGCCCGCAGGTGGTATAACGATCTGAGAGAACAGGCCAAGACCCAGCCCCTTACGGAAATTCTTACCCATCTCTGGTATTATGAAGGTTACCGTTATGAAACTGTCTGGGCGCCGGCATCCCAAGCCTATGAGGAACTTTTTGATCTATTTTTTGAACTTGCCCACGATGCGGATCAGCGTCATAAATCCCTTGCGGAATTTCTCGATTATCTTGACGACCTGATAAGCCAGGAAGAAAAGCCGGATGATATAGATATTCCAGCCGAGGGCAAGGCCGGCGTCAGGATAATGTCCATTCACAAGAGCAAGGGGCTTGAGTTCTCCGTAGTCTTTGTGTTTGGAGCGGGAAGCCGCGGGGCGCTCGACAGGAATACCGATTCTATTTATTTTCATAATACCTGGGGCATTACGTTAAATTTACCCCAGGCCGAAGAACTTTCAGGCAACGGGAAGAATTTTTTTTATGCGCTTGAGCAGGAGGAAGAAGATAAAAAAAGAATTGCCGAATTACGGAGGCTGCTCTATGTTGCATTGACCCGCGCCGAAAGTGCGGTATTTATAACAGGTACGGTCCCTGAACAGACCAGGGAGGAAAAAAATGAAAAGGATCTGAGCGGGGCGGAATACAACAGTGCATTGATAAAGGAACGGCTTGCGCATCTGCACTTGAAAAAAAAAGATAAAGGCTCTATTTACAGTTTTATTGATCTGCTCCTTCCGGTATTAAACGCAGATGAATATACGCCGTACACTATCAGCGCAATCCCTGCATATACCAGGGAAAAATTGCGTGGGCTTATCAGGGGTAGGCATGAATCAAACACAGGCCGCTCCATGATTCAGGCGGCAGAGAATGCGGATATGTTCTATAAAAATGCAGAAGTACTATCCCTGCCAGAAGTTCAGATAAGCGTTCTGAACGCAAGCGAACTGGATGATTACGATCAGGACAGAATAGATGCGCCTAATCAGGAAGACGATGATATTGCCGAGGCCCTAAAAAAGGCCGGCCTAACTCCAGCTGATTTTGGAACTATGGTGCATAGCTATCTTGAAAAATTGATCAATGGACAAACTCCGGGTATACTTGAGGGCCCTGAGGAGAATGATGCAGTGCATAAATATGCTGAGCAAATGGCCCAGGGCTTTTTTGAATCGGAACTTGGAAAGTTGATTGCCCGGTACACTTCCCGCAAAGAAGGATACGTCAAAACAGAATTCCCTGTCATTACTTTGGTTAAGGTAAAAGGCAAAGAATTTACGGTAAGAGGGCAGATCGACATTCTTTTTGAACATGAGGGGTGCATCCATATAGTTGACTTCAAAACCGATAGTAATGAGATATTCAGCCGTCATATAAACCAGATGGCCGTTTACAAGCGCGCCGTTGAGGATATATTTAAAAAACCGGTGCGTTGCAGCCTTTTCTACCTGCGCAGTTGCCGCGGAGAGGATATAACCGATAAACTATCACGGATAACCGTAGAAGAGAGCGTCTTGCAGTTCTGCCAAAGGTTGAAAAAGCTGGCAACCTTCAACCAGCAATTTAACATTTACCACTAAATGTGGGGAAAGGGCTTCAAATTTTGATTATGCCAGAGAATAGATTAGGAAATAGCGGAGAATAGGCGGGATTTTGGGGAATTTAGCGGGATTTAGCGGGATTTAGCGGGAGGCCGATTGTAAAGGGCTTCTATATTGTGTAA
>JAISNI010000232.1 GCA_031276295.1 Treponema sp.
GCATCGAGGTCGAGGAAGGATTTTTCTCCCCGGTTCGTTTGAACGGTAACGTGATGCACACCGTTTTCTTTTTGTTCACGAGGTTTACGCATAGTGTATTATTGGGGGCAAGGTGCTGAATTGCTTTAGTCTGGATGAAAAAAAATGAAGGGGAGATGAAGGAATTTTGAAAGGGGACGGAGTTCATGAGGACGGGGATGTGAAAGACCGGTTACAGGGGACAGGTTTGCAGGGGCAAGATGCGAATAACCGGTTAAAGGGACAGGCTCATAGGATGAGACACGTATCTACCATAAATTCACAGGCTCTACAATCTCGGCTTCCGTCTCATACGCCCTTAGTTTAAGGCTCAAGTGAGGACGAAGCGACGAAATGCCCGGCCCGCCGGCGTCTCCGTTCGTAACGCGCCGTAAGGTTCGCGCCCTGGTATATTCTCCTTTACGGATTAAATCTTTCCTACTATAATAGAAATAACAGATTAATCTAAACAAAGATTTTGGGGGTTCAAATGGCTGCAAAAAAAGGACAAGGCGTAAAAGAGCGCCTTCTAGGAACGGTTGTCCCGGTAGGAGCGCTCCGGGGGGAAAAAAGCACCGGTGTCGGGGAATTTCTTGACCTGATAGAGTTTGCAAAGCTCTGCACAAAAATGGAGATCGGCCTTATCCAGATCTTGCCGGTAAACGATACCGGAAATTTCAGCGCACCCTATTTTGCGCTTACCGCCTTCGCGTTGCATCCGCTGTATCTACGGATCGGGGACATGCCCGAAGCCTCCGCGTTCAGGGCGGACATCGCGGACATAAAGGCCCGCTTTGACCGGGAAAACCGCTTCCCCTACGAAAAGATACTGCGCGCTAAAATGGATCTTTTAAGAAAGATATATCAGGCCAATAGGGATGAGATAGTAAAAAAAACGGAGAAGACCGGTAGTTTGGCGGCCTTTATTCAGAAGAATCCCTGGGTTAAAGAGTATGCCGTGTACCGCAGGCTAAAAGAGGCAAACGAGGAAAAAAGCTGGCAGGAATGGGACGCCCGCGGGCAGGTTACGGCGGAAGATATCGAAGCCCTCTGGAATGATAAGGCCCATTACGGCGAACATCTGTTCTGGGTGTGGATTCAGGAAGCCCTGGACAAACAGTTCTCCGTTGCGGCAAAGGCCGTTTCCGACCTCGGCATTATTCTGGAAGGGGACATACCCATTCTTATGAACGAAGATTCCTGCGATGTCTGGGCGCATCGTGAATTCTTCGATCTGAACCTCTCTGCCGGCGCGCCCCCCGATATGTACAGCCCCGACGGGCAGAACTGGGGCTTCCCGCTGCACGACTGGAACGTCCAGTCCGGGGATAATTACTCCTGGTGGAAAAACCGGCTTAAAGTTGCCGAAAAATACTACGGCGCGTACCGTATCGATCACGTACTGGGCTTCTTCCGTATATGGGCTTCGCGGCGCGGCGATAATTCGGCGGCGCTGGGCCGCTACGTCCCCTACCTTCCGGTAACGGCAGAGGATCTGGAAGCCCTGAATTTTGATCAGGGCCGCATACGCTGGATCTCCTATCCGCATATTCCCACCGGGGAAGTATGGGACAGCCTGCGGAACAACGGGGGCGGACCGTTTAAGGAATCCGAAATCGCGTTTGAGGCGGAAAAAGTCTTTACTGCGGCCCTGGACAGAATAGGCGGCGAAGAACTCTGGCTTTTTAAGGAAACAATCAAGGGCGAAAAGGATATTGAAGCCCTGGGACTTCACCCCGCCGCGCGATCCTATCTGCTCAAAGCCTGGAGCAATAGAATACTCATGGAATACGAAAAAGACCGCTATTCCCCGGTGTGGTATTACCGGGATTCCCGCGCCTACGCAAGCCTGTCGGACAAGGAAAGGCAGGAACTGGAAACCCTCCTTGAAAAAAAGCGCGTTGATTCGGAACAAATATGGGAAGAGGAAGGCAAACGGCTACTTACCATGCTGTCCCGCGCTTCTTCCATGCTGCCCTGCGCCGAAGATCTGGGGGCCGTTCCCGATTGCGTCCCCAGGGTGCTTGCCGAACTCAATATTCTGGGCCTGCGCGTGATCCGCTGGTTCAGGGAATGGGACAGGGAAGGGCAGCCCTATATTCCCTTTGACGCCTATCCCGAACTGAGCGTGTGCAGCGGATCGGTACACGATAGTTCCACCCTGCGGGAATGGTGGGACAAAGAAGCGGATCAGGAGCTCTTCAGCGGTTTTATCGGCGTCCCGTCCCTGCCGAGGGTGTATAATCCCGGCACCGCCAAGATCATCCTGCAAAAAACAGCCGCGGCCTCATCGCGGTTCAAGGTCTTTCCCATCCAGGATCTGCTGCACCTGTCCAATACGCGGGAATGGTGGGCGGAGGATCCCGCTTCCGAGCGGATCAATGTTCCCGGTACCAACAACGAATTTAACTGGACCTACAGGCTGCCTGTCCCTATCAAAGAGATAGAGAAGGATGGCGATCTCATTAAGGCGGTACAGGAACTGGCCGCGATATGTCGGGGTAAAGCGGCAAAGGCGTCCAATACCAATAAAGGAAAAAAATAATGAAATCTTGTATTACTTTAACCGCTCTGGAAGTTCCCGCACGGGACAGGCATGGCGCGGGGGGGCCATGCGCAAAGGCTCGCAAGGCGGTAATGGAATTTCATATTAACCGGGATGTGCGCCGCGAGTATCAACTGGAACACGATTTGTTCTCGCTCCGCGGTAACGTCGTTCTGGCGGATCTCCGTAAAGTACGGGAACTGGCGGCTAAATTCAACGCCAAAGTTGATCCCGCCCGTCCCGAACGTTTTATTAAGGCCGGACAGCTCTATGCTATGGGCCTTATCGACGAGATACTGCACTACGTTGCGGCCCTGTACCGCGAACAGGTACAGCCCGATGCCTTTGAGACGGCTCTTAAACGGCTGGAAAACAACCTGGGACAGGACAAAACTTCCGGCCTTCTCCACTCTTTTTCCGACCTGTTCCCCCCCCGGCAGGTTTATGCGGGCGCCGCCACCATCGACGCCTACCTTCAAGGCAGTGAAGACGGTGAAAGCTGCCGCGCCCTATCGCTGGAAGAAACAATGCTGCTCGCGCTGGCCAATCTTAACCCCGCGTTCCGGCCCTTTCTCTTCCTGTTTGACGACGGCAGCCTGGAAGAAAAAACCGTATATCCCCAGGCAATTGAAGAACTCAAGGCCCACTTTGCCTCGCTACCGGTATTCGGCCCCGACGGTATGAACCTTTGGGACATGCTGCGCGCGCCGGCCCTTGCCTCCCCGGATTCGCTTGCCGGCCAGCTTGACTATATGCGCAAACACTGGGGCCTGCTTTTAAGTAAGTTTATGGCGCGGCTCCTGACCGGCCTCGACATTATCAAGGAGGAAGGAAAGCCCTTTTTCTCAGGCCCCGGCCCCAGCGAAGTTTATACCTACAACGGACTTGATGAATACGAAAAGTTCAGTCCCGACCAGGGATGGATGCCCCGGACGGTGCTTATAGCCAAAAGCACCCTGGTATGGCTCTATCAGCTTTCCCAAAAGTACAAGCGCGAGATTACGCGGCTGGATCAGATACCCGATGAGGAACTGGACGAACTTGCCCGCCGGGGATTTACCGGCCTCTGGCTTATCGGCCTGTGGGAACGGAGCAACGCATCGAAAACCATCAAGCAGTGGACCGGCAACCCCGAAGCCGCGGCCAGCGCTTACAGCCTCTACGACTACGACATAGCCGCGGAACTGGGCGGCTGGGGAAGCCTTGCGAACCTGCGGGAACGGTGCGCAAGGCGGGGCATACACCTGGGTTCCGACATGGTTCCAAACCATACCGGCATAGACAGCCGGTGGATTATGGAACACCCCGACCGTTTTCTCCAGCTTAGCTATCCGCCCTTCCCCGGTTATACCTTTAACGGCGGGAACCTCTCCAACCGCGACGGCGTTACCGTTCAAATTGAAGATCACTACTATACCCGTACCGATGCCGCCGTGGTTTTCAAACGTACTGATGACGGTACGGGTAACGCGCGCTATATCTATCACGGCAACGACGGTACGTCTATGCCCTGGAACGACACCGCCCAGATAGACTTCCTCAACCCAGAAGCACGGGAAGCGGTGATCCGTACCATCATCGGGGTATGCCGCCAGTTCTCCATAGTCCGCTTCGATGCGGCCATGACCCTGGCCAAACGCCATATACAGCGCCTGTGGTATCCTGAACCCGGACGCGGCGGGGACATTGCAAGCAGGGCGGAACACGCCCTTTCCAATGAAGAATTCAACCGCCGCATCCCCCACGAGTTCTGGCGGGAAGTGGTGGATCGCTGCGCGGAGGAAGCGCCGAATACCCTGCTTTTGGCGGAAGCCTTCTGGATGATGGAAGGCTATTTTGTCCGCACCCTGGGTATGCACCGCGTCTACAATTCGGCCTTTATGAACATGCTCAAAAACGAGGAAAACGCCAAATACCGGGCTACCGTCAAGAACACCCTGGAATTTGACCCTGAAATCCTCAAACGTTTCGTCAACTTCATGAACAATCCCGACGAGGACACCGCGGTCGCCCAGTTCGGTAAGGGGGACAAGTATTTCGGCATCTGCACCCTCCTTGCAACCATGCCGGGGCTCCCCATGTTCGGCCACGGTCAGATTGAAGGTTTTGAGGAAAAATACGGTATGGAATACCGCCGATCCTACCGTGATGAAAAGCCGGATCAGCACCTGGTGGACCGCCACGAGCGGGAGATATTCCCCCTCCTCAAACGCCGGGCGCTATTTTCCGGCAGCGTGAGCTTCAGACTCTACGACTTGTTCACGCCGGACGGCGCTATCAACGAGAATGTCTTTGCCTATTCCAACCGGCTCTGGGACGACCGCGCCCTGGTTTTCTACAATAACTCGTACTACCAAACTTCCGGCTGGATACACCAAAGTTCTCCGGCCATTCCCCAGGGCGGGGGATTCTGCCTGGACAGTCTGAGCGAAGCCCTCTCTATCCACGGTGAAAACCATTACTTCACCCTGCTCAGGGAGCAGCGTTCCGGACTCTGGTACGTCCGTTCCTCCAAGGAGATATGCGAGCGGGGTATGTTCGTCGCCCTGAACGGCTACGAAGCCCAGGTATTCCTCGACATACACGAGGTGGAGGATACGGTCCTCGGCCGTTGGGCGCGGCTGAACCATGAACTTAACGGACGGGGCGTTCTCGATCCCGAAGCAGCTATTCAGGACATCTTCCTGGGCGAACTCTACTACCGCTTTACCGTGCTTCTGAGGGTCGAACTGGTCAACGATCTGAAAAAAGCCTTGACGGGCGGTGCGGCGGAACGGGATGCCTACATCGATTCCTTACATGAAGGGATAGTGGCTTTCATTGCAGAGGCAAAGAAGTTTGTTACCGGTGCGGCGGGCGCCTATGATCCCTTTACCGGCGGGGAGTCTCCGGTTGAAGCGGAGCCCCTTGAGGCAGAAGCAATATGGGAAGAATTTGCCGCGTATCTCCGGCGTCTGTTCCTGCTTGCGGGGGGACAGGCTGCGGCCCCTTCAACACTCAACGAGCGGACCGTACAGTACCTGCAAAAAACAAGGGATAAACTCAAAACGGGCGAGGCGGATATTCTTTTTGCCCTGGGGTACGGTATACTCAGCCTGCTGCGCCCTATCCTGGGCAAGGGGGCTTCGGGAGCTTCGGCAAAAGCCCTGCTTGATCACTGGAACCTTATCCGTAAACTACGGGAGGTCTACCATAATTTCAGTATTCCGGACAATCTTGCCTACGATGTTTCCGAAATTATGAAGCTGGTACTCTCCCGCACCAGTCCTCCCGAGGAACAGTATCTTTTCTACGAAAATCCGAACCGGCCGGAGAATATTATTCTTATCAATTACAACGCCGATGATTTTAGGGCGGTACTCGGCGTCAATATCTTTGACGATGTTACCTGGTTTAACAAGGAAGCCTTTGAGCGGGCGCTTTACTACGCGACGCTTTTCCTTGTCCTGGAAAACAGTGGCGCTTTTACCGCGTCCGCGTCCGCCAAGGCCGAAATTCCCGGCGCGAAAGACGAAACCGGGGCAAAACCCGGCGACGAAGCCGGCTTCTATAAAAGAGCGGGCCTGATTGCGGATATTGCGGATCGCTTTACCAAGGCGGAGCAGGAATCCAAGTACCGCTTCGACCACTTTATAGGCTTTTTAGCGGAAACAAACGCCGGCGACGCTCCGGCGGAAAGCAAGCCCCCGGCGGCGGTAAAGAAGAACGCCAAACCTAAGAATAGAAAGAAGAAGTAAGCTGCGGAGCCCTGATAATCGGGATTTTTTGCATAAAGCGGACCAAAGGTCCAATGCAAAAAATCCACGAAGTGCAACAGGCTCCGAGGGTCTGCCCGTACAACAAACGGATTACGGGCAGACCTTATCCTGCGCTGGGCGGATACGGTATGTTCCGCCCTACTGATACATAATGATATAGGGCCGGGGGTCGAGTTCGTAAACTTCTTTCGGGGTTAAAAGAGGCTTGTCGTAGCCCGCACCGGGGATATTGAAATTATAGAAGAGCTTAAAACCCTTAATGGGGATATTGGTAGCTTGGGCGTTATACGCATAGGATTCCCGCTTTAAAGCAGGATGGCCTATGCCGTCCGCGCAGTGAATAAGCCTGACCTTTTTAAAATTACTCTCTATCTTTCCGCGGTTTTTGATCATACTGTAGTGGAACTGGTGGATAACAAGCATACGCTCCCCGGGTATCTGCTGCTCGATAAGGTAATCCTCCATAATTTGCTGAACCTGGTTTATCTCCTCGCCGGTAACCGCGCCGAATTCCTGCATGGGCTTGGTTGTCCGCCATTCGGGGTCAAGCGCCAAGTGGACATTGGGATACTTGAGGTAAGGCAGCATTTTTTTAAGGGCGTCCGCCGGATTATAACGGCCTATCTGGTGATCCAGAAAAATAAGGATATTGTTTTTAAGGGCGTAATCCAGATATTCCTGCAAGACCGACTCTTTTAATATACCTATTTCACCCTTGGGCCAAACGGTACCGTAGATAAGGTAAAATGCCTTAACCACTCCCTTACCGCCGTTAACCGCCTTGTACTCTTCCGCCAGATTACTGAGGCGGACATTCAAATCTTCCATTGTATACCTCCCGAGTATGCCCATCTTCTCTGAAAGCGGATGGCCGTAGAAGGCCAATATATCGTTGTTCAGTAGCAGGGAACGGCCTTCCATCAACTTTTTCAGAAATATATCCGCCTCTTCTTTCATGGGAACATAGTAGGGTCTTGCGGCTTCCTGAGATCTGAGCGCTTCAATGTAATCGGTAAAATAGACGGAAGGAAAAAAATTCTCCACACTTTCCCTGTTCACCTCGCTTCCGTAGGTAACGGGCAAGGAAGATAGGTTCTGAGATTCCGTAAAGACGGGCAGTACAGAAATCAAGGCAAACAGCGAAAGAGAACACCTAAAGCTCCAGTTGGAAAAAAAACGGCAAATCATGGTTCTTTATTATCGGTAATAAAACACGGTAACCTGACGATAGGTTGGGGCCGTTTTCAAAACCGAAGTTTTAAAAGGATCTTATCGGTTATTTCTATTAGTCATTTTTATTTTACACCGCTTATTACATCGCTTATTGCAAGATTTTTCGGGAAGGATTATAGTTAAAACAGTTATGTTTGACGGAATCTATATTTATACAGGAACAGGGGGCGTTCATGAGTGATGGCTTTGATTTTACCATCGAGGAATTGGGCAAGCGGAGTATTAAATCGCCGATAGCGTGGTCAACGGTACAGGGCGATTTGATTGCGAATTACGTTACCGACAATCAATTTATCCGGTACGAGAATACGGTTAGGCCGGGAAACCAGCCGCCAATCAAGCGCAGCCAGGTTTTTGAGCGCGCCGGACCCCGCGAGACGATCTACTTTATGCCGGCCCACGTCCATGCGGGCATTGTGAGTTGCGGAGGGCTCTGTCCGGGCATCAACGATGTCATCAGGGCGATAGTCCGCTGCCTCTGGTCGCGGTACGGCGTACACCGTATTTCGGGCATACGTTACGGGTACAAGGGCTTTCTTCCCGGCTACCAATACGGGGTTATCAATCTGGACCCGGATGTAGTAGACGATATCCACAAGGTAGGCGGTACCTTCTTGGGAACGGCCCGGGGCGGCGGCAAGGAGGTGGAGCAGATCGTGGATGCGATGGAGCAGCTTAACCTCAACATTCTCTTTACCATAGGCGGGGACGGCACGCAGAGAGGTTCCCTGGATATAGCGGCGGAAATCGACCGCCGTAAACTCAAGATATCAATGATAGGCATACCCAAAACCGTTGACAATGATTTTTCCTTTATCCAGAAATCTTTCGGTTTTGATACCGCGGTAGCTAAAGCCGTAGAAGTGGTGGCGGCGGCGCACATGGAGGCTAATTCTCAGATTAACGGTATAGGACTGGTCAAAGTGATGGGCAGGGAATCGGGATTCATTGCGGCCCATACCGCGCTTGCCAGCCATGAGGTGAATTTCGTACTTATCCCGGAGGTTCCTTTCAATTTGGAAGGTTACAACGGTTTCCTGCACCATCTTGAAGAGCGGCTCAGGAACCGGCACCACGCGGTGGTGGTCGTGGCGGAAGGGGCTATGCAGGATCTGCTTGTTACCGACAGGAAGACCGATGCCAGCGGCAACCTCAAGATGGCCGATGTGGGTACCTATCTGCGGGAACGTATCCTGAAACACTTTGAAGAAATCAAGATGGAGATCAATCTAAAATACATAGACCCCAGTTACCAGATACGGTCGGCGCCTGCCGAACCCAGCGATTCCATATACTGCGAGCGCCTGGGCAATGCGGCGGCTCACGCGGCTATGGCGGGAAAAACCAAGGTCGTTATAGGGCTTGTGAACAATGAATTCGTCCACCTGCCCATGAAGGCGGTAGTTTCCCAGCGCAGCCATGTTGATCCGGAAAGCAGCCTGTGGCGGGATACCCTGGACGCGACGCATCAGCCGGTGCTTATGGTGAACCAGTTCAATGATGCAAAACCTGTGTAAGAAGGGGGACGGCGATGTTATACCTGG
Source organism: Treponema sp. (assembly GCA_031276295.1). Classification (GTDB taxonomy): domain Bacteria; phylum Spirochaetota; class Spirochaetia; order Treponematales; family Breznakiellaceae; genus JAISNI01. The sequence goes on from JAISNI010000232.1 coordinate 9,099, forward strand.
CGCACGGAGGGGCGGACGCCGATATTTCCGACGATGAGCTTGAAAGCCTGTTTTCTTCCGCGTTAAAGCAGGCTTTGCAAGCCAGAAAAGGTTCCGGGCCGGTACTTATCCTGCCGCCCGATCTAACCCGCTTCCATTCGCGGGCAGGCTTGTTGACGGATATTGCCTGCCGTGTACTCGGCGGTATTGATTTTGCCGTCATGCCGGCGCTGGGTACCCACATGGTGATGACTGATGCGGAGATCCGCAGGATGTTCCCCGGTTCCCCGCCGGAAAAATTCTTTGTGCATGATTGGCGCAACGATGTTGCGGAGCTTGGCCGTTTGGAGGCCGGTTGGGTAGAGAAGGTCTCGGAAGGGGCGGTATGCTACGACTGGCCGGTTCAGGTGAACAAACGGCTTATCAATGGAGGCTACTCACTCATTGTATCTATAGGCCAGGTAGTGCCCCACGAGGTTATCGGTATGGCCAATTATGCCAAGAATCTCTTTGTAGGTTGCGGCGGTAAAGAGGCCATAGATAAGAGCCATTTCTTGGGCGCGGTCTACGGTATGGAGCGCATGATGGGCCGTATGAATACGCCGGTACGCGCCCTGTTTGACGAAGGCCTCCGCCGTTTTAAGGACAGGCTGCCGCCCGTACTCTGGGTATTGACCGTGGTAGGCGCCCGCGGCGAAAAGGAAACCGCTTCGGGCGGGAAGCCCGCGGCGCTCCCTCCAAGTTCCACGGCGGTACGCGGTATCTTCTGCGGTGATGACCGCGAGTGTTTTGAAAAAGCCGCGCATCTGGCAAGGGAAGTAAACGTCGATATTCTGGACGAGCCCATCAAAAAAGCGGTGGTCTATCTTGAACCGGAAGAATTCCGCACGACATGGCTGGGGAACAAGGCTGTCTACCGTACCCGTATGGCAATGGCCGACGGCGGCGAACTTCTCATCCTGGCGCCGGGCCTGGAACGTTTCGGCGAAGATATGGGCATGGATGCGCTTATCCGAAAATACGGCTACCGGCCCGGTAACGTGATACGGGAACTTGTCGGGAAGGAACAGGACATCGCCGGGAATCTGAGCGCCGCAAGCCATCTTATCCACGGCTCCAGCGAAGGCCGTTTTACCATACGCTACTGCCCCGGAGTGGGCCTTTCCCGCGCGGAAGTGGAGTCGGTCGGTTTTGAATGGGGCTGTCTGGACCAGGCCCTGGCCCGCTACGATATAAAAAAACTGCGCCTGGGCTGGAACACCCATGCCGACGACGAGCGTTTCTTCTACGTGCCCAACCCCGCGCTGGGGCTATGGGTTGAGCGGAAACGGTTTGTGGAGGAATAACGGTCTGCGGAGCGGACGGGACAAAGAACCGCCCTGCTCCGATGTTTCAGGGTTTTGCGCCGAAGCGCGAAACCGCCGGTTCTCCCGGAAGCTGAAACGTTCAGGGTAAATTTTACCCAAAACGGGATTCTTGTACGATAAATCCGTGAGTAATTTTTAACCGTCTGCACCCAGGTAAAAATTACCCCATATAATCCGGTATACGGACGGCTGAATAGTTCCCACAAATTTTAGCCTCGCAGTTTGTTGCACTTCAGCACAAATATAGTAAAAATTCACGAAAGTGAATTTTTATACCTTACAAACTGCCAAAGGAGCCCGATAATCGGGCTCCTCGGAAACCTTTCACCAAACCAATCGCCTTTCGGGAAGGCTCAAAATGCCGTATCACGGCCCGTCCTATCCTCATCCTGCTTTAAATACCGTTCAATTATTTCATTAATGTTGGCACGCTTTTTGCTATATATTAATAGCGGATTTGACAGGGGAAACCCTCTCAATGATGCGGATCAATCTAATAGCTAAGGGAGAATACTATGAAGAGAATGAGTAAGGTTATTATTGCCGTTACGCTGCTGACGGCCGGAGGAACGCTCTTTGCGCAGAATAACCCTCAAGGAACGGAACAGAGCGCCGGAACAAACCGGAAGCCGGGGCGGACGTCGGTTAGCATAACCACAAAGACGCTGCGCCCTGAAGAGCTTACAATAAGCGGCAAGCTCAGTTTGGTCAACGGGATGATTGCCATGCAGAGCGGCGGGACTACCTATTACATTACGGGAATAGACCGGTTAGCGGGCTTTATCGACGGCTTACAGGAAGGAGCCGAGGTAACACTCAAGGGTTTTGCAATTAAAACCGGGAAAGAGGGCGCCGCGCTTTTCAGGGCCGGCAAGCTGACTATTAACGGCAGGGATTATGAGCTTGTACCCCGCTTCTCATCCGATGCAAGGCAGGATGAGGCCGGCAAAACCGATGCCGATAAAGACGTGCAGAAGAAAGGCAGCCTCCGGCACAGGAATTTTTCCAGGCGGTTTTACTTTCGGAACCATCCGGGGATGATCCTCCTTCCGGGTCCCGGCATGATGCAGCATCACGGGTGGAGGTTTAATCCGGGGATGAGGCAGAAGAAACAGGACAATACCGCCGTGCCGGAGGAAAAAAAATAACGAGGAGGATTTAAAAACAGGAGGATTTAAAAAAACGCCCCAATTCAAAAACAGGTAAAAAAGTATGAAAAAAGCCGTCCCCTTGGGCGGCTTTTTTTATATACGGCACGTTTGTTCTATAATTATCTATAAATCAACTAAAACAACTCCCCCTGCGGATTACGCGGACGCGGTTTACGATCTTCCACAAGCGGGACAAGGTTTTCCAACTCCGAAAGAAAGCGGCTTACGGCGCCTTTGAGCTGTCTACCGCCGAAGTTACGCGACCCGGCCCAGGATAGGTAGAGGCCGCTCCTGGCCCTGGTCATAGCGACATAGAGGATACGCCGTTCTTCGGCTATCTTCTCATCTTCTTGTATACGACCATCCGGTTGAGATGAATCCGCCGGATTTAAACCCGCCTTGCCGGGAGGGTCATTTTTTTCCGCGGATCTTTCAAACAAGGTAAAGGGCAGAATGCCTTCTTCCAGCGCCGGTACAAAGACGTGATCAAATTCAAGCCCCTTGGCCGCATGAATGGTCATAATCTTGACTCCCCGGCTTTTTACTTCCGCCGCACCGTCCGTCCGGCTTACGGCCAGCGCGTCCAGCAGGGAAGGAATATCCCGGTTGATTAAGGCAAAATCCAGAAGGCGTTCAAGGCTTTCGGGAAGCGCCTTTCCCGTCCGCCGTATCGTACCCTGGGCGGTAAGACGGTCCCAGGCCGCCTTAATTGTATCTGCCGCGGGGCCTTCATTTTTTGCGGCCCGGTCTTCCCGCAGAAACGCGAGGATAGTCCCCGCAGGCTCATCTTCCCACCAGGGCTGTTCCCCGGTCAGCGTAAAGGGAAGGCCGTGATCTTTCATGGCCTTGATGACGGGGCCCGCAAGGACGCCGGTACGGAGTAGTACCGCGCAATCCTCAAGCGCCGCTCCGCCTGCGCCGTCCGTAACGCCGCTGTCATAGGCAAAAAAACTGGTGCCGCCTGTAAGCGCGGCAATATGCCGTGCGATGCCCTCAGCTTCGGACTTATCCGTAGGGTACGCAAAACGGCAGAGCTTGACCTCGTTTGTATTCCCCTCAATGTCAACCTGCACAAGCCGCCCCGCCGCCCTGGTAATAGGCGCGGCGCAACGGAAACTTTTCGAGAGGCGGAACATACCGGCGCCCGGATAATCCTGAATAAAACGGTCTATAAAACGTTTGTCGGACCCCCGGAAGCCGTATATAGCCTGGTTCGGATCGCCTATAGCCATAAACGAAGATACCGCGTCTGCCGGAACCGTGTCCCCGCCGGGAACAAGGAGCCGTATGAGGCCGTACTGGGCAAAGTTGATGTCCTGGTATTCATCGACAAGGATATGGCTAAAACGACCGCGGTACCGGGCAAGAAGATCGGGGTTAAGGGCAAGAAGCCTCACCGTCCCGGCAATAAGGTCGTCGTAATCCAGCAAGGCGCGGGTACGGAGTTCTTCGCTATAGCTTTTATACAGGTTTTCCAGAGGAGGATAGGCAGGGGGTACGCCCGGTTCCGCAAGGCTGCCGTTTAAAATCTCCGCCCCGGTTCCAAGCTGGGGAAAGGTTTCTCCCGGTAACAGCAGGAAACGTTTCCGCTCTTCGATATATTTCCCCAGGCTTTCAGGACTTACCCTGCCTTTTTCTGTTTTCGCCTTACACAGAGCCTCCAGTATAGTCTTCCGTTCGGCATCGCTTAAAATATCAAAATTTTCCACCGGGCCTGTCCCGCTTTGCTGTTCACGGAGCACGCTCAGGCAGAATGAATGAAAAGTGGCCGCGGTGATGCCGCTATCGGGGCCGACAAGCCCGGCTATACGTTCCCGCATTTCCGCCGCCGCCTTGATGGTAAACGTTACGGCCAATATGGTTTCCGGCCTTATCCCGCGCCGCATCATGCGGACGATTCGTGCGGTAAGCACCGCCGTCTTGCCGGTTCCCGGCCCGGCTATGATGATCCCGCGGCTTCCGCTAAACGATACGGCCTTTTCCTGATCGGCATCGGGGGTGAAGGCTGAAAACGCCTTTTCCTGCACCGGCTTTTCTGCCGGCGTCTGCACGGCAGCGTTCCGCCGCCCGCGCTTTCCCTCATTTCCGCCGCCTTCCCCGGCCCCGTATGCGGTCCGCGGTTCCGCCGCTGTGCCGCGGGCAGGATGCAACGCCCCCGCCGAAGACGCGGCCGCCTCTTCATCGTCAAAAAGCCCCGCCGAACCCGTGCTTGTCTTTAAAACTCCCGGCGCAAAGGTTCTGATAACACCGTATTCGCCGTCATAGCCGGGGCTGATAAAAACCTCCGCCCTGCGCATTCTGTCTACGGCCCCGGCCAGAAGTTCGCCGGAAAGCCCCGGACACCTGAGCTTTTCGATATGGCCGGTATCCACGTTCATAAGCAGGGAAAACTCGTTACCTGTTTTTTCTATTAAATAGGCATAAGCGGCGCCTACCTTTTTTGACGAGGGGCCTGTTTTCAGCAGTTCCCCCAGCAGCTCTTTGAGGGGGATAAGGGAACTATACGGCCGCTTGTTAAAACGGCCGGACTCAAGCGGACATACGGCCGCCTCGTCTACGGGCCTGTCCGCAAGTTCAAGCACCCTTCCCATAACACCCGGCGTCAGGGCCTTTCCGCAGACCGGACAAATACCGCCGGAAGCATCCTCCGGGCCGGCGTAAAAGCCGCATTTCCGGTGGCCTTCGTAGTGATACTTCCCCTCCTGGGGGAAAAATTCTATGGTGGCGGCCACACCCTCACCGCCCGCTGTTTCCGCCGCGGAGGCCGTTGCACCGTTTTGCGTTTCCCATTCCAGCCGGTGCCTCCGCAAAGCACGGTTCAGCGAGGAATAGGACATATCCATCTCAAGCACCGAGGCTTCCCTGCCGAGTTTTTCCGGTGAATGCGCATCGGAATTGGAAATAATTGAGAATTTGTCAAGGGAAGAGAGGGCCCAGTTCATAGGCGGATTGGAGGAAAGGCCAGTCTCTATGGCCGGAATACAGGAGGCAAGATCGCCATAACATTCTTCGATAGAATCGAAACCTGAATTGCCGCCCAGGGCGGAAAACCAGGGGGTCCAGATATGGGCGGGAATAAGCAGGCTTCGCTCATCGGCTTCCAGCAGCAGACGCAGCAGTTCCTCCGAATCTATCCCCAAAATAGGCCGCCCGTCGGAGTGGATGTTTCCTACCCTTTCAAGCAAAACCTGGAAACGAACGGCCGCCTCAAAAGCGGGCAGGATCACCAGGTGATGCACCTTGCGTGTTCTGCCCTGCTTCTTATAGATTGTGCTGATTTCCCCGGTAAGCACAAAGCGGGGCGGAAGGCCGCGGGCAGGCTGCGGTAAACCGTCGGTTAAAGCATAACCGCGGTCAAACGCCGCCCGGCACGTATCTTTAAGCGTATATAAACCGTCTTCGGCATCGTCAAGCTGTTCGCGCAACTCCTTGAGCCACCGCGGATGCGTACAGTCTCCGGTTCCGAGGAGATCAATCCCCTTAATCTTCCCCCAGCGTTCAAGCAAAGCGGGGCTGATATTCTTCCCCGTTGAGCGCGAATAGGAGGAATGGATGTGCAGATCCGCAATCACACGCATGATTCGTTATTCCCCGTTGATTTCTTCACCATCTTCACCATCTTCCGTACCTTCCGTTTCGTCCTGTACCGCTACGGCAGCCTGTCCCCGCCGTATGGGGTGCAGGTCCGCCTCGCTTACCTGGGCAGGATCGTTCACGCCGGGCGGCAGTTCCCTGCCTTCTTCAATTGCCACCTCTTCTTCTTCATGGGGCTCCGTATGGGATGCCGCCGCAGCCGCCCTGGCCGATTCCTCATTTTCCAGGCGGATGGCTATGGCCTTGGTAACGCCGGATTCTTCCATGGTTATCCCCAGCAAAGTGCCGGCGCCTATAACCGTTTTTTTGTTGTGGGTTATCACGATGAACTGGCTCGTGCTGCCGAATTCACGCAGAACCTGGACAAAACGGTTGACATTCTGCTCGTCCAGGGCGGCGTCAATTTCGTCCAGCAGGCAGAAAGGGCTCGGCTTGACCCTGTAGGTAGCGAAGAGCAGGGCAACGGCGGTCATGGACCGCTCGCCACCCGAGAGAAGGTTGATATTCTCAAGTTTTTTCCCCGGCGGCTGGGCGTATATCTCTATGCCCGATTCAAGCACGTGGTTCGCGTCCACAAGCCGCAGTTCCGCCCTGCCGCCGCCGAAAAGCCGGCGGAACATATTGTGAAAATTCTTTTTTATCTTGTTATAGGTTGCAATAAAAAGTTCCGAAGATTCTGCCCGGATCTCGCGGGTCAGATCTTCCAGGTCCTTCCTGGCCTTTTCAAGATCCGCAAGCTGGTTGGTCAGGAACTCGTACCGTTCCTTTTTTTCGGCAAATTCTTCCGGCGCCATCAGGTTGACCGATCCCAACTCCCGCAGTGCGGTACGCGCCGCGGCAAGTTTTTCCCGCAGTTCGGAGGCGGGGACGTTTATCGTAAAAATGCGTTCCTCAAATTCCATCAGATCTCGCGAATGGGTTTCGCGGAAGTTATCCTGGATGTTTTTAATCTCCGTTTCGGATTGAACCAATTCCAGGTGAATTTTCTCAAGGTTTTCCTGCACTTTGGCGTATTCGGCCGCCTGCTTTTTGATGGCATTCTGCTTGCCGGCCACCGCGCCGTTTCTGGTTTCTATATCCCGTTCCAGCTTCTCAAGCTCCGCCGTTAGATCGATCCCCTTCTGTTCAATGCCGGCAAGCTCCGATTCGGCGTCGCTAATCCGCTCGTTTATCTCTTCAAAGCGTTTCCTGTCCAGAAAAAGCTCGTCCTGAATAGTCTTGCGCAGGCCCTCCTGACCGGCAAGCTCGCGGCGTATAAGCCGCGCCTGATCCTCGGCGGACTGGGCCTGGGTAACCATACGCACCCTGTTTACCCGAAGTTCCTCCAGGGTAGAACGGTACTCGTCTATCTTCTGCCCAAGGTTTTCATTGTCCTGCCGTAATCCGCTTATCCTCTCGCGGGCCTGGTCCACCCCGTCCTTGGCGGCGCGTATCTTTGCGTCGTAATTGCGTTTTTTGGTGATGATCCCTTCGGGGGCAAGGAATTCGTCAATAAATGCAGGCGTACTCTTCCGGTAACTTTCAAAGAGGGACAGCGCCTTTTCCGCCTTTGCCGCCGCGTCGGCAAGGGAATCCGCCAGGGCGCCGGCAATACGCCGCAGTTCCTCAGGCGGCGCGCCCGCTTCCTGCCCGGGCTTCCGTCCGTCCGCAGCCCAGTCCGCAAAAGCGGCTATATCCTGAATAAGTTTTCCCCGGCCCTCAAGGGCGGTCTTCAAAAGGCCCAGGGTCTCGGAAAGGGCCGCTTCGGTATTCCGCCTTTCCACGCCGGAATATCCCGCCTCCTTTAACCCTTTGTCCAGGGCGGCTACAATGTCGTCGGTTATAGCCTCCAGGTCTTTCTCGTAGCGCGCCTGCTCCGCCTGTAAGCGCTTAATCTCTTCCTCAATGCGCTTAACGCTTTGTTCGTTTTCGCCCATCCTTCCGGCCGCAAGCTGTATGTTCTCTTCAAACGAGGCAATATTATCCGCGATATCCTCAACTTTCTTGCGGAGGCCGCTCACCAGGGAATCCTGCTCGTCCGCATCGTCTGAAAGTTCTTCTATCTTGATAAGCGCGGCCCGTTCCCGGCCCTCATTCTGGACTATCTTTGCCTTGATTTCCGACCGCTGTTCGGTAAGCAGCCTCAGTTCCTTTTCCCTGGCATTCTTCTCTACCGCAAGGCCGTAGATGCTCTTCTGGTATTCAACCAGTTTTTCTTCCATGGAATTGACCACATCCATGTTCTCTTCCAGTGATTTTCTGAGCGCGTCAACCTCCGCCTGCATACGATCCCGAACGGCCGTCTGCCTTTTCAGGGTTTCTATACGTCCGTCCCGTTCGTATTTGAACTGTTTGAGGCGCAAAAGCTGAATGTCAAGCTCAAACTGGAAAACATCTTCGCGCAGGGCGCGGAATTTGAGCGTTTTTTCCGCCTGTACTTTCAGGCTGTCGTAGGAATGCTTCACCTCGCCCAATATGCCTTCAACCTGGTGCATATTTTCTTCGGTTTTGGCAAGATTCCGCTCCGCTTCCGCGCTTTTTACCTTAAAACGGGTTATCCCTGCGGCTTCCTCAAAAAGATAGCGCCTTTCATCCGGCTTGGACGACAGTATCTGGTCAATTTTACCCTGTTCCATCACCGAATAGGCCGCTTTACCGACACCGGTATCCCAAAAAAGCTCCCGTATCTCTTTAAGCCGTACAGACTGGGAATTGATAAAATACTCGCTCTCCCCGGAACGGTACAGGCGGCGCTTAATCTCTACCTCCGGCATGTCTAAGGGCAGCAGCCCTTTCTCGTTGGCAAGGGTCAAGGTTACCTCGGCCACGTTGAGAGGCTTCCGGTTTTCCGTCCCGTTAAAGATGACATCTTCCATCTTCTCGGCGCGCATGGCCCTGCTTGCCTGTTCCCCCAGCACCCACTTTATCGCATCGACTACATTGGACTTACCGCAGCCGTTAGGCCCCAAAAGGGCGGTGATCCCATCCGCAAATACCACCTGGGTATGATCGGCGAAAGATTTGAAACCGAATATGTCAAGACTTTTTAAAAACAACACAAACCCCGTCTAAGCCGTTTCTGAAGCATCTTTTTTGATCCTTTGTTTGATACCCTTGTCCTTCTTACCATGTATCCTTATTAATAGATGAATACTTTAACACCAAGGGGGAGTACAAGACAAGGGGGCGCGTTGCCTATACGGTTAGCCTATACGGTTACGGTATGACGATTGCGCTTCCGCCTCCTTATCTGGTCATAAGAAAAAGCTCCACCTGAGGATTATCCGGCCTATTCAGGGTAATCGTAATGTCTCCGTTTACCTTTAGCCATTGAGATTGAGAACGAACCAGTGCCGAGTACGGCGGTATACCGCCCCGGTAATCCACCGGGAACACGGCGGGCCCCCAGCTATCATCGGCGCCTTCAAAATACGTTCTGTTCTGATTAGGCAGCTTCCATATATCGAAGGCGGCAAAGGTATAGTCATGTCCAGCTATTTTTTTTGTTACCGTGTTGTCAAAGGAAGCGCGGTCTGAAGGTTTACCGCTTCCGGAGAATATAAAAGCCTCGCCGTATTTACTCACGGCATTGTTCCAGCTTGAGCCGTGTTGTTGAAGCGCCGCGTCTACCGAAGCAATACCAACCTTGTCATTCCGCGCAATCTCCTTTACCAGTTCGGCCCCGCCGTAATTACGGGCCAAATAGGCCCCAAAGGCATAGGTATTGGAGTAGGAGAATAAAAGATTGCCGCCGTCCAGCCATTCGGTCGGCCCGGTATACCAATACGTGCTTAAAAAGAGGGGGATTCTGTTCCGTATCGGATGGTTCCAATCGGATGAGCCTATGCCGATAAGCGGGGCTATCATGTCCTCCGCCAGCATGGAGAGCATTTCGTCATACCAGGTGTCGGTGTCGCTGAGTATGTGCTTTTCGATATATTTAACGTTAAAATTGATCATGTGCTGAAATTCATGCACCAGGGTTGAGTAAATTGCTTCAGGATATTTTGAGGCAAAATAGGAATCGATATAGAACATTTCCGAATTGTTAGAATAGGTTCCGGACAAATAATCTTTCCCCCAGAAGTAACCGAAAATTCCGCTGGTCTGACCGGCCTTGTAATCGTTATCAATATCGTAGACCAGTATCTGTATTTTAGGATCGCCGTCTACCCCGCCGTAAGGCCCACCATTCGGGTTTCCGCCGTATTCATAGCCGAAAATTGCCGTATCGTATTGATAAATCTGATCGAATTTACGGGCGATAGTCTCGGCCTGAATTTTGGAAAGCTGATTGTCGTTCCCTCCCGAATCATTGTAATTAAGGTCCCGTATCCAGATATTGGCGTGAGTTGAACTTGCCCGCAGTACGGCGTGTATGTGCTCCCAGTTTTCAGAGTTTTGGCTATCCTTGCTTTGGCTATCCTTTTGCACCCAAAAGTCCTTGCCGGCGCCGACCGTATAACTGGAAAATGCCGGGCCCTGGGAACTGCGGCCGTTCCGGTTTACAGGCGGCGGGGCGGGCGGATTACGGCTGAATTCCCTGGCGCCGGGATGATCAAGCCGGGTAAGGGTTCCATCTTCCCCCAAAAAAAAGCCTGAAACAAGGGCGTCTTCCCGGGCAGGCAGGGGCCGGACAGGGCCGGTTTCTACACCGTCCGCTATACTCCGCCCGGTGCTTACGGAATAGGCGCCGCCGATACCGGCCGCATCGGCCATAGTCCCGCCCGTATTCACCGCTACCAGGAAAACACCCTTGCCGGATAGGTTTTTCAGGGTAATGCTTTGCTGCGGGTTGCCGCCGAAGTCAATTTTGTAACTTGCGTCTTTGGGAGCAGGGCTATTCTCCGGGGGCGCGTGAAACAGATCGCAGGATGCAAGGTACAGGCCGAACATACCCGCGGCCGTATAGAATAAACCTTTGCTAAGAACGCGCCCGAGTTTGCGAACGGAGAGGGTAAATGCCGTCATAATAAAAGTATAGCACACATTACAATAAAAATATACCTATTCACCCCGATTACCGCTCAAACGGCGGCCCCTCCCATACCCTATAGACAAAAGAGGAATACTAGCATACTATTATTTTAGTCGATTTTTATGAGGAGGTTGCTATGAGTAAAAGTACCCTGGACGATCTTAAGAACAGGCGGAGCATCCGCGCGTACAAGCCGGATCAGATTAAGGATGAAGAGCTGGATGCTATTCTTGAAGCGGGAACTTGGGCTCCCACCGGTATGGGCTCTCAGGGCGCGCTGATTGTCGCGGTGCAGAACAAGGAAACTATTGCGGCTATTGAGAAACTCAACGCCGCCGTGTTGAATAATCCTGCGGCCAAGCCCTTCTACGGCGCGCCTACCGTGCTGAATATCTTTGTGGATACAAGCAAATCTACGCCTATTGAAAACGGCAATCTTGTTATCGGCAATATCCTTAACGCCGCCTATGCGGTTGGGGTAGGTTCCTGCTACATTTACCGCGCCAAGGAGGTGTTTTCCTCCGCGGACGGGAAAGCGTTGGCCGGGAAATGGGGCGTTCCCGACACTTACACCGCGGTAGGCCACGTCATTCTGGGCTATGCCGCCGAATCGCCCGCGCCCAAGCCGCGCAAACAAGGCTACGTCATTAAAATAAAGTAGCAAACGCGGCCTGATACCATGAACGTCCATTAAACGGATCCTGCGGGGCGGTACGGGGCGCAAATCCCCATGCCCCGCATGGTTCCGTCCCCCTGTTGTATGCTGCCATTCCGAATTCTTTTAAAAACGGGGCGGCTTCAAGTGGGAAAGGGCGGCGCCCGTCTTTCATATTCCCGTTCAATCCTGTATGCTTTCTCTATGAAAAAACAAAAAGCCTTTGTTTTTAAGTGTTCTTCCTGCGGCCGAGAGGAACCCAAGTGGCTGGGCCGCTGTCCTGAATGCGGGGAGTGGAACACCCTCATTGAAACCGCCGTCTCCCCGGCCCAGGGCTTGAGCCGCAGCCCGGGCGCCTCGTCGGGAAAGGACCGGAACGTAGTGCCCCAGTCCCTGCCGCTGTCGTCCGTGGACCCCCAGGAAGGAAAGCGTATAGGGAGCGGCATAGGCGAACTTGACAGAGTTCTGGGCGGCGGCATTATGAAACGGTCGGCCATCCTTGTCGGGGGCGAACCGGGCATAGGAAAATCGACGCTCCTGCTCCAGGCCGCGGCTATGGCCGATACCAGGGGCCGCATTCTCTATGTTTCGGGGGAAGAATCCGCCGGCCAGGTACGCATGAGGGCCGACCGCCTGGGGATAATGGGCGCGGGTAAAAGCGGCGAGCGTATAGAGGTCTTCTGTTCGGGCAGTCTTGAGGATATAGAGGCCGTCATCGAAGCGGTAAAGCCGGTACTCATCGTCGTTGACTCGGTACAAACCCTGTATACCGCCGAAGCGGGCCTTGTCCCCGGTACGATAAACCAGATGAAGTACTGTTCCTGGGAACTTATCTCCTGGGTTAAGGAACATGACGCGGCCCTGTTCCTCGTCGCCCACGTTACCAAGGACGGGATTATCTCAGGCCCCAAAACCCTGGAACACATGGTGGATACGGTGCTCTACTTTGAACAGAACGAGGGGGACATACGCTTCCTGCGGGCAACCAAGAACCGTTTCGGCTCGGTGGATGAGATCGGCATTTTTACGATGGGGGAGAAGGGGCTTTCCGTGGTTGAGGATACTTCCCTTATGTTCCTGGTACGCCGTACCGGGGATGTGCCGCCGGGCATAGCAACCGCGGCGGTGCTGGAAGGTACAAGAACCCTGCTTGTAGAGATACAGGCCCTTACCGTCCCGTCCAAGGGTACCATAAGCCGGGTCTTTTCGGACCGCATCGACTCGGCGCGGGTCTCCCGTGTGGCCGCCGCTATAGAAAAACATCTGGGGCTGCGGCTCTCCGACCACGACCTTTATGTCAACGTAGCGGGCGGCATCAGAATATCCGAGGTTGGTGTAGAACTGGCCCTGGCCTGTGCGATCTACTCCGCCCGTACCGGCCTCTCTATCCCCGCAAAAACCGCCATTGCCGGGGAGCTGTCCCTGGCAGGGGAAGTAAGGCCGGTACGGCGTCTTTCGGGGCGGATCAAAACCAGCCGTAATCTTGGCTTTGAGGGCTTCCTTGGACCTGCCGCGGATATATGCCCCCCGGAAATGCCGGCAAAAGAAGGCGTCCGGCAAGAAGCGCAAACCGCTCCTGACGCAGAGCCTGAATTTACGGGCATTCGGGATATTAAAGCGGCGGTCAAAGCGCTCTTTTCCGGCATCAAGACGGTTTAACGGACCGTTTTCAGAATCCGGCTGTCTTCTCTGAACATCTTATCTATTTTATTTATAGAATAGATGCCGCGCTTCCACCGTCAAGTAGTTTTGAAAGCGCGGCATCCAATCGCTATTTAAAATTTTCTGATGGTGCTTTAATAGTTTCCGCCGCCGTAACCGCCGTATCCTCCACGATCCCTGCGGGGTTTATCCATCGCTTCATTGACGCGGAGCTGGCGGCCCTCAAAGTCTTTTCCATTCGTACCTGTAATTGCGGCGCTTGCCTCATCATCAGAACCCATTTCAATAAATCCGAACCCCTTGGAATTGCCGGTTTCACGATCGAAAATGATCTTGGCTGAAGCTACAGTTCCATAGTTAGAGAACAAGTTACGGAGACCATCCTCGGTGGTGTTGTAAGAGAGATTACCGACATACAATTTCTTGGCCATTGAGAAAATTCCTTCTCCCGGATTCAAGCCTAAGGCTCAATGCGTCCGGGTACGCTTATTATTCACGCCCACAAAATATGGACGACTCAAACCTTCCGTGAGGAAGATAAGGATGCGGTATAAAGATAATTAAGGATTGAGAAAGACATCTGGAAGAGAAACGCAGAATCCCTAAATTTTTTAAAGCCGGCGGCTCCCCCAAGGAACCGCCCCCTAACACAATACGCAAAAATCATTTCTATACGTGTAAACAATATCCTACTTTTTAAAACCCGTCAAGTAATAATTTCCAAAGTTTATCAAGATATTTACGCATGAAAGCATGGACGGACGCCCAAACATAAAATAACAAAAAACTAAATTCTTTCCGAACTTAAAATTTTTCTTGACAAATGTATTTTTTTGATATATGTTCAGTATTATACATACCGATAAATTTGGTAAGTGGTTATTTTTTTTTAAGTTTTTAAACCAGAGAGGGCTGTAAATTGTTTGTAATTCATTATAATATAAGTAATTAGGGGGGGGGGGGGGGGGGGGGGGGGGGGGGGGG
>JAISNI010000042.1 GCA_031276295.1 Treponema sp.
CTCCATCCGCTCAGGTTCCGCCAGGGGAGTAAATCCGTCCCCGTATACTTCGATCAGATCCTTCAGGTTCTCCCCGGGTATCAGGTCGTATGTCCCCGGCCGCCGCACCGCCCCTTCCAGGGTAATACGGCGTTCCTCCCGGTTGACGGTCATCGCCGGCCGTAAATCGGTTATGTCCGGCACCGTGATGGAGTCAAGATCGAAGAGGGGAATGTCATCCAGGTAATCCTTTTCTTTTAACAAAACCCGGTCCCCGGAAACCGACTCCCCGGCATTATACCGGACCAGCACCATGCGGGTTTTGTCCGCCACCGCCGTAAACCCGTTCCCGTAGCCGTCCACCAGTTCCTTGAGATTTTCCCCCCCGAGCAACTGGTAGGCCCCCGGCCGTTCCACCGCGCCGGAGACCATGACCCGCCGCTCCGCCCGGTTAAAGGTTACCACGTCATTCGGCCGCAAATAAGGATCCTGGCCCATGTCACCCAGACGCCGGGCCTTGAACAGATCGTAGTTCTTCGTCACCCCGTTTGAGGAGGTAACCAAAACGTCGCGCAGGGATCCGTAAGAAGTCGCGTGGCCCGACAGGGAAGAGAGCCGCGTCAGGGCCCAGGCCGATACTTCCCCGGCGACCGTTACCTCGCCCTTCACCCGCACCTTGAAAACCGCCGGCGCTTTCAGCACGAACTGTACCCCGCTCATGGGATAGTTGGCGGTCACCACCGATTCCACCTGGGCTTTTAACTCGTTATAGGTCTTCCCCGCCGCGTTTATCACCGCCAGGTTGGAAACCCGGATCCGGTAACCGGTATCCACCGTGACGGTGTAATCCACCGCCTGGGAACCGGCGAGGTAGGCCAGGGTATACACGTCTCCGGCGGTAACCGGGTAATCGGGGGTGGAAAGGGCAAGCCGGGCGTTGGGGGCCAGGCTGAGGGTGAGGTCGTCTTCGGCGCCCCCCAGCGCGGCGGAGGCCCCCACTTCCTGCGCGAAAATGCCGCAATGTATTCCCGCGATAATAAATAATAAAAAAACCAAAACGAACTTCCCCCGCGTCATTCCTTGTTCCTTTTTCCGTTAACGGCCCTGAACTTTTCCATCGCCTCCGGATCGTTCATGATGTTTTCCAGCGCCGCCAGCGTGAAAGCCAGGAATATCGAAAAAAAGAAAGCCACCAAAGTTACGATAGCGCACAGCGCGCCCCGGCTTGGGCCGGACTTACGGTCGGGCGCCTGGGCCGTCTCAAGAACCTGGAAAACCGGCGTTTCGCTGGCGATCGTGGCGTTGGTCAGCTCGAGCTGCACTTTAAGCTGGGTGTAAATCTGCTGCTGGGCCTGCAGCTCCATGTTGATGCGCCGGGTCTCCAGCATGACGTTCTGGACCCGCCCGCCGTATGGCGCCGAGGCCGACTGCTCCAGGGCCTGTATTTCCTGTTCCAGATCCCGTATCGACTCGTAGGCGGCCGCGATACCTTTTCCCAGGTTTTCCTTCTGCCGGAGGTTCTTGTCCAGCCCCAGCCCGTCGAAACGCCGGCTTAGGTAGTCCACGCAGTAATCGGCCACCTCGCGGGCGAAAACCGGATCGTAGTCGCTAAAGCTGACGGTAAACACGCCGCTTTCCTCATCGTAGTCCGCCGTCAGATATTTCTTCAGCTTTTTCCGGCTTTCGGCCGTTACGTATTTCTTTATCTTGTACCGCTTAATAAGGCCGAACTTTTCCACGACCGAATCCAGCATGGTGTCCGAGCTGACCATGTACGCCGCCAGGGCGCTAAAAACCGGCCCCCCGCTTACATTTACCCCCGCCATGCTCGCCAGCCCGCCCAGGCCGCTGGCGTTTATCGCCGCAGCGATGCCGCCCCCCTGGGAGCCGCTGTCGTTGATAAGCATATTCGCCCGGGGGGTGTACAGGTTGGGAAGGAATGATATTTCAGGCGGGAGGATTATGGAAACAACCGAACCCAGTACCGCGATAATTGCGGCGCAGGACGTAATTACGGTTATCAGCTTACGGTAGCACCAGAGGGATAAAAATAAATTAAAAAGAGAAACAGCGTTTTGATCGTCTTGGACAATGTCTGAATCGGCCACAATGCCTCCTACGGTAGTTTAGTAATGGTAAAAAGCGGCAACCGGAATAGTATTCGGCCGCAAGGCGTCAGGCGGCGGGGAAAGGGAAGGCCACATCCAGCGGTAAATTTCCGAGCCAGGACGGATAATAACCCATGCGGTAACTGCTATAAGCAAAAAATAAGTTACCACGTTTTGCCGTTCTTTATACCAGGCTTCCAGTTCTGCCTTGTACGGGCCGATTACCTGGCGGTAACACGATTCCACTGACAAACCCAGGCGCCCCACAATCGATTCTTCATCCCGAAAAACAATGGACCCTATCCCGGTTAACCCCGGGCGCATTGAAAGGATAACCTGTTTTCCCTCCGGGGGGAAAAAGTCAAAGTTCTTTGGGGTCTGCGGCCTGGGGCCGACAACGCTCATATCGCCCGCTAATATATTGATAAGCTGGGGAACCTCGTTGAGTTTTGTTTTCCGGAGAAAACGCCCCACCGGCAGCACCCGGGGGTCACCCTTTACCGTTACATCCCCGGTACCGATTGACGGGCTGTTTTTCAGCATCGTTGCGAATTTTATCAGGCCGAAATGACGGCCGCCTTTCCCCACCCTCTCCTGAACATAAAAAACCTCCCCCTCGCCGGTAAGCCGCAAAACCAGCGCGATTACCAGCCCGAAGGGTAAAAACAAAACAAGCGCGGCTGATGATAATATTATATCCAATATTCTGGTCATAGAAGCACAGCCTCCTTATTGCTGCTAAAATTGAGCGATTCGGGAGGCTTAAACCCTCCCATCGCGATTACGTTACCCGTATCAAAAAAGGACCGATACCACAGCACCGTTTGCCACAGCCCGTTTTCCAGCGATATTTGGGGCATATAGGCAAGCTCATTTTTTGCCTTCAAGATATCAGGACAACGCCGCGATACCGAACCAGGATAAGTCGGCGCGTTTTCATACGGCCCGGCATAGCCCATGATCATCCCTATTGCGCGGGTCAGGGTACCAATGGTTATTTCGTCATTGTTCCCTATGTGGTATATCTGCTGGTCGGAAACATCGCTCTCCAGTGCCAGAACCGTCCCTTTCGCGGCATCGGTACAAAAGCAAAACGCCCGCGTCTGATCCGCGCCGTATATCTTTAGCGGATTCTCGCCCCCATAAATTCGCTCAATAATATGGGGGATCGCGTGTTTAAAGCCCATCCGGGGGCCGTAAATATTCTGGTACCGCACGGCAGTAGTATGAATCCCCAGCCGTTTCCCGTAGGCGAAAAAAGCCGCCTCACCCAGTATTTTCGTAACGGCGTAGGTAAACCTGGGATGCCGGGTATCCGCTATGCAGAGCGGGACTGTCTCATCGGTGGGGACCGGCCAGTGAAAAGCGTCCGTAGTGGCGGCGTAGTTTTCGCTGGATGACGCGAACAGAACCCGCGACGGCTTTACCGCGCGGAGCCATTCCGCAGTATTCAGGATAATCCCGCTATTAACCCGTATGACCTCTTCGGGCGCCTCAATACAGCGGTTAACCCCCACCACCGAGGCGAGTACGTACACGTCATCGTAACGTGCGGCGAATAAACTAAAGCCGTTTCGCTTACTAAGATCCGCGCAAATAACGTTTATACCGTAGCCGTCGCAAAGAGCCGTAAAGTCATGATCCCGGCTTCCGCTTGAAAAATCATCAGCGACGGTTATCTCATAGCCCCCGCTTTCCGCAAGATACTTTGCGATATAATAGCCGATAAATCCGGCGCCTCCCAAAAGCAACACCCTCCGTTTCATAAATCCCCCCTTCCAAGGACAATAACCGTATGTTTTTGCCTGAGCTTATTGATTTGCGCGGCCGATAAAAGCCCGATAGTATCGTATATCCACATTGGTTCACACGAAAATAATAAGTCGGTGGTTTCTTCCCGGCGGTAGAGCCGGTGCCCGGTACTCACTACCGCGATATCAGGATGCGTTTGTAAGGCTTCGGAAAGATCCGCAAAAGGCTGTATCCCTGTTTCCGGCCACGATGAAACATAGGGATCATGAGCCGACACGCGGACGCCGGCATGAAGCAGGCATCGGTAAAAAGGCTCCACCGGCGAAAACCGGGTGTCGCCGACATCCCCCCGGTATGAAACGCCCAGAAGCAACAGTTTTTTCCCCACAAGCGTACAAGCGTATCGCCTCCACAAGAACTCAAAAGCATAACGGGGCATTTGGTCATTTATTGATACGGCGGCCTCGCTCTGTTCCAGCTTTCCGCCCCCGCCGAGCAAATTACCCCGTGCCCAGCTTGCAAGAAGGGGGTCTTTGGTAAGACAGTACCCGCCGACACCGATTCCGGGAAACATCATATTGCTGTGGGTCGGCCTCCGGCGGATAGCCCGTACCACCTCGTATAAATCAACCCCCGCCTCTTCGGCCATGCGGCTCCATTCCACCATAAAAGCGATATTCATGGCCCGGTAGGAGTTTTCCAGGACCTTTGCTATCTCCGTCGCGTCGGTATTACCCAGCCGGGTTAAGGGGAATTCATCGGTACGGATGACGCTTTTTAAAAATGCCTCAACCGCGTCGGCGCTTGCCTCGTCAACGCCGGAGTAAACGCGGTAAAAATTCTGTATCGAGTCGATATAGTCCGGGCCGGGCATAACCCGTTCATAGGAATGGCCGATACGGATTTTATCCGAAGGTAAGCCGCGTGCTTCCAGGGTGGTCTTAAGCAGCGGGACAACCACACTCCGGCAAGTTCCCGGCGGGACCGTGGTTTCGATAAGTACCAGGGCATCCGGTTTGCAATGGGCACCGATGGTTATAATGGCATCTTCAAAGGGCCGAAGATTTACAGTGTAACCAGACAATGCGTATTGTTCATTATTTGTTTTGTCGACGTCAAAGTTAATATCTACTATTATGATATCCGCCCAAGAATAAGCCGCAGTATCAACTGTGGCATAGAAATTACCACGTTTCATGACGGCGTCAAAATAATCCGCAATCTTTGGATCATTGGCTACGATGGGAAAAATGCCGGCGTTCAAAGAATCAACCGTCCGGCGACCCGCCTCGGTATCCCGATCTACCCCGATGACCGCATAATTCCCATTTACCGCGTTTGCAACAACCAAAGACATTACAGAACCGACAAAACCCAGCCCCTGGACCAGGACAACCTGCTTATCCGGATGGGAATGAACAAATGATGATAATGTCAAAATACCCTCCCCAAGCATAGTACACACTATTACCCACCCGGCAGATGGGGGTAAATATTCGAAAATAAATATTATGTCGCCCAGTTTTTTTATTAAGCAACCCGTATCTTACGGCTCTATCCGGGGTGGCGGATAAAACAATATGGAGGTGGAAACCTGAAAAACGAACTCTCCGTGTGTTATATTGTGCAGCGGCGCAAGTTTCTCGAACAGCAACGCTATCAATGACAAATTTCATTATGCCTTCTCCCTGCCGCCATCCTGTCTTTATCGCTGGCCCCATTTTAATAAAAGGTGGTTTTAATCATTCAGAAATAAATACCAAATCATCCGATTTCTTAATGATAAATTCGTATTTCATGGTTTTATCCAAGGCATCAGACAAGCTAAAGGGAGGCTTAAAACCGGACGAATGGGCTTTTTTCGCATCATACTGCGTAGTAGCACAGACCTTCCGGACACGAACGCTGCTGATAGAGAATTTCTTCTTCGTCAACTTGGAAACCAGATCAAAACAATACCCACCCAGCAAGCCTGCTATATACGGAATTCTTATGGACGGAACCATTTTACCAAGCGATTCCTCGGCAATGGCTATTAATTGATTCATAGTAAGATCCGGCTTGTCGCTATAATTAAAAAGCTTGTATCCCTGCAACTCATTTTCTATTAAATACCGTATAAACGCGGCAACATTCCCTACATAAGATATAGATTTGATATTGGTTCCTTCGCCAATCATTAAAAATTTTCCGCTTGCTATTTGTTTTAATAGCCGATATACATTACCTCGATTTCTTTCGCCAAAAATGACTGTCGGCCTGAGTATATATAACGCCCGGTTTTGGGGATCTTTCTGATACCATATCCGCAGTAATTCCTCTGCCTGCCATTTGCTTTTCCCGTAATGCCCAAAAGGATCAACGGGATAATTTTCATCGGGATTTTCCTTGTTCAATCCATAAACAGAAACAGAACTGGTAAAAATGATCTTCTTCACTCCACAATAGTCCATCGCATCCAATACATTGCGTGTCCCTTCTACATTAACATCGTAATAAAGACTCGCCGGAGAAACATCGTCCTGATACAAAGCGGCTAATAATACAACGCAGTCTTGGCCCCGTAATAACGGCTTTAAACTTTCTCCGCTGCGAACATCGGCAATAGTCGTAATCTCAGGATAAAAATGGCTATTTTGCCGATCAATATTGCGTAATGATATGTCTTTTTGTCTAAGCAGGGCCGTCAAACGGGTACCAACAAAACCGGAACCGCCGATGATGGTAATATTCATTTATATACCTTTTGTATCCCTGACAAATTTAAGATGGAATAAATGTAAAATATTTTCACCCACGTGCATATTTATATAATACCTTTTTGAAAATATTCGGCGAGAACCGAATTAAAAACCTTATACCGATATTTCTCAGGAATTCGTAGAAATTAATAAAATGAATTCTTTTTTGGTATTTAAATAGATCATATTCATTTTCAAAGTAACCAGGACCCCTTCTATCCAAAAATTTCTCTCCAGAACGCATTTTTAATAATGTTTCATTTATATTAGCAAATTTATAGCCATTTTTTAACATCAAGGACCAAAGCGCATAATCCTGCAATTTTCGAAACGGAGGATATCCGCCAACCGATGTTACCACCGATTTACGATAAATTACAGCAGGATGACTTATAGGATTTCTCTTTTTTGCAAATTCCAATATTTCGGCGTTATTCTGAGGTAAAGAACGATAATTTAAAAGATTCGAAAATAAATCATCCCATTCTTCGATTATTCCGCTGGAAGCCGAAATGTCCGGATTAGTTTCCATGAATGCGACTTGTTTTTCAAACCGCCGGGGCAATGAGATATCATCGGTATCCATTCGTGCCACAAGATCGTATTTACAATGCCTAAGTCCCACATTAAGCGCCATACCCAGCCCGAGATTTTCATATAATTCAACAGTCAAAAATATTTCAGAAAGTCTTGCTTTCCATTCGTCAATAACCTTATCCAATTGCGGTGTTAAAGGGCCGTCTTTTACTATAACTATTTGGCTTGGCTTAAGCGTTTGATCATCCCAAATACTTCTCAGAGCGTCATTAAGATACAGGGGATTTTCTTCTTTGTAAACTGAAAGAAGAACGGAAAACTTCACAAAAGTACTTCCATCTTATATAGTTGTCGTTTCCCCGAAAGGACGGAATCAAAAAATACTGAATTTCCATCAGGAGAAAAACGGGGATGTAAATCACACCGGGTTTCTCCGCTATATTTGAGTCCATGAAAGAATTCACCCAATTCTTTGACTTCGTTTGTCTTCCAATTGGCAAGAAGTAAATGCTGCATTCCCGCTTTATCAGGATAAGTGTCAGTAACAAACCAATCACCATGAACATGAGGATGCCCGTCGCCATACTGCCCAAGTTTTCCATTCGCGGCAGGTATAAAATTTCCAGTTGCGGTATTAATTAACCAGTAGGCATCCTTTTTATTCGGCCCCCTCAGATAAGCCAGGATTGTCTTTCCATCCAGCCAAAAACAATGGCTAACCATCCCATAATCAGCCAGCAGCCTCAGTTCCCCGGTTATTGCATCGGCTAGCATCAGGCGGTCAAAACGCCCTTTCCTCGTGTAGTACCTATGCAGAAAAATAAAATGTCCGCCGGTGGGAGATATCATAATGTGATTTACCTTATTAATAGCAGAATCCCGTATATCTTTATGACAATCAGAGCATATCGATAAAAAATTTATCAACAATTTGCTCTTACCTGATTTATAATCAACCTTCCATATCCCATCCGTGTCTTTATTTTCCAACTCTTCTTTTTTCATCCGGGGAAGATTTTTATATCCATAATCCGGCCGAATCGTAACAAATCGCCGGTAATTCAAGGATAAAAAATAGTCAGCTTGATAAGAATCCTGCACGGGGAAATCGAATATTTTTACTTCCGCCAAGGATGACAGCGACCAAACCCGTGATATATATTTCTTGCGCATAACGTCAAAATCATTGAAAATAAAAAGGTCGTTATCCAACCACTGGGTACGGCAGCCTTGTTGCCAATTATAAGCGTAAGATGTAATATTCAATAATACTTTGCCGGTGGACAATTCTTGTAATATTATTTCTACCGGAATATCCGGGCCGGGTTTTTTGTATGTAGGATATTTACTTGAATGATAAATAATGTGATCGGAATCAATATTAGCTGGAGATTTGTCGTAGTATCCAAAGAAATTGTCGTGGGAAAGATTACACCCAATAGCCTTTATTAAGAATATACTCCTGGAAGTATATTTTCTCCTATGTCGTATCCGGCATATATATCGGTATGTGCTTTTTACAATGCCTTTTATTACTGGTACCGATGACAAAAACCGCGCAATTATACGCTCGTGTTCGGAATAGTTACTCGGCATATCCTTACCCAAAAGAAGATTTTATAAAGATGTCTTGACGCAGCTTATCATCTAATTACTATTGAACAAAGATACTATTTATTAACCGTCCAAAAAATATGTTTACCATCTATACTATCTTCCGGACAGTATTTAACGCCGATTCAATTATGTCGTCCATGTCAGAATAGCAATAGGTCCCCAGCCTTCCGCCGAATATTACACGCTTTTGTTCCG
>JAISNI010000052.1 GCA_031276295.1 Treponema sp.
ACCCGGTAGATCAGGGTATCGGATTTCCGGTACCGGTCGTAGGGTTCTTCGGGGAGGAAGGTATAAAAGGCCTGATCATAACCGGGAAGGACCGTCAGGAGGCGGCGCCTTTTTTCCGGCACAATACTTGACTAAAAGTGTTTTTTGCTGATAAGCTAAGATGATTTTAATATAACCTATTTTGAAATGAGCTCGCCTGTCCGAATAGGCAGGGCCAAAAAAAGGGAGAGGGATAAGTGAACATCGTACATAATTTCTTATATAATAAAATTTATACCCCCCCCCCCCCCCCCCGCGCGGTTTAGCTTGTAAGCCTTTTATACAGTCCATTTATTTTCCTCTCGCTCGCACCCCGGTACATCCCGGGGCTTTCTTTTTTTCTATTTTTAATCCGCACACCGTGATACCTGATTCTTCCTTCCGCGGAACGGTCGGCGCGCCGGTATGGCCGTACCCTATAACTTGGAGACCGCTGTTTCATCACCTCGCGTGTTGAAGCAGGCTCATATATTTTTATTCTCAAGGAGATAACGATGAAAAAGCACAGTGTGTTGATGGGGCTGTTAAGTGTTTTGCTTATGGCCGGATTGATGTTTAGCGCCTGCCCCATGGACAATGACGACGACGATGATGATGGCGGACTATCCGCACCAAGTACGGAAGATTTGCCGGGCCTGCCGGAGAACACCGCATACGTTACTAAGGATGGGGCAGAGGCGTTGCTGGGTACGGTGAAGAACGTTTTTGAATCGGTGTCTTCGGCGTTTCAGGGAGTTATTGAGAAGGAGTTTGAGTCAGCGGAACCACCGGAGGATGGAAAATATTTTTTTGAAGTTAAGGATGATACCAGCGTCGAGGGATTGAAGATAAATGTTACGGGCAACGGCAGTTTCTCATCCAATCCTCCCGACATGACTGAAAACCATGACTTCAAAGCGGGCGATTATTATGAGAAAATCTCTCACCTTTATGCTGCTGCCGATTTTACCAGCGATAAAGAGGAAGCGGGAGTGACCATTCGCAAGGGCAGCTCAATCCAGAACAAAGCGGACGAGTATCAGAAAGTCAGTAGTATAAAAGATGCTACTACGCAGCAGCAGGAATCAGAAAAGAGTTCTATGACCGGCGGCCTGACGGTATACAGCGACGGGAAGGGCGGAAAGATAATTCTTGAGGCCAACAAGGTCGAAGATTCGAAGCGGGAATCGGGCGAAGATAAACCGACAGTCAACTCCACCTATACCGGATTCTTGGCCGTGTACGGGCAGGATGACACAGAGGTGTATAAGTTGGTTATTGAAAATGAAGAAACGTACAAGAAAGCGCTCGCGTATTTTTATAGCGGGGAGGACGAGGACGACTAAAACGCAGGGCTAACGCCGTAGGCGTTCACCTTGCAAACAGCCGTAAAGGCATGGAAAAGATAATAGCCGCGAACGGCGCGAAAAGACACGAACTTTTGTGCTTCCCGAGTTCGTGAAATTTCGTGTAGTTCGTGGTTGTTTTTTCCCATTTGATGGGGCAACGCGCGCTATTTACATTTTTTGATAAATTCGTTATAATTTTGTTATGCTGTTTTTTTTAGTACCCTTGTCGGTAGTTATCCTGACCGGTATTATCTATTTTGCGGTTTCCCTTAAATCCGAAACGGCGGTTCGGAGGACGGCAATTATAGCGCTTATTGTAATAGGTCTTGCCGTTATTGCCAGCCTTATCGTTATATTCTCCGAGCCGGTAAAGGCAACAGGTTCGGGTATTCCGGGGTTCCCGGCAGTTCCGGTAAAGCCTGTTAAGACAAATTCTCCGTGGGTACTGTTATTTTCGATAATTTTCCTTATTTTTATCGCTTTAATACTATTTATCGCCTTTAGACAGCAGAAGAAACTGGAAAATGAGAAAGCAAAAAAAACGCACAATGCGGACGATGATTCCGGGGACCTGGATTTACCCTGGGAAAGGAAGTAATATATGCAGATAAACATAAGGCCGCCGGCCGTACAGGATATACCGTATCTGTACGAAATATGCCTTAAAACCGGAAAGGCGGGGGAAGATGCCTCGGCTCTTTTTAAGGACCCCTATATGCTGGGCCAGTACTATGCGGCGCCTTACGCATTTTATCCTGATTCGATATGCTTTATTGCCGCAGAGGACGGCATACCTCAGGGCTATATTGTCTGTGCGCCGGATACGGAAGATTACGGGAAATGGCTGGAGAAAAGCTGGCTACCCCTGCTCCGTGAACGTTACCCCCAGCCCTATCCCGCAGAAAAAATCGCTTCCGAAACTGAAAGCCGTATGGCGCTTGTCTTCCACAAACAGCACCCCGTTCCGCAGCCGGCTTGGTATGCCCTGTACCCGGCGCATCTGCACATAGATCTGCTCAAGACCATACAGGGCAAGGGCTGGGGCAGGCGTCTGATGGAAAGCCTGTGGTCTGCCCTGTCGGAACGGAAAGTTCCGGGTCTGCACCTCGGGGTAAATAGGACAAATACCGGCGCCCTTGCCTTCTACAAGAAAATGGGCTTTTCCAGTCTGGCAGAGGACGAGGGCGGTTTTACCCTGGGAAAGGCGCTTAGCTGATCCGCAGTTCCTCCAGAAGTCTGCCCCTGCCTTCGATAAGCCTGTCGCACCACGCGTCAAAATCTGGATCTTCCCGCTGGCATTCCTTATGGGTCAGCACGTAATTAACGGTTTCCCGTACCCCCTGATCAAAGCGGACCCCGGCAGTGAAGCCGGGAACCAGACGCAGAAGTTTTGTATTATCAAAGACCACGGAAGTGGCCTTGTCCCCGATAAGCCCTCCCAAAAAATTGTACGGACCGACAAGGCTGAGGAATTCGCTTGAAATATGCACCGCCTTGAGGTTCTTCCCCAGGGCAAGGGCTATAGATTCGTATATCTGATTCCAGGTAAGGGTTTCGCCGGAGGTGATCTGCACGGCCTCGCCTACGGCGCGTATATTCCCCATAAGTCCGATGAAGGCGTTGGCAAAATCGCTGTTATGCGTCATGGTCCACAGGCTCGATCCGTCCCCGTGGATAATCACCTTCTTCCCTTCAATAATCCGTTTAAGAACCTGCCAGCTTCCGTTTTTCCCGTGTACACCCAGCGGCACACTCCGCTCATCGTAGGTATGGCTTGGCCGTACTATAGTAACGGGGAAGCCCTTTTCCCGGTACAACTTCATAAGCAGGTCTTCCAGGGCAATCTTGTTCCGTGCGTATTCCCAGTAGGGGTTTGCAAGGGGGGTACTTTCGGTAACGCGGTAATCCGAAAGCGGTTTCTGGTAAACAGACGCGGAGCTTATACAGATATACTGGTTGGTCTTGCCGGAAAAAAGCCTGAAATCCCTTTCAACCTGATTGGGAGTAAAGGCGATAAAATCCGCAACCACATCAAATGTCTGCCCTGACAGCTTTGCGGCGATAACATTCTCCGATTCGGCATTGACATCGCACTGTATCTCAACAAGGTTCCCCTTGGTTCCCGCGATATCCCTGTTCCGGTTCCCCCGGTTAAGAAGCCAGAGCTCCCATCCCTGTTCCAGAACTTTCCGTGTAATAGCGGCGCTGATTGTACCTGACCCGCCTATGAATAATGCTTTCATAGTCTTAGTATATCATAGATTAGGAAGGAGAGGGAATAGGAGTGTGCGGGCATATTCATAGCCCCAACATTCCAACCGAACCGGCGCGGGGCTCCTTACATGGCAGATAGTGGAGCCTCCTATGTCGAAAAAACACGGTTTGCCCCCGGACGGTTTGTCCTTTATCCGTAAAAATTCCCTGCCCCGATGGTTGTTTCCAGCCCGTATTTAGCCGCCGTAACCGCGGCGTAATCGCCGATCTCGTCTCCCAGGATGCCCGGAACCACCCGGCAGGCTTCCCTCGATGCGGAGAGGGTTTCCTTTTTGATCACTTCTTCCGCATGGGGCCACAGTTCATTCCGGCTTCTGGCAAAGATGCTGCCTATGACGATCATTTCAGGATTGAGGGTGTCTATGATGATAGAAAGACCCTGCCCCAGCCTTCTGCCGGCCTCGGCATAGATCTGCCGGGCCAGAGGGTCTCCCTTTTCCGCAGCGCGGCCCACCGATTTGGCGCTCAGGTTTTCCAAATCCCCATAGCCCGGACAGATTGAAGGGCTTCTTCCCTGCTGAAGTTCCGCCTCCGCCATAGCCCGGGCCAGGCGGGCTATGCCCCCGCCGGAACAGAAGCCTTCGAAGGAGCCTGTCTTACCGTAACCCGGCGGGCCGTACTCCGCAAGCCTGATGTGGCCTATCTCGCCGGCCATGCCGGATGCCCCGGAATAAAGCCGGCCGTTGAGGACCAGGCCGGCGCCGAGGCCCGTCCCGAAGGTGATAAAGACCAGGGAATCACAGCCTTTCCCCGCGCCGTATTTCCATTCCGCCAGAGCGCCGGCGTCGGCGTCGTTTTGGAGGAAGGCGGGTATGCCCATAGCGGCCTGAAAATACGCGGTTACCCCGATCCTGTCCCAGCCGGGAAGGTTCGGCGGGGACAGGATGAGCCCCCGCTTCCGGTCAAGGGGGCCGCCGCAGCTTATCCCTATGGCGGCGGGTTTTTCCGCCGCGTCTTTGGCCAAGCGCTCCGCATCGTCAAGGAGCAGTTTCAGCATTGCGGTGGGAGCCCGTTCCCCCGCGGCGCGTTCATTCCCCCGGGAGACAAAGCGGAGTTCCCCGCCCTCGTCCCGCCCCAGGGATACCCGGCATTTGGTTCCCCCTATATCAACACCCAAAAGATACATGGCACCCTCCAAACAGCATTTGATCTATCAGTTCAATGCAACGGCTCCGGAAGGAATCGGTAATGATCCTCATAGCATACTTATAAACCCGAAATAAAAAATGGTCAACAAAAAGGAAAATGAGCCGAATTCATAAATTATTGATAAGCCCAACCGTTGCGGGCGGAAAGCGGCAGGCGTATACTCACTTCGTTTAAAACCTCCGTAAAACCTCTTGACTTAACCTTAACGTTAAGATTTATAGTTTTGCTGGTTGAATCGGTTATGAAAACCGATTTTAAAAGCATCATTTTAATACAAGAGAGGTATGAAAGAATGCAATACCGGACCTATGGAAAACTTGGGTTTAAGGTGTCGGCGCTGGGAATGGGCTGCATGAGGCTGCCCCGGATTATCAGGGGCAATGAGGCCATCGTAGATGTAGAGAGGGCCTTTGAAATGATCCGCTACGCGGCGGATCATGGGGTGAATTATTTTGATACGGCCTACGGTTACCACAACAAGACCAGTGAGGCCGTACTGGGAGAAGCCCTGGAAGGGGAACGCCGCGAAAAAGTTACGATTGTTACCAAGCAGCCTCTTGGCGCTATGGCTACCCAGGATGATATAAGAAAGAATCTGGAGAATACCCTTAAAAAGCTCAGGACCAGCTATATTGATGTGTACCTGATCCACAATATAGGGAAAGGCATCTGGGAAGAGATCAAGCAGCGGAAAATTATTGAAGAATACGAGAAATTCCGTGCGGAGGGTATGATAAAGGCTATAGGCTTCTCCTATCACGGCCAATTACCGGCCTTTCAGGAGGTTCTTGCGTACTACGATTGGGGTATGTGCCAGATACAGCAGAACCTTATTGACGTGAAAAACGAGGCAACCGAGGAAGCCATACATCTGGCGGGCAAAAAAGGCTGCGCCCTTGTGATAATGGAACCGCTGCGCGGCGGCTCCCTCGCAACGCCCCCTGATGCGGTTCAGGCTATCTACAATGAATATCCGGTTAAACGGAGCGGCGTTGAATGGGCTTTCCGTCATGTTATAAACTACCCTGAAGTTAGTACCATCCTGTCGGGGGTGAGTACACTGGAACAGTTGAAAGAGGATATCGAGATATTTTCAAAAGAAGACGCGGTTCCGGGCTGTTTAAGCAAGGAAGAGGTATCCATTATCGCCAGGGTAAGGGAAAAGTACCTTTCTCTTAAATCCATCCCCTGTACGGCCTGCGAATACTGCCTGCCCTGTCCCAAGGGCGTCAATATTCCCGGCATATTCGGACGCTACAATGACGGGGTTATGTTCGGCAGTTACGATCAGCCCCGGCGCAGCTATATGTTTATGAGCCGCGGCAATTCCGACGCCTCCCTATGCGCGGCCTGCGGCGCCTGCGAGAAGAAATGCCCCCAGCATATAGACATTATCGACAAGCTCAAGACCGCTCACGAAGCCTTGAAGGGCTGGATTGAGTAGGCTCTGATAACACACATTTCACCAGGAGCCATGGGTTGAACCTGCGGCTTGACGGGTACAAAATTCTTATTGCATGAATTTTTTGTCTGTGGTATACTGTTTTTATTCGTGGGGATACCTCGTCGCGGAGCGGCGAGGTATCTTCGTTCCGAATTTTTATCGTTAATCCTTGTCAAGCGCCTGGAACAGGAGGTAGTGTTTTGAATCTGTATAAAAAAATTGTTAATATGATTTGCTTTTTATTTGAGATCATAGGCGCTATTAGTCTGGGCGCTATGCTTGTGGTCGTTGCCATACAGGTGGTACTGCGGTATTTTTTCAATAACGCTCCGGGGTGGTCTGAAGAGATGGCCCGGCAATTCATGATTCTTTTCTGTTTTATCGCAATGGCCCTGGGGGTACGGGATAAAATTCACATAGCTCTTACCATTATTGTAGAGAGGGCCCTTAAAAAAATTACTCTGCCCCTGGAGATACTCGGAAAGATTCTTATTTGTTTTATGGGGATTATGATGAGCGTTAATATGGGGCCCTATTTTACAAAACTAAGGTACAACCGCCTTCCGGGAACCGGAATACCGGTAGGTTACGAGTACCTTTTCCCTACAGCCGTGGGTATTCTTATAGCCCTCATTTCAGTTTACCAAATATACGATCACTTTAAGTACGGTACGGATGAACAGCAGAGAAAACAGGATGATTTTACCAAGAAGGATGCCACACTATGACCGTAGATTTAACAGCGATAACCTTGCTCATAGGGATTTTTGCGATCCTCATCATCATCAAATTTCCCATAGCCTTTGCGCTGGCGTTTTCCGCGTTTGTTACCGCGGCGTACAAGGGGATCTCGCTGGGGGCCATTACGCAGAAGATGGTAAGCGGTGTGGATTCCTTTTCCCTCCTGGCGATTCCTTTTTTTATACTCGCCGGGGAAATCATGAGTGCCGGCGGTATTTCCGATAGAATTGTCAAACTTGCCGATGTGTTTGTCGGGCGTATGCGCGGCGGACTTGCCATGGTCAACATCATGGACAGTATGTTTTTCGGCGGTATTTCCGGTTCGGCGGTTGCCGATACTTCTTCTCTGGGGGCTATTGTCATTCCCATGATGAAAAAACAGGGCTACGATGCGGACTATTCGGTATGCGTTACCATTGCCAGCGCCTGCCAGGGGGTATTGATCCCCCCGAGTCATAATATGATTATCTATGCGGCGGCCATAGGAGGGCTTTCGGTAGGGAAACTGTTTATGGCCGGTCTTATACCGGGCATCCTTCTGGGGATAGCGCTTGGAATTACAACGTATGTGATAGCGGTCCGGCGTAACTATCCCAAGGGCGGGAAGTACACCATTAAAGAAGCGGTTAAAATCATTATTGACAGCGGTTTAGGAATGTTCACTGCCGTACTGATAATCGGCGGCGTATTTACCGGGATTGTTACCGCAAATGAATCGGCGGTATTGGCCTGCATCTGGGGCCTTATTGTAGCATTATGCTTCTACAGGGAAATTTCCATAAAGGATCTGTGGCCGATACTGAAACGTACATTACATACCCTGGCAATGGTTATGACCCTGATCGCCGCTTCTTCGGCATTCGGTTACATGATGACGGTTCTTCGTATTCCCGCCCTTATTACCCAGGGCCTTCTTAGTATAAGCCATAACCGGGTGTTGCTGCTGTTGCTTATCAACTTTTCCCTTCTCATACTGGGCTGCGTTATGGACATGGCGCCCCTCATCCTCATCGCGGCGCCCATTCTGGTTCCGGTGGTAACTTCCCCTGCTATAGGTATGGACCCGGTCCAGTTCGGGATTGTCATGATGTTGAACCTTTCCATCGGCCTTTTAACACCACCGGTTGGGACCGTGCTGTTCGTGGGGAGCTCCATAGGAGGCATAAAGATTGAACAGACGGCAAAGGCGATGGTTCCGTTCTATTTAACCATGGTTGCCGTATTGATGCTGTTAACCTTTGTGCCGGCTTTTTCTATGACTGTTCCGAATATGATGTTTGGGAAATAGCTTTGGTTTTAATAGCCGGCCTTGGGCCGGTAAGAATATATCGGTATTGTATGGAGGAGAGAAAGATGAAGAAGTTGATGGTAGTGTTTTCAGTTTTTTTTGCCCTGGCCTTAGCCGTTACCCCGCTATTTGCCGCCGGCAATCAGCAAGGTTCCGGCGCCGCCGGTAAAACAAGGGTTTTCCGCCTTGCGGATAACCAGCCCGACGGGTATCCCACCGTCCTGGGCGACCTGGCAATGGCAAAATATATAGAAGAAAAGACCAACGGGGCAATCAAAATTGAGGTGTATAACAATTCGGTGCTGGGGGATGAGAAAA
The DNA here is from genome assembly GCA_031276295.1 of Treponema sp. Taxonomy (GTDB): domain Bacteria; phylum Spirochaetota; class Spirochaetia; order Treponematales; family Breznakiellaceae; genus JAISNI01. The sequence goes on from JAISNI010000052.1 coordinate 8,582, forward strand.
CCACGATTGAACAGACCCAGACCGGGGACATTCACTTTATCAGGGTAGGACTGAACCCCCTTTCTTCGATTAATCCGGTGATGAACGCCTTGGCTATGCCGTTTTTATTCCGCGATCGGTCCCACATGTTTAAGGTACTGGACGGTCCCATAGGCGATGAACTTATGAACTCCCTGCAGCAACAGAATCTTCTGGGGCTTTGCTGGCTTGACGCCGGTTTCCGTAATTTTTACAACTCCAAAAAGGCCATCAGAACTCCGGCGGATATGGCGGGGCTGAGGATACGGGTGCAGGAAAGCCCCCTTATGATGGATATGATCCGTTATCTTGGCGCTTCGCCTACGCCTATGGCCTACGGCGAAGTTTACCCCGGCATCCAGAACGGCATCATCGACGGGGCGGAAAACAACTGGCCTTCCTACATTACCGCAGCTCACTTTGAAGTTGCAAAGCACTTCACCGTTGACGGCCACATGGCTTCCCCTGAAATGATCCTTATCAATGTCGGCGTGTGGAACAGCCTTTCCGACGCGGAAAAGAAGATCGTCAAGGAAGGCGCTATGGAGGGGGCAAAAGTGGAACGGGCCGCGTGGCTTGAGGCGGAAGTTAAATACGAAAAGCAGGCCAGGGATTCGGGTTCCATCATCACCGAACTGACGGCGGCGGAGCACAAGCTCTTTGAAGACGCCCTTGCGCCCCTGTATCAGCAGCCTGCCTATGCCGCCTATGCCGATGTTATCAGGCGGACGCGGGAAACCCAGTAGCCTTATAAAACATACTGCCGCAGTACCGCCGATACCGAATTTCGGGGGGCGGCGCGGCAGTCTTCATATTAAATCTTCCAAATTATATTGTATATATCCCGTCGCACAACAGTTATTCAAAGACCGACAGCGATGCCACATTCATGAGGATGAAGGACGAGACGCTCAAAGCGGCGTACCACATGCAGGCGGCGGTAGAAGGGGAATACCTAACCGGGGGGTCTTTGCGAACCCCAACGACGGAACAAACTTCAAGCCGTTTTTGGAACGTCTGAAGGTGATGCCAGCAGTTTGTTGCGCTTGTGGATTTTTTGTATCGGACCTTTGGTCCGCATTATGCAAAAAATCCCGATTATCGGGGCTGCGCGGACCTATGAAATTGGCGTTAAAAGTCTTTCCAAACTTTCATAGCCGAAGCGTATACGGCCTTGGCCGCCTCCTCAAAGCTCATCCTGGCCAGGGCCGGGTAGAAGGGTTCCACGACCGCGGGGCCCGTATAGCCGAGGGACTTGAGGCCGTCAAAGAATTCGGCAAAGCGCAGCGTACCGTAAGCACCGGGAAGGCCCCGTACATTGTCAAGCTGCTCGTCCAGGGGGACGCCCGAGGGGGCATCGTTGAGGTGTACAAGGATAATATTCTTTTCCGTACCCAGTCTGGCAAAATCTTCGCGCTTCTGACGGGCGGTATCCCAGTGGAATATATCCATTACAATACCGGTATGGCCGGTCTTGATGGCAGATGAAAGTTCCAGCGCGCCGTCCAGGTTGTGGATAAACTCGTACTTCATGTCCTTACGTTTGGTATAGGGGCCTACAAACTCAAGGCCCAGCGAAATGCCGTTTGCGCCGAGAATAGCGGCAACTTCGGAGAGTCTTTTCCGGTGCAAATCGAAGTTTTCCCTGTATTCAAGGGTATCCGAGCCGGGCATAATCCAGGTCATACAGCGGCTTAATCCTACATTTTTGGCGAATTCAGCGTAACGTGGCAGTTTGGCAAGGTCCGCAGTGAAAACAGCTTCGTCGGTACGAAAATTGACCGGCAGGCCGAAACCTGCGGGAAGCAGTTTGAATTCCTCAAGCAGTTCCCTGGTCTCCGATACGGATAACTCGGCATCACGGTCTATGTTAAACCAGAATCCCTTGTAACCTGTTTTAGAAACAATCTTTGCGCATTCCCTGAATGACAGGGAAAACCCGATGACATCCGCTGCAAATGCTAAATACATATTGGCACCTATCCTTAAAATGTTTTTATCAGTATCTTTGATCGATATATTTTTGATCTATAAATAAATGTTGTCAATAATGCTGCTAATAAATGAAGGGCGAACGCACTTACTCACTGGGGCTTGAAAAACATCAAAATATTGAAGAATTTTTACCACAAAGGCGAAAAATTCGAAGAAGGAAGGAGAAAATTAAGAAAAATTTACGCTTTTCCCTTACTTTTTCGCCTTTGCGGTCATTTTTTTCTTCAAAATGGTTTGCTGTTGAGGGAATTTTGGCGCACAAAAAGTAAGTGCTGTTGTCCTGGAAAAAACCGGGATACGCTTAACAAAGGGTTTTTCTTGTGATATGCTTTGACTATTAAGAAGGGGGAGCAAACAGGTCATGTCCGGGGCTTTTTCCGGCTCTATGCCGTATATGACGGCGGGCTGCTCCCCCTCGCTCCGAAGCCTGCGGCTTCTCCGCTACCCCCACTATGAGTTTGCAGGTATATGGTATATGTCTGTATTGAACTTTTGAGGAGGAGCAGCTATGGATCATACAAAAGCAATTGAGATTAATGATGTTTCCGCTTCATTCCTCAGCCGTAAAAATATGGCGGATACGCTCCTCACCTATCCGCAGCGGGATTTTTTGCGCTTGCATTTCCGGCGTAGCGATGTTACCAACCTTGGACCAGGCATCCGTTACGGTCTCTGGGTGCAGGGCTGTCTCAGACATTGCGAGGGCTGTGTTGCGCCGGAATCCCGCATAATGGACGGCGGCAGCGTAATAGCCTTCGACATACTTATCCGTGAAATTTCTCATGCGATCAATAAGCAGCCCCCTGTCTCCGGTATAACCATCAGCGGCGGCGAGCCCATGTTACAATGGAAAGAATTATTTTATGTCATAAAAAACATAAAACAGGCGTATCCTGATCTTACCATATTGCTCTATACCGGATACTCATGGGAGCAGGATATAGCGCCCTGCCTGCTTGATGATGGTAATGGATGTGTAGAACGGGCCGAGTTTAGCGCATTCTTCGATGCCCTTGATTGGTGGATAGACGGAGAATATCAGGCGCAAAATGATGACGGACGCGGCTTGCGCGGATCATCGAACCAGAAACTTTACGGGAATATCCCTATGGGAAACGGAGAAAAAACCCGGTGTTACCAGGGAGACGACGGCCATTGGGTACGGTTGGCGGACAATACGGTTGTTGATTTTCCCGCACCGGAGGATGACTCCATGCGGGGATTTGCGCAGAAACCGCGTTTCCCTCAATTTAAGTCAGAACAAGACGGCTTCTATTTGGTTGGTATTCCTACGAAAGAAGCCCTTGAAACATTCAATAAGCTGGTGGCTTGTAAAGGCTGCATATAAAATCAACCTATTAGTAAAATAACTGAAAGGGTTGAAAAAACAAGGAGAGGAATTATGAGCGGAAGAAAAGAATACAACATTTCAATTACTAATGTGCAATGGGAAAGTATGCAGCGGGCGGTTCAGACGGCGCAGCATGAAGCTCAAAACGCGGAAAAAAACCGTCGACAAACCGAAGCTGCGGCGGCGCAGCGTATGCGGGATTTACAGAACCGCTGTAATCAGGAGATACAGGGGCTTACCCAAGAATTGCAAAATCAGGCGCGGAACGGAGCGGTAGTTTTGCAGCAAACCCAGGATGCCTTCAATGCCCATATACGCCAACAAGAGCAGGAACAGGCCCAGGCATTGCAGCGGGCTCAGGAGACCTTCAACCGCCGTATCCACGAACAGGGGATGAAGGAGGCGGAAGCCCGCAGGCTCCTGGCGCAGGAACAGGAGGAAGCCCGCCGGCGTATGGAGGAAAGGTTCGTGCGGGAACTGCAAAACCAGAAAGCCGAACTTGAACGAGAGTTGGAAGAAACCCGCAGGGAGATACAAAACCAGGTTACCGATATCATCCAGAACATGGAGGCGGAGCGCAGGAGTAAAGCCGAGATCGCCGCATTATGGATAAATCAGGCGCGTCTCCTCCTGAACGATATAGACGAGAAGTACCGGCACCGGCTCTTTGCTTCTGGGGAGTGGGATAGGCTCACTCGCCGTTTGGAACAAGCGGAAGGTAATAACACCGGTACCGTTGCAATGAGCGAAGCGGCGCTCAGTACCGCACAGGATGTTTGCAACGATGCGATAGAGCTTCGTGAGCGGGTCATAATCGCCGAGGCCGAGTGGACCGAGGTGTTCAATCACATCAACCGGCTTTTGGTGGAGGCGGACAGCCGGATAGCAGCGCTTGAGGGCTTGGAATATACCCTTCAGGAAGATGGTAGAGAGGTCAGGGTTGCCGCAGAAATCGACCACTGGTCTCACGGCAGACTTTCCGGGGTGAAAGACGAGATGGCGGTTCTGCAAAGCGCCATTAATAAGCCGGACATCACCTTGGCGCGGTTGCAGGATACGGTAGCCCAGATAAATCACCTGGATGAAAAAATAACGGCGGTTGAGTCCGAGGGACGGAATAATTTTCTTGCATCGGAGCTGCGGCGTGAAATAGGCGCGGAAATGCGGGAAAAACTTCCGGGCTGGAATTTGGAGGAAGCATTTTTTCGCGGCGAGGATGAACGGAATGACCTTCACCTGTTACTTCGGCACAAGAATGGCGAAGACCAGCTCTCTTTGACTATCGCGGGCGGACAGGAGGGCAAAGATTCAACCATGGTTACTTCTGACCTCCGCTGCACATCCACACACAGTATGGAGACCCGTGACGGCTGGGTTGAAGAAATTACAGGCGCTATTCATGGTTTTGCCCCGGATGCGAGGCGCGTAGCACCCCAGGAATACGCCAACCGTCTGAACGGCGACCTCCGCGCCTTCGATGTCGAAACACTCAAGCAACCGATTACGGCTCCCAATAAATGAAAAGAGGAATATATGAGCAAGTTTAAGCGCTATGATGAACACGGTTTTATCTATGTCTTTGGAAAAGAGAGCCTGTTTTGTGATGATAGGCTTCGGGAGCAAAATCTGGAACAGCATATCGCGCAGGCTCTTCTTGACGACCAAATCTACGAGTTTATCCTCTTCTATGACCGAAAAGGCGGGATACGTTATGCCAAACCCGAGATGCGGCGGCTTTATTACGAGATGACAGAATTGCAGGTTCCGCAGGAGGGAAGATCGAAACAGAGAGCATTACCGATACCGAGACGGAAAGTTCTATCCTCAACACCTAAGCCGGAAACAACGCCGGAAGCTCAATCAACGGCAGCCGAACCGGAAAGCGAACTGGTGAGTAACCGGGATGCCCTAAAGATATTTGAAGCCGTATTGGAGCGCAAGCGCAGAACCGAGGTGGGGGCAGCGATTGTCGTCATGGATATGGCGAACTGGCTGGATAATAACGACCTTCAAGACCTGAACTTTTTTTTGGACACCTACAAAAATCACGCGGGAAACGACCTGATTGTCTTCTGTTTCAAAGGTTTTACCCCGCAGGAAGCCTACCGGAAATATGAACACTCCCCCCTCGCCGGTTATTTAACCGAATGGCGCAACTATCTGGATGAAAAGGAGGATATGGGTAAATACCCGAACCTTATTCTTATCGAACCGCCTTCCCGCGCTGAAGTACGCAACCTCCTTCAAAAGAAGCATATACTGGGGGAGCTCACCATTCCCCCGTCTCAGTTGGACGCGGTTACCGAAGAAGTATTCCGGGCCGCCCGCAAGGAAAATCTCCCGCTCGCCGGTGTGCGTGTCAGAATAGAAACGAATTGCAAAGGTAAAACACCTCCGGTTCCCTTTGACCAAGACACCTGTAATGCCGTTTTCGGGGTACAGAAGCCGTCAAAAACAAGCAAGGAACTGTTCAATGAACTGGTCGGCATGAATACTCTTCGTTCGGTGTTAGACGGTATTGAAAACGAGGTAAAAAACGCGGGTATTGGTAAAGGCATACCCGCCTACCGTTCCCGCTTTTCTGAAGTGCGTAATGATGAGTATGAGAAAAAAAAGAACCTGAAACTGCACTTCGCTCTTAAAGGCGCGCCGGGAACCGGCAAAACTACAGTTGCCAAGTTGCTGGGCCAGTATCTCTATGAGATTGGCGCACTTTCGAGCGGCCATGTGATCACATGCGTTGCGGATGCCATAATGGACAATGTTGTTGGCGGTACGGCGATCAAGACCGATAAAAAGGTACAGGAGGCGTTGGGCGGCGTACTTCTCATTGATGAAATCAGCGGGATAGTGGGCGATACAAAAGACGAGTCCCGGCGGCAACCACACGCTTTTGCTAAAGAGTTAAACAGTGTATTGCTTAACGCCATGACCATGTATTCTGACCTGTCGGTGGTCATCGTAGGATATCCCAGGGATGTCGAGGCTTTCATCGCTCTTGACGACGGGTTTGGAAGGCGGTTCAGAAATCACATCCTTCTGCCGGACTACACCGGTGCGGAACTGGCGGAGATCTTTCGCAGGATGGCGCACAAAGAAAGATATACCGTCGCGCCGGAACTGGAAGACATTCTGGTAGATTTTATGGAGAATTGGCTGAGGCAAAAAGCCGCCGGCGGATCCTGGGGAAACGCGGGTCTCGTGGAGAATCTAATGCTCGACATAGGGAGAACCGTAGGGAAAGACCGCTGCATCAGAAAAAAAGACATACCGGATACCATGACAGTCGGCGATACTACCTACGACCTGAAAAAATGTCTGGTCGCCGGTGATAAAACACGCTCACCAACCGAAAAATTAGACGCCCTCATCGGATTACAGGGAGTCAAGAACAAGATCAGGCTGCTTGCCAAGCAAATCAAAGTAAAAAAAAAGCAGGGCAAAGAAGCCAAGCCGCCGTTAAACTTCGTATTTACCGGAAATCCTGGAACCGGCAAAACCACGGTGGCGGGAATATTAGGGGAAATCCTGGTAAACATAGGAATCCTGCCTTTTAGCGAAGTTATCGCACCCGGGAGCGCGGAGTTAATCGGGGCTCATGAGGGGGACACGGAGAGGAAACTCAAAGAGGTATTTGAACGGGCCCGGCACAGAGTCCTGGTGATTGACGAGGCATATCAGTACATAGGCAAGGGGGAAGTGGATTACGGCAAAAAGGTTATTCAGTATCTGGTAGACTTCACGGGCAACAAGAAGAACCAGGGGGAAATTTGCATTATTTTGGTGGGATACCCGAAAGAGATGGAGGCGTTTTTAAGTCAAAATCCCGGATTGGGGGGGCGCTTTCCCCCTGAGAATGAAATTAAGTTTGAGGATTATTCCAATAGTGAGTTGCTTTTAATCTTTAAGCGGCTCTGTGAGCAGGAACAATACACATATACGGCAGAATTCGAGGAATTGCTGAAACAGTGTATTCCTGTAATCAGGAGGTCCGCCAAAAATTTTAGCAACGCAAGAGAGATGGATAACCTTTTTAAACTCTGCGATCAGATATTCACATCAAGGGTGTGCGACCTCGAAGAAATCGTCAATGAATTTACCGCCGATGATTTGCGCGGCGCCATGAAGGAAAAGGGTCTTATGATTCCGGGCGAACAGGAATCGGTTAAGGAGACCGCAAAGATCCCCTGCCCGCCCAGGGCGCATCTGGAAAAAATTAGCGCCGCCTTGACCGGCTACAATGCCCAGCGCGTGGAAGAGACGCTCATACGCATACATACAGAATCCGGCGTGGGAAGCGGTTTTCTTATTGCTGAAGACGGGTATGCCGTAACCTGCGCCCATGTGATAAACGGCCCGGTTTCTATCAAGGCGCGGGTCAGGGTCAAAGACAGTCAGGGCAACCACATCTGCACGGAACACCAGTGCACCGTGGCTGCCGTGAACCAGGCTGCCGACATTGCCGTTATAAAGCTTGACGCCGGAACACGGAAGCTGCCCTGCGCCGGACTGTTTCCTGACAAAGGCAAAGGCCTTGAACCGGGGCATACGATAAAGCTTTGGAGCTATCCCTTCGGAGACCGGTATGACGAACCTTCTCTTTATTCGGGGGCCATTGCCTCACATCAGAAGATAGAAGGGGCGGAAAAAATACTGCTCAACATAGAAGGGAAGAGCGGCAGTTCCGGCGGCATGTGCATAGACCCGGAGAGCGGTTATGTTGTCGGCGTTTTCTGCGGTTCCGATACGGTGTCGCGGGAAGGCCTAACAGAGGAAATAAACTTCGCCCGTCCCGTGCAGTATGTCTGGGATATGTTGCCGGAAGCGGACCAAAAGTCAAATCAAGAATCAAAGGGATTAAGTAATGAAGAAAATAGGAATTGATTTCGGAACGACCAACAGCACAATCGCATATCGTAATGAGCAGGGGAATATCAGCGGTTACAGGTTCGGTGGGGGCGGGGGAAAAGAGTATATTCCCAGCGCAATAGCCTATCCAAAGGACTCCAGGGATTCTGAGGAGGTACGGATTGGGGAGGCAGCCCAAACGGTTCACCGGACAGATCCCGATGACTACTACTATTACGAGTTCTACAAGCTGGCGCTTTGCAATTCCTATACACGGATTCTCAACGCCGAACACGGCAAGCGGGTGATCGACGTGGTGAAGGATTATCTTCATCTTTTGATAGTCCGGTACAAGTGGGAACAGTTTGTCGCCGAGACCGATAGGAGTGCCAAGCTGGAACACATTGTCCTTGCATTACCGAATGTCATCAGCGATGACCTTATCGCTGACGCGGAAGCCGTCAAGGACGAACTGCAAGACTTTCTTGATACCGAAGCTGAAGAAAGCCAGTTTAGGGGAGAGGCAAGTTGTGCCTGTGAATTCTATGTCAGCCGTCCGAAAAACCAGGGTTTTACCGGTACCATCATCGTTGTTGACTACGGCGGGGGGACACTGGACATCTCGAACTGCCGTATCACGCGAAGCGGTAGCGAGGCGAATATAGCTATTGTGGTTCAAAAAGGCACGAGTGTGGATGATCGGAATACTTTTGGGTTCGCGGGGGTGGCTTTTGATCAGGGGGTCGTGAGGTCAATTCCTGAAATAGCCATGCGGAACTTATCAAAGCCGGAATTGGCGGAATATGCCGTAGCGTTTGAACGCTATAAAATAGAGAATCATGATGAAATCAGGAACAGGCTAAACAAATACTATAGCGAAGGCGGCGACATAAAACCCCTGAATTGCGAACTAAAAGGGCAGCGTTATACCCTGGATATTCCGTTTCTGCACGATATTTTTGAGCAGGTCAACCAGCCGCTTCTTAAAAAGTATTTTGACGAAGTTGTTCCTGAAGATGAGCGGCGGAACGGCGCGGCGGCGGAGCAGGATACCTTTAGGGTGCTCTTGATAGGAGGCTTTAGCCAACTGCCCTGTGTGGAAAAAGCCGTTAAAGACTTTCTGAACATTGATTTAGCGGAACTATACGATAAGCGCATCGCCCACGTAAATGTAAACGAGAAGTTCATCGCGGTTGCCCACGGTGCGGCAATATATGGGGAAAAAGCAGGGGATGCCCCGGAAATCTGTCTGTTTGAAATCGGCGTCAAAGCCTTTGACGGGCAAGAAACCTATAATGACGTTATGGTACGGGAAAACACCGAATTGAAAGCGCTGCGAGAGGTTCAGTGGAGCGCTCCCTACTATATTGTCGATCCGGCAAAGGGAAACGTAACCGTTTATTGCCGGACTTCCGCGGGAGGTGAACAGACTGTCCGCCTGGACATTGCTGAAGTTTGTACCGCAAGCTGCCGCGTGCGGCTTGGCGTTATCACACGGGGCAGGCGCTACACGCTCCACATCCAAAACATCGATACCAACACGGAATGTATGCGGGACATTTCGGCGCTGATTGCGGACTACAGGAATCGTAATTAAGGGGAAGCAGATGCTGGATAAAAATACCATTAATAAGGTTACAAACGCGCTGATTGAGGCAGGCAAGAGCAGTACCCCGGAACTGGAAGATCGCCTGAATATCTGTGAATCCGTACTCGGCGCCTACATCCCCGCCGATAGGGATTTGGAGAGCCTTCAGGATGCCGATGCCCTTACGAAGTTTTTTGGCAAATATCTTTTCCGTGCTCCGGATAAACTGTTCAAGCAGGGCAGGGGTGTAATTATCGCCTTGAATCATATTCTGGACGCCCTTGATGAGCGGCGGCGGAGTCTGAACCTGACCGTGGAAGCACTTGACAGGGTCAAGTCGGAGCTTGCCATGCAGCAGGCACGGATAGAATCTTTTAACGCCTTGCAGGAGGAGTTTGACCATGACAAGGCTGCCTTATCGAACCTGACCAAAGAGGCGGCCCGCCTGGAGGCGCGGCAGGATGCCCAGCGGGAAGAACATGGCAAGATACAGAAAGGTATTGATGATGTCAACGAGCTTATTAAGCAAAAACAGGCGTTCATTGATGACCAAAATCAGGAAATTGCGAAATGTGAAACAGATTTTGAGGAACTACGGCGGCAATTCAATGATGAATTAACTGACGGGCAAGTCATAGAGATTATCAGGCTTTGTTCCGGTATGGGCCTGCTTGCCAAAGCCAATCTTGACCTTTTCTGCGAGTATGTTACTGACCATGCCCTCTGCGAGCGCTTAAAAGCGGCTGCCCTGATTACCACGGAAAGGCTAAAACCTTTACAAGAATATGAGGCGCGGTTGGATTCGGCGTTTGCGGGCTACCGGGAATGTCTCCGGGAGATAATCCGGGGCTTACCGCAGTATGCGGGTACCGGCGGCCTTATACATACGGAGGCGAAACAATGAAATGCGGCGTGTGCGGAAAGCGCGTTACCGGCGCCCAAACTGCTATCTGTGAAGTCTGCGGCACGGCCGTTTTACCCGCACCCTTACTATCGGAAGCGGATATCAAGCAATACCAGCGGACCTGCGCAATAGGTAAAGCCGCATGGGAGCACGTGTTACGCCTGCGGGAAGAGGCTGAAAAGCTGGCCCTGGATATTGAAAACATGAAAGGTGTCTCTAAACGGCTGACGCAGGAAGTCATAGAGAAGAAAACAGAAGCCGAGCGGCTGATAAAGGACGCTGAAGACAGGAAGGCGGCATCCGAACATTTGAAAAAGGAAATTAACAGCAGGAAAGATGAATACGCCGATTTGGAGCAGAAAATTAAACAGGCACAACAGGAGCTTTCTACTCTACGAGCACAGGTAAAAGAAGAAAGCAAAAGAAAGCTCGCGGCACCGCAGGCCGCGCCCACACAACAGCCGCCGGTTAATTTTGTGTATGTGGAGGGCGGGACATTTTCCATGGGGAGCACTAACGGGGACGATGATGAGAAGCCCGTGCATACGGTAACGGTGAAGGGCTTTTACATGAGCAAGTACGAGGTAACGCAGAAGGAATGGGCGGAGGTGATGGGGAATAATCCCAGCTACTTTAAGGGTGATAATCTGCCGGTGGAGAACGTAAGCTGGTACGATGCGATAGAGTACTGCAACCGGCGGAGCGTAAATGAAGGGTTGACGCCCGCGTACACGATGGACAAAACGCGCGGCGATCCAAACAACCGGAGTCAATATGATACAGTAAAGTGGGTGGTAACATGGAACCGCGGGGCGAACGGGTACCGGTTGCCGACCGAGGCGGAATGGGAGTACGCGGCCAAGGGAGGGTGCAAGGACTACCCTGTGTATGAGTACAGCGGGAGCAACAATGTGGCTAGTGTCGGCTGGTATTACGGGACCAGCGGGGGGAGTACGCATCCGGTGGGGACCAAGACGCCGAACAGCCTGGGGTTGTACGATATGAGCGGGAACGTGTGGGAATGGTGCTGGGACTGGTATGGCGATTATACCGGCGGCGCCCAGACTGATCCAGTGGGCGCGTCCTCGGGTTCGTACCGCCTTCTTCGCGGCGGTAGCTGGGACTACACCGCGCAGTACGCGCGTTCTGCCGGCCGGAACTGCGACGCCCCGTCTTATCGGTACGACCTTCTGGGCTTCCGGCTCGTGCGCCCTTAGTTTAAAGGCTCAAGTTAGGACGAAGCGGCGAAATGCCCGCCCCCGCCGGGCGGCGGGGGTACGAAGGGGCCGGGACGGCCCCGAAGTAGAGGGCATTGAGCCGCTTCGGACGGTCGGAGCAGGCGGCATGGACACTCCCCGGCGTAACGCTTTTAGATCGCACGCCTCGGTTCTCGCTGTCTGAACAGCCCGATTCATGCCGCTCATTGCTTTTGCCTCCTAAAAAATATCTGTTTTAGCAAATCCAACTTCGATGCTGTTCTGGTCATTATCGTAAATATGCAACTCCAAAATTCCGTCCTGCAAAAGCCTGAATTCAGCGGCAAAGGAACGCTTTGTTGTCTCAATGCCGTCTACGGGAGTTACGGGAACTTCAACACCAAACATCGGCTCGCGCCCGTTAAAAGGCGTCCAATCAACGCCCTTGGGCTCATCCGTCTCATAAACATCAAAATGAATGGCTGTTTGCGTTTTATGAAGTGGCACATAATATTTCCGTGCACTGATATATTTTCCGTTGTCATGAATCTCCATTTCAGAATCCCGAAATAATATATTGCTAATTTGGTTTGTATCATCATCCCGTTTGTGACTATCAACCCCGTAAGTATGAGTCGCTGTAGAAACCAGCCAATCGAACGTCGCATAAATCGCGGCCCCAAAAGCAATCGCCCGTTCGGGCTTGTCCAGCACTATCTCCTTATTGGGAAACTCCTGCCTGAGTCTGTTTATTACCTGCGGCATTTTACTGGCTCCACCAACCAACACTATCGTGTTTATGTTCGATTCATTTTCCCCGGTTCCTTCTTTATAACGGGCGATCACATCTTTAACCACGCTGACTGTCATATCAAGCAAATAACGGGTCATGTGCTCAAACTGCTGCCTGGAAATTTTAAGTCTATATGAATCTTCGCCACTGTCGGGGAAAAAGCCCCGCTTGACTTCATCCTCTGTGGAAAGCATGTGCTTAATCTGAATAATCTCTCTCTCGAATTGCTCCTCATCTATACTGCCTTGAAGCCGTATATCATTCTCCCGGATAAAATAATCCCGTAATACCTTATCCCAGTCTGTCCCCCCGACTTTTGTATCCCCGCTTTGAATACGGGTTTTAAATTTCTGCGGTAGCGCCGTGTCATAGCGGACAATAGCGGTGTCGAAGGTACCACCCCCTAAATCGTAAGTCAGTATCGTCGTTCCATTGTTAATATTTTGATGTGTGGAAAAATAACTTAACGCGGCGGCAACCGGTTCATCAATGATCTTAACTGATGTACGGGACAGGCCGGATGCTTCACAGGCGGCTTCCAGAATTGTCTGCCGGTATATATTGGAACCCGACATCGCCGGGACGGCTATTACTATGTTTTCAAGTTTAGGGGAAATTGGTATATCAGTAGCCTTCTGCTGCGCAAGCTCAATAATATGCCTGATGATCTTGACGATAATTTCTTTCGCTGAAAATTTACGTCCGTCAAGGTTGTAAATAATTTTGGAAATAGGCTTCCCACTGCGCATCTCTTTCTTGATATATTTAACACCGTAAGACGGATGCGCTTGACACCGTCTCTTGGCCTCAACACCTGTCCTTTCTCCGATTTCCGCCTCATAATAAAAAATCGAAGGAATCCCGTCCCGGTAGTCATCATCATTTGATAAAAGCGATTCAGGCGCATTGCCGCGTACCGCCGCCGGAAAAGAAAAACATGTGCCAAAGTCAATCCCAAGCTTCATAATTGTGTCCTTTTTGCTGCCGGCTTTCTGCCTTTTCCAGGAGTCGAACGACCGCCTGTTTAATAACAATACCGTCTGCCTTATACCCTTCGGATACAAGTTCTTTTATAACATTTGTTGTAGAAGATGATGAATTATCTACATGATCTTCATCGGGGTTATATGTATCGCCGCTTTGTGGGCGGACCGGCGTAAAGCCCCATTGTTTTATAAAATCGTCGATTTTGAGTATGATTGATTCCCACACACTGGAAAGTTTATTTAATTCTTTTTTTCTTTCTTCCGGTATTTTCGGCAAAAGCAACTGTTTTTCAATTTCAATTGATTGTTTTCCAGCAATTTTTTTAAGGCTGATACAAAAATCAATAAGAAATTTTAAATTATCTTTATTTTTATTCCGGTACTTTACTAATTCCTCCTGTTCTCTGCGTGAACTATCAAGGGCTGTCTTGTTTTGTCTCAATTCTGCATCGAGCTTGTCTATCTGTTCCTGTAAACGCACATTCTCTGAAGATAAGACTTCATAGGTATTCTTGGCATCAGCAAGCTGGCTCTGTAAATGACTATTAGTCCAATTTAATGTACTATTGGTATGCTGAACGTCAGCAAGCTGAATCCGTAAATCATTATTAGTCCGATTTAATGTACTATTAGTACAGTTGGTTTCATCAAGCACTGTTTGCATATCCTGAACTTGTTGTTGTAAGTCCTGGCAGCGTTTAACTAGTTTATTATACTCATTTTGCTGTAAATCAAATTCAGCCTTATTTATTTCGGCTTTCGCGGCCGGCTGTGGCTCCAAAGTTGACTGATCACTTGTTGTATTTACCGATGAGCTACGTTTGTCTTTGTTATCTTCAATAGGCTTGTTAAAAACATCAAGTGTTTCTTTAGTAGGAATTCCGATAATACAAGTAATGTCCTCTCTAACTTGGATACTTCCGATTCTCGGCGATGTACTAAAATTATACATAGGATCCGAATCTGTAGGGTTATAAGAAATTCTGTCATTATCATTTAACCTTATCCATACACCCCCTTCTTGTTGGTGGCATAAAACTTTTTTCCCATAGTAAGAAAGGTTTCCATATAACTGCTGATTTGAAGAACCGCGCAGTCCTTTCCCGTCATCTCTCTTAGCCTGGTAGTCGCCGTCAATCCAATAATCAAGACAATTCCAAAAATCATGGAACTCATTTACATCTGTATTATAGGTGTCGGGATGATAATAACCGCGTATTGGTTCTATATCAGCCCCCCATGAGTAACCTGTATAGAGTAATACGTTAATATTTGGATTTCTCTTTTTTACTTTTCCCATAATATAGTACAATTCTTTCCACTGTAAAACTGGTTCGCCGCCGCTGATTGTTATACCGTCTATATTCTTCGAGCCAATAATTTCAGCAATGATGTCATCACATGGAACAAGATTGCCTCCGTCTTTCGGCTGGGCATTCGGAGCCAGGCAGCCTTCGCAGCGTTTATTACAGCCCTGTACCCAGATACCATAACGGCGGCCTGGTCCCAGATTTGTTATACCATTGCAGATAAAATGCAGCCTGAGCGTTTTTTCCCGTTTATAAGTGAGAATTTCATTGATTTCCTTACCTTCCATTAGACACCTCTTTCATTTATCATTCCAGTTTTCCGCAATATCCAAAGTTACTGATTTAATGTTCCTAATCGTTTCAGCATCCAGATTACAGTCAGAAAAAGCATGGGCTTTAATTTTTTTTATTCTATCAGGGATTCCTTTTATTGAACATAACTTTATACATTGAAAAAAAGCATAGTTGCCGATTGTACCAAGGCGCGATTTTCCTTCAATAAATACCTGTTCCAACTCTCGGCACGCCCAAAACGCCCCGTTATTATCCTCATCCTTGCTCTCATCCGGGTTATTGCCGATAAACTCAACGGAAGAGGGTATCAATACTTTTTTTATCCGGCTGCGCGCAAAACAATGGCCGGCAATCACACGGATATTCCCCGGCACAACGGCAATCTCTGAGTTGCCCTTATACTTTACTATAACATCCCCATCTATCTCAAATTGGGCAGGATCAAACAGTTTTTGCCGGAATTGATTGAGTTTCTGTTTGTATTGCTCTATATCGAATTCAGAAATCAAAGGGAATTGTAAGACTGAATTACCACAAAATTCACAGGTATCGCTATTTTCAGTATTAATACCGCAGACACCGCATTTCATTGTAATCACCTCATTTAGACTTCGTTTTATAGAGTAATACCAAGAATACTAACGATAGATTATTGACAAGAAACCAAAAAGCGTCAACTTGGTAGGGGAAGCGGCTTGAACCTCTTCCCCTGCCTTCCTGTTCGTATCTTCCGCCTTTTGGGCATTTTGTGTCAATCCCCCGTTGCATATTGGGTATTTGTACTATTCTTTCGGGGCTAGTATCCGGACACTAATGAAACGGTGAATTGATTTTTTCTTATTTCCTTTTTGCCCGCCCTCGCAATGTTACGCATTGCTTTATAAGGGACGGTCAACGTCATATCCGGCCAGAACGTTATATGCAATGCGCCCTAAATTGCTTCCGATCAACCCGCTGTCTCCGTACTTACCCCCTCTTCAACCGCTTCCGCGCCGCTTCCAGACATTCCCGTTTGAAGATAACAACGGAAACGCCGCGGTATTCCATTTCTTTTTTCAGAAGCGCGGCGTTTTCTTCAACAAACTGCTTCTTCGCCTCCAATTCTACAAGATGCTCCGGCGCTACGCCCAGGCCCAGGATAAGGCTCCGCAGTTTTGCGGACGGAATGATGGTTTCCTGGCAGCCGGTCATGGCGACAATAGAGTTGTCCAGGATGATGAGGGTCATAGGGGTATTGGCAGAAACCGCGTCGAGGAGGCCGGTCATACCTGAATGGAGGAAGGTTGAATCGCCTATGACGGCGGCGGCATAGGGAATGCCGGCTTCGGCTGCGCCCCGCGCCATACCGATGGACGCGCCCATGCAGACAATGGACTCTATGATCTGCCAGGGCGGGCTTGCACCCAGCGAGTAACATCCAATGTCGCTCGTCAGGGCCACCGAGGGATGATTCGGCGCGGGGTCCAGTTCTTCGGTAACTTTTTTGATAACCGTATAGCTGTCTCCATGAGGGCAGCCCGCGCAAAGCTGAGGGGGCCGGTTGGGTAGCCGCGGCGGTATTGATAGGGAGGAAAGAACAGTAGGCAGCGGAGGAAGCCCCAGGGCGGCGCGTACATTATCGGGATCAAGCTCTCCGGTACGGACAACAGGGCCAGGGCTTTTTCCGTCAAAATCTTTAAGTTTCCCGGCAATTTTGACGGTAAGGGGCAGTATCCCCCGGAGCTTCTCCTCGATAAAGGGCTGGCCTTCCTCAAGCAGCAATACTTTTTCCGCCTTTTCGCAGAGATTCCTGACGGCGTTAAGCGGCAGGGGATAGGCCCCGATGTGGAGCCGGGCCGGCGCTTTGCCGTGCAAGGCCGTGAGGTCTTCAAGATTCTCCTCGTAGTAGTTCCCGCCAAGGCCGGAAGTGATCACCGCAAAACTGGTATCACGGCCTTCCATTTCGAGCCTGTTTACCGGATGCGCATCCGACCATGCGGAGAGGCTTTCCTGTTTTTCTATAAGACGCGCGTAATTACGCCGCGCAAAAACAGGCAGAAGCATCCATTCGGTTTTATCCTTGATCTTGATACAGGGATTCTGTTCCCGTACCGGTTTCAGCACCACCGCCGCGCGGGCATGGGCAAGACGTGTCGTAAGCCGGATCATCACCGGTACATGGAAACGCTCGGAAATATCAAAGGCGTCCCTGGTCATGTCGTAGGCTTCCTGCTGATTGCGCGGTTCCAGGCACGGGATCATGGCAAAGGATGCATAAAAGCGGGAATCCTGCTCATTCTGGGAACTGTGCATACCGGGATCATCGGCCGCCGCAATAACAAGGCCGCCGTGAATACCAAGAAGGCTGCCGTTGATAAAGGGATCGGCGGCAACGTTAAGCCCCACGTGTTTCATGGTAACAAGGGCACGGTGTCCGGCAAAGGATGTTCCCAGCGCAGCTTCCGCCGCGGTCTTTTCGTTGGCGCACCAGCGCGCGCAAACCTCACCGTATTGCCCGCATTGGGCGATAAGGTATTCCATAATTTCGGTTGACGGCGTTCCAGGATACCCGTAAGCGGCGCTGAGCCCCGCGTGGAGGGCGCCTGCGGCAACCGCCTCGTCTCCCAGGTAGGCTTCGGTTTGTCCCGTGGAATTCGAATCGCTCATAGCTCCCCCCAAATGCTGTCAAAATCGATCCTCAATCCCGGTAGAATAGAGACATCCAGGGCCTGCGGATTTTCGTATACGGTAGAGATATAATGGCCGCCCAGCGCCCCGTCCGCCTTTTCCAGAATATGCACCTGGATTATCCGTGTTTCCGTATCGATAAGCCAGTATTCCCGTACCCCCGCCTTGAGGTATTTATGGAACTTCAGGAGCATAACATTGCCGCTATTTGACGGAGAGAGTATCTCGATAACCATATCCGGCGCGCCGCGGCAGGAACGATTATCGGCAAGTTTGGATCTATCGCAGACCACCAGTATATCAGGCTGAACAATGGTGTCGTCGCTTTCATCTTCCTTTGGGAAAAGCCTTACGTCAAGGGGGGCCGCAAAGACCCGGCAGAGTTTTCCCTTGAGAAACATCCAAAATTGTCCGGACAGTTCCCTGCTGACGGTGTGATACGGTATCGTAGGGGCGGACATCATGTATGCCTCGCCGTCTATGATCTCATACCGTTCACCGGTATCCCATTCAAGATAATCCGCGTAGGAATAGTGGATATCCTCTTTTTCAAACGCTGTTGACATATAATCTCCTCTATAAATAGTATACTCGGTTAGAGCGCCTCTTAAATTCCCTCAAACGCTTTATTCAACAACGCCTTTTCCGGCGGAAGGGTAAAGCGTGAGACAAGAGGGATCACGATAAAGGGTACGACTATAGCAATGGATGCCGCAAGCGGAGAGCGGGACGCGCCCAGGATGAAGAAGAGGCTTATGTCGGTGATCATGCCGGCAAGGAGTCCCGCGTAAGCGCCGGTTTTGGTAACCCGTTTGCTGTAGAGCCCCAGAATATAGGGCGCCGCAAACGAGCCTGATACAACACCCCAGCTTAAAGACATAAGCGTTACGATAAAGCCTATCTGAAAGCGTGATATAAAGTAGGAAACAATGACAAAAATTGCCGAAAGGAAGCGCATCATGGCTACCGACCTGTCCTTACCGCTCTTTGCTTCCAGGCGCGACGGGTACAGGTCTATGGCAACGGAGGATGAAGATACCAGCACCAGGGAGGAAAGCGTGGACATTGATGCGGAGAGTACCAGGAGAAGGATGAGGGCCAGGAGTACCTGTAGATTACCGGTGAACTGCTGGGTCAGAAGCGTTGGTACTATAGAATCGTAGAAGATGGTACTGCCCTCTTTAAGGCGGTTTGCGATCAGGGATGCCTCGTCGGGGAAGAACACATGGGCGTAAGTACCGGTAAGGTATGCAGAGACCCCTATCACCAGCGCGAAAACCGTCGTAACAATGGCGGCGCGGGGAATGACCTTCTCGCTTTTTATTGCGTAAAATTTCTGCGTCATCTGGGGAAGGCCCCAGGTACCGAAGCTGGTCATAAACACCAGGGAGACGACGGTCAACAGGGAAGGCTGCATTTCAGGCGGAACATGCACCTGGTAGTTGGCGCTTATCTTGTTTATCATCGACGTAAGCCCGCCGCCCTGTCCGGTAAGAATGGCAATCATGGCTATGGCCCCGCAGAACATGATGATGCCCTGTATAAAATCGGTAACGGCTATAGCGAAATAGCCCCCCAGGATAAGGTAAACGCCGGTAAAGCCTATCATAATAAGGAGGGCAATATCGTAATCTATATTGAAAACCGCTTCAAAGAGGTGCCCCAAGCCCTTAAATACCGAAGCGGAATAGGGGAGGAGAAAGAAGAAGATGATGGACGCTGCTATCGGTTTAAGATGCGTCGCGCCGTAACGTTCCTGAAGGAATTCCGGCATAGTCATGGCATCCAGGTTCTGGGTCATACGCCGTGTTCTCCGCGCCAGCAGTAACCAGGCCGCGCAGGCGCCGATGAAAGCGTTCCCCAAGGCTATCCAAAGCGCGTTAAGGCCGAACTGCCAGCCCTGCGCACCGGCAAAACCGATAAAAATAACCGCGGAAAAGTAAGAAGTACCGTAAGCCACCGCAGAAACCCAAGGCCCCATGGACCTGCCGCCCAGAAAAAAATCGCCCAAGGTCTTTGTTTTCCTCATGCCCCATATTCCCACGCCCGTCATAAGGGCCAGGAAAAGTACCAGAAAAACAATTCCAATTCCTACCATAAATACAATCCTTATCTTATAAATTAGTCCACTATCCTAGCATGAGATACGAAAACTACTCAAGATAGTTGTTGGAGCGTTAGCGCGTCCTCTTAGCTATTCTGTAAGGATTTTGGGTAGTGGACAGGCTGCTCCCGCTCCGCTCCGGCTCGGCCCCAAACTCTGGACGGAACCGGCGGTTTCTCAACATTTTTTTATAATAAACGCACATAGGGGACATTTCTATTGGTCGTTGACAAATCTTCCCCCCGGCCGATTGACAAGCCGCGTTATTTTTGCTAAGATAAAAACAGTTTAGGGCGGCATAGCTCAGTTGGTAGAGCAAACGGCTCATATCCGTTCGGTCATAGGTCCGAGTCCTATTGCCGCTAAACAGCAAGGCCCCGTTGCATGACGGGGCCTTTTCATTTTGAAACAGATTCGGATCCTGTCTGCGCTTCGGCGTGAGGGGCTATTTCTTCCCTGCTGGCATTGAGTCCATAGATCAGAATAGATCCTTCCCTGCCCCGGAGTTTGCCGGAAAAAACTTTGCGGCAGGGGTAATCATCTTTAACCTCGCGGTAAGTTTCTTCGTCCATCAGGACTTTTTCAGGGGCGGACTTGGTGAGTATTTGAAGCCGGCTTGCGATATTTACCGCATCCCCCAGTACGGTATATTCCTGGCGGTGTACCGAGCCTATGACCCCGGCAAAGACCGTTCCGGTGGCAAGGCCTATACCTGCTCTGAGCGGCTCTTTAAGGTAATCGGGCCTTACGTCGTTGAATGTCTTGAGGTAATTGTACATTTCCCCGGCTGCCTGCACCGCGTTGAGCGCATCGTTCTTCGTGGAGATTGGCGCGCCGAAGGTAGCCATAAGGCCGTCTCCTATAAGTTTGTTCACCGAGCCCCGGCAACCGTAAACCAGGTCCATAATATCGGTAAGTACATCGTTAAGTAAGCCCGCAAATGCGTCCGGCGTAAGACTTTCGCCTAAAAGGGTGGATCTCCGTATATCAAAAAAGAGAATGGTAACTCTGCGCTTGGCGGTTTCCAGGGGATTGTTACCGGTCCGCTTAACGTACTCCACCACGTCATCGCTCATATAGCGGGAAAGGAGCATGGTATCGGAGATAAGATTCTTCCGCTCCTCTTTGAGCTGCTGCCGTTCGGTTTTAAGCTGATTAAAAAAATTTTTAAAGGATTCGATTACATCACTGCGGGACCGGATGATCCCGTGGTAGCCTGAAATGGTTCCATTCTGCTTCCAGACTATTGCATCAAGGAGGCAGGGGAGAGGGCTTCCGTCCTTGCGTTTGAGTACCAGGGGATACTGGTGAACCACGCCCTTTTCTCCGATTATTTTCTGATATACGGCCCGGTCTTCGCTTACGTGAAAGGTATCAATTACCCCTATGGTAAAGATTTCTTCCCTGGTATAACCGAGCAGAGTCTCAAAAGAATGGTTGAATTCCAAAAATTTTCCGCCAACGGAAGTGATAAACATAGCTTCCTGGGAATAACGGAAAAATGTCTCAAAAAGACGATAATTCCAGCTCGCTTCTCCTATATCGGGGTATTCATTCATCAAAATTGTTCATCCGTCCCTTTTATCGGTAAAATTTTTTCATCCGCCAAACCGGAAAGAGGGAATTGCAGGCTGAATTCACAGAACAAACCGGGCTGCGATTTAACCGACAGTCTGCCGCCCAACTCTTTGACCCGCGTCATAACCAGCCCCATACCGACCCCTTTGCCTGCCACCGTATCCGCTTTTTCCGCCGTAGAAAAACCTGCCCTGAAAATATAACGGATAAGGTCTTTTTCCGAAAGCGCGCGCGCCCCTTCACCCGGTACATTTCCGTCCGCTCTTATCTTTTGCCGTACCTTTTCCTTGTCAATACCGCCGCCGTCATCGCGGTAAACGATTCTCAAATTCCTCCCTTCGGGATTTTCCACTTCTTCCGCGGTGATGCTGATGTTCCCGCATTCGGGTTTACCCAGCATACGACGTTTCCACGGTTCTTCGATACCATGATACACTGAATTGCGGATAAGCTGCACAAAAATATCGCGCAGCGCTTTACGCATACCGCCTTCAAGTCGGATATTTTTAAAACCCGGCATTTCAAGCCTAATGACTTTGCCGTATTGTTCCGCCAAACGTCTGGCCATAGCCTCAAGGCTGTCCCCGAGGCTATGGCTCTTTTCAGCCACACCGCCGCGCACCGAATCTGAAAGTTTAAGCCATTTGTTGATAATGGTTTCAAGTTTTTCAATAACCTGCATTAATTCAGAACAGGAAATGGTAAGGGGAAGGAAATCTTCGGTAGAAATATCGTCCCTGCCGCGGAGTTCGGCGATCCGCTGTTCCATATCCTCCGCCCGGTCGGCGAGGAAGTCCAGGGAGAGAAGCTGGGCGTCCCCCTTAACGGCATGGGAATAATGGAAGATTGTGTTTATCCGGGTAGAAAAATCCTCGCTCCCCGATCGCAGTTCGTTGTTGATAGCTTCGGCATCATTCCTGACGCTCTCAAGGAAGTCCAACAGTACTTCCGGTTCTACATGGAGGATACGCTGGAGCATCTCCATTTCCTCACGGGTCTCGTTCCTGGTTTTTTCGATCTCACCGGCCAGTTCCTTTTGTTCGGTAATATCCCGTACTACCACGAACAGGCGATCCACCGTATCGGGGCCGCCCAGACGGGCAAAGCTGAACTCCATATTCCGCTCTATAAAGCCGCCTGCATTGTCATTAAAAAAGGCTTCCACATCCCTCAGGGGATTGAGCCTTTCCAGATGACGCCAGGCAATGGACGGATCAAAGGCAGCGTCTAAAAATTCATGGGCTGCGGAGGCCGTGTTTGCATCAAAAAAAGAGTTGAAGATTTCCTTGATATTCTGGCCCGCTATATCCTCCCGCATAAAAAGACGTTCAAGGGATGCCGAATGGTAGGGGCCTATCTTCCATTCTTTATCCAGCAGGAAAAGGCCGTCCTTGACATTGGCCAGTATATTGAGGTACTCACCTTTCTCCACGGTACTGTCCTGGAGTTTATCCAAGACGGAATTGTACAGAACGGCAATCTGTCCCGCTTCGGTAAAGGGTTCCACCGGTGCGCGGGCGCTTATATCGCCGGTTTTGGCATGGCTGTCCATAACCGTAAAGAGATCGTTTATCTCCGTCGTAACCCCGTGTTCGGATTTGTTAAGTCCGCCTGCTTCCTGCTGAAGGTTGATCCGTAGGGGAATAAACCGGTTGATAAGCAGCATAGCGGGTATCCCTACGGCTACGCAGAGCGCGCCGCAGGACAGGATACCCAGAACCTGAATACCTGTCTGCTGCATACGGCCAAGTCCCGTTCCCAGAAGTTCCGGATCGCCGAAGATCCCGACCGCCAGGGTACCCCAGATTCCCGCGGCCAAGTGTACGGGGATAGCGTCTACCGCATCGTCTATCCGTAGCCGGAGGAGGAGCCGCGATGCCCCCAGGGTAACAAGCCCGCCTATACCGCCGATAATAACGCTTTCCGTTTCGGTTGTCGCATGGCAGTTGGCGGTTACCGCCACAAGCCCTGCCAGCGCGCCGTTCAGCATTAGGCTGATCTCCGGCTTTTTGTAGAGCGGCCAGCCTACAACCATAGAAAAGATCATTCCCGCGCTGCCCCCCAGCATGGTACGCAGGATTATCCCCGGTACATTATCGCCGACGGCAAGCGTACTTGCGCCGTTGAAGCCTATCCAGCCGAACCAAAGCAGGAAGACCCCCAGCACCGCCAGGGGGATAGACGAACCGTTGATCGTGATGACGGAGCCGTCTTCCCTGAAACGGCCGGTCCGGGGGCCGAGGACGATGAGGAGCACCAGGCTTATCCAGCCGCCTACACTGTGTACCGCGGTAGAGCCGGCAAAATCCACAAAGCCCAGTTTGGCCAGCCAGCCTGAAGGGTGCCCCTCAAAACCACCGCCCCATATCCAGTGCCCGGCGGCAGGATAGATGATCGCGGAGAGAACTATGGTGGAAGCAATGTACGCGCTGAACCGCATACGCTCGGCCACGGCGCCGGAAACAATAGTGGCCGCGGTGCTGCAAAACATAGCCTGGAACAGGAAGAAGGCCGCAGGCCACAGGCCCCGGGGGTTAAGGAAAAAATAGCCGGAACCGATAAGGCCCGCCAAAGAAGCGCCGAACATCAGGCCGAATCCGATCATCCAGTAACACAGGGTTGAGATGCCGAAGTCGGTCAGATTCTTGATGGCTACATTGATGCTGTTCTTGGATCTGGTAAGCCCGGACTCTACCATTGCAAAACCGGCCTGCATCATAAACACGAGGCCGCTTCCTACAATGATCCAAACGAGGTCGGCGGCGCTTTTTTCCATATAATTATTACTCAAGCCCTACCGCAAGGTGGGACGGGTATCCTTTCCATTCTATAGGGATGATAAAAACCGGCGGTTTGAGCCTCATGCTGATATTGTTCACGCTGCCCTTCATCACTATAGGAACGGAAATAAGGAAGGAAGAACCGAAGATCTCCCGCATATTCCCCGCAATGGTGTTGGTCATCTCCCCCGCCAAGTCTACAAGGGATTCTTCGTCCAGCTCGCCTTCCCCCAGTATGCACTTGCCGAACTCCCGCAAGAGTTCTTTCCCCGCGGTATAGTAGACCCCGCCGCGGCGGGAACCGGAAATGCCGATGATGCCGGTATACTCAAAGGTGTTGTCATCCCCCCGTTTAATATAGGGCAGGCTCATTCTGGCCGGATCGCTTGAAATGCTGTAAAAATAATCGGTAACAACCCTGATCAGTGTTTTTAATTCGGCTTCGGTCATTTGGCATCCCCCAAGATTTCATCTATCTCAGCCTGAAGTTGAACGGCGGTAAAAGGCTTGGGCAGAAACCCTTTGGCGCCTTTTTTCAGGGCCGAGAGGCCGGTAACCGGATCCTTGAGCGCCGATATGATAAGAATTTTGGTGTTGGGTTTTATCTTCAGCATCTGTTCCAGACAGGCAATGCCGTCCATTTTAGGCATAGTAATATCCAGGGTAACAATATCCGGCAAGTGTTTTTTAAAGAGAACCATAGCGATTTCGCCGTCGGAAGCCGTACCCACCAGGGTAAACTTTTTGTTCGCCAGGTACTTTTCTATTGCCTGCCGCATGATGTTTGAATCATCCACAATCATAAGTTTCATGTTCCGCTCCCTTGTTCAATCCATATTTGAAGAGAAGCCTCTGAACTGCAGGGCATACACTTGTATAAAAATACGGAAAATTCGCGTATTTATACATTTTAAAGAATTACTCAAAAAATGTCAATAGTGCGGAAGGGCAACAGGGGCATCGGCGTTTACTCTGAGAACAGGGCCTCATACAGAAAATCCGAATCCAGCAGTTTGTTGCGCTTCAGCGCAAAATCGTATAAAAATTCACGAAAGTGAATTTTTATACCTTGCAAACTGCATAAGCAACTCCGATTATCGGGATTTTTTGCATGAATATGAAAAAAATTCACAAGCGCAACAACCTGCTAGAGAATCATATTCAGAATGGCCGGCCGGATGTTAAATCGTTTAACACCCCTCTTTTCGCAGCAATTCAGCCGCCCTTTCCTGCGAAGATGCGTTTACCACCTGCTCGCGCATATTCTCGTCCTTAAGGACGGTGCCTATGGCCGCAAGGAACTGTATGTGCGGCCCCGAAACCTTTCGGGGCGAGACCACGAGAATAAAGAGCCGCGACTTTTCGCCGTCCACAGCCTCAAAGTCTATACCCTCTTTTTTAATGCCCACGGCAACCGCTATAGCCGAAACCCCGTCGGTCTTGCCGTGGGGCAGGGCTATACCGTGCTGCATACCGGTACTCATGGTCTGTTCCCGCTGCATGACGGCGGCAAGGGCCGCGTCCCGATCTTCCAGTTTGCCCTGAGCTGCAAGCAGGTCTACCAGTTCCGTTATGACCTCTTCCTTGGTATTCCCTTTCAGGTTCAGAATGATGCTTTCGGCCCTTATCAGGGAGAGCAGATCCTCCCTGGTTCTGCCGTTTTTGTCCAGCAGTTCCAGCTTCATGGATTTGGGGTCGGAGGAATCCTTGAGATTCTGAATTGCCTCATATAGATCAAGAAGAACCTCGTATACGGCTGTTTTCACAAAAGGCATATCGGCATGGGATGTTACGATGGTTACCTTGCTCTCCTCTTCGGTAATTGAAAGGGCTATATCATCCTTCCGTGCCTGGGAAAGCCCCTCGTCTATGTTCATCATCTGCACATAAAAGCCTTCTTTTTTAAGGTTATTGAGGAGGGTGTCGATCACAAGATCGGCTATTTCATCCAACTTGAATTCCCAGACCATACTTGCGGAGTTATCGTCCTTGACAGGCTTTTTGGTTCCCGAACCGGGAAGTTTCAGCGCGGCATTGAGGAGGGGAGGCGCTGCCAGGGTAGTGATAAGAGTCATCAGGATGACCACGCCGAAAAGCTGCTCGTTAAGTATACCCGATGCAAGACCTATACCCGCGATGATAAGGGCTACCTCGCCGCGGGGGATCATGCCCGTTCCTATACGGATACAGCCTCTCAGGTTAAAACCGAGAAGCAGGCCGGAGCCGCCGCAACCTACGATCTTGGCCGCTATTGCCATCGCCGTATAAACAACGCCGAAGATGAGCACCGGCCCCGAAAATATCTCTTTTATATTTACCATCATGCCCATTACCGCAAAGAACAGCGGGACAAAAAATTCGTACAGTCCGTGTATGCGTTCCTGAATAACGGCGGCAATATCCGTTTTAGAGAGGGAAAGGCCGGCAATATAGGCCCCAATGATCATGGCAAGGCCCTGTTTTTCAAAAATTCCCGCCAGAATCAAGGCTAAACCCAGGGCCAGAATAGAAAAATCGAAGGTTGATTTAAATAATTTGAGAAATAACGCGATTTTTTTTGAAAAGATAAGCCCCAAAACGGTAAATCCAAGCCATATCCCCAGGGCTTTTCCTGCAATACCGAGTATCGTACCGGCACTAAGGCTCCCTCCATCTGCATTTCCGGTAAGAAGCGATACTATACCCAGCACGACGGCCAGGGCTATGATCCCCAGCACATCGTCGAATACCGCTGCGGCCAGTATCGTTACCCCTTCAGGCGAATCCATCTTCTTCTGGTCCGAAAGTATACGCGCGGTAATACCGACGGAGGTAGCTGTGGAGAGTATGCCGAGAAAGAGACAGCGCGGGTCCATAAACGGAACGCCGAGCAGTACAACCCCCACCAGGGCGCCCGTACCAAAGGAAAAAATCACCCCGCCTATGCCGATTATGCCTCCGGCCGCCGAATAGCGGAGGAAAAGCTCTAGGTCGGTTTCCAGACCCGATGCAAAGAGCAGGATGATGGAAGCTACCGCAGCAAACGAGTAGAGTTCGGTGCTGACCGCAAGGGAACCGCCGGTCAGCGGAAAAATACCCTGGGGAAAACCCGGAAACCATAACCCGCCCAGCGCATACGGCCCTATAACCACACCGGCTAAAAGTTCCCCCAGTACCGAAGGAATGCCTAGCTTTTTCACCAGGCCGCCGCCCGCACGTACCGCAAAGAGGATGATCCCTATTTGCAGTACAAGATGCGCCATAGTTTCGGTCAGAGGCTCTGAAGCCCCGGCAGCTTCCGCACCTTCCTGGGCTGCCGCCTGAAATACCGGCCCCAATGCCAGAAGGATTATCGTTACAAGAAGAAGTCTTACAGTTTTAGTAACCTTACCGGTACCGTTCGATTTTTTCATAAGAATCCGCCTTATAGAAATAATATGAAAACCTTGGAAAAGCATTACATATATTAGAAAAATTATCAAGAGAAAAGGCGGATATTCACAAATAGGCGCGGGACTTTGACCGTAAACAGTCCTGTCCTGCGATAGATATTGGCTACATTTACTATTATGATTTATAATATCCCCTGCGGGAAAAACAAGGTGCGTTGAAATTTTCTTTAGTTATTTTTAGACGGTTCCATAATAAGAAGATGCCGTTCTTCGTCAAGAAACGGTACTTCAAGCGGGATAAGTTCCCAGCGGGCAGTACGATTTTCAACAAGGCGGAGTTCCTCCAGGGCTTTGTCCTTGAGTCCCTTGTATGCGGCAAGTATACCGCCGGGAGCAAGCAGGCGGACAAGTTCTGTGAACAGATTGTTGTCCAGGGGCTTAACGGCGCGAAAAACAATAACGTCAAAACGGCCCGGCGCAGCCTGTTCCAGTTCGATTTCCTCAAGCTGAACATTGGGCAGACCCAGTACCGCAAGGGTATTGAGGAGAAAGCCTGCCCGCCGCCCCATCCTTTCAATAAGGGTAAAACGGTAACCGGGCAAGGCGATTGCCAGGGGTATGCCGGGGAGACCCGCCCCGGAACCGACATCGGCAATGGCGGGATAATCCAAAGCACGCCCCGCTTCTGCGCCTCCTTTCCCCATGCACCGCTCTTCGGCGATGCGCCCTATGATGTCCACCGGGGCAAGCGAATCGAGAATGTGCTTAACAACAATTTCACAGGAGCCCGCGGCCTTCACCAGCCCGTAAGCCCTGTTAAAAAGTTCTATCTCTGCAAGGTATCTGTTGAGCAATCCTGCAATACGACCGCTATCCTTTAAAGGGCCGCAGGCAGGGTATAACTCCTGTAAACGGATAAGACCCTGCTCCAGGAAATAATCGGGGGACTTATGACGATCTACCATAATAATTACAATATATAATGAAATTATTACAAGACCACCGCTTATTTACGGTTTTTTTCGGGTTTCTTTTCCTGACGTTTTTTCAGCAACTCCGCAAAGGGGTTATACATGGTCCCGTCATCATCGCGGTCCGGCCTGGAGTAAGGCGGCGGCGAAGGGTGCGTATTCTGCGGCGCAGACCCATCGCCTCTGCCGGCGGGTTTTACGTTGCGGGATTGCGGGCCTGGCGGCGCGGGATGCTGGGCCGGCGCGTGTTCCGGCGTTTCATGCCTTTTCACCACAACTTTCTTCTTGCCATCGGCCTTCTCAGGCAAAGACGCCGCCTGTTTTACCGTTTCTGTTTGAGTCTTCCGCGACAGGCTGATCCGCCTCCGGTCAAGGTCAAGACCGATCACCCTGAATTCCAATACATCCCCGACTTTTACCGCTTCCAGGGGATCCTTAATATACCGATCACTCATCTCGGAAATATGCACCAAGGCTGTTTCTTTAATTCCCAGATCAACAAAAGCGCCGAAATCAACCACATTCTTGATCTTGCCGGTTATCATCATACCTTCTTTAAGGTCCTCAAAAGTAACAACTCCCTTTTGCATAATAGGCTTGGGGTATCCATCGCGGGGATCGCGGTTCGGTTTTCGCAGTTCCTCCGCAATATCGTTGATGGTTGTATCCCCTATCCCGTGCTCTTTCTTTAACTGCTCGATAAGCCCGGCGGAAAGGTTCCCCGTTACCGTAGCCGTACCGGACGTGGACATTCCTGCCCCCAGCTTTTCGCGGATAACACGGGCCACCGTGTAGTTTTCAGGGTGAACCCACGTATTATCCAGCGGATCATCACTTTCAGGTATCTTGAGGAAGCCGGCGCACTGTTCAAAGCTCTTGGGCCCCATGCCGGGGATAGCGTTCAGTTCTTCCCTTGAAGCTATCTTCCCTTTCTCCTCGCGGTACTTGACAATCTTCCTGGCAAGGGAACTGTTGATCCCCGATACATAACGGAGGAGGGAAGCGCTTGCCGTATTGAGGTTGACCCCTACGTTGTTCACCACGGAAGAAACCACCTCGTCAAGCATCTCTGAAAGCCGTTTTTGGTTTACATCGTGCTGGTAAAGTCCAACCCCAATGGACTTGGGGTCTATCTTGACCAGTTCCGCAAGCGGGTCTTGCAGGCGGCGGCCTATGGAGATAGCCCCGCGTATGGTCAGGTCCAGTTCAGGGAATTCCTCACGGGCAATGTCGCTGGCGGAATACACCGAAGCGCCGTCCTCGTCAACCACGGTGTAAAGTACCTCCAGGTTGTTTTCTGCTATCACCGCGCTGACAATTTCCTGAACCTCCCGTGTGCCGGTGCCGTTTCCCACCGCGATAAGCTGGACATCGTAGGTCTTGATTCCCGTGAGGAGGCGATGTTTGGCGTCTTCAACCTTGTGGTTGTAGATAACCGTACTATCCAGATATTTCCCCGTATCGTCAAGGAAGGCGCATTTGGTTCCGGTGCGTATACCGGGGTCTATACCCAGTACCCTGGTACTTTTGATAGGCTGCTGCATGAGGAGATTCCTGAGATTCTGGCTGAATATTGAAATACCGTGATCATCGGCGGCATCGCTCTGATCCCCCCGTATCTCGCGGAGTACCGCCGGGGAAAGCAGGCGTTTAAGGCCGTCTTCAATGGCCGTGCGGTGATAATCGTTATGGATTTCGTACTTGTTCTGCAGCATCTGCGCCGCGGTGTTTTCGTCAACATCAAGGGTTATTTCAAGAATTTTTTCCCGCTCGCCCCTGTTTATGGCAAGTATCCGGTGCGCTTTAATCTGGGAGAGCGGTTCGTTGTAGTCCCAGTACATCTGGTAGGTGGAGGTCTTCTTTGCTTCTTCATCGCCTACGCCTTTAACTATGACCCTTCCGTCCTTCAGGTAGAAACTCTTTACCGCGCCCCGGTTCTCCGTATCCTGGGAAACCCGCTCGGCTATGATGTCCATAGCTCCCTGCAAGGCCTCTTCGACGCTTGTAACCGAAAGCTCAGGCTGTTCGGCATTCTCTCTGATAAATTCAGCAGCCTTTATCTTGAGGGCTTCGGCATCCAGCTTCAACATTGCTTCTGCAAGCGGTTCAAGCCCCTTTTCAACGGCTATCATGCCCCTGGTTTTCTTTTTCCGCTTGTAGGGGGCGTAGATATCCTCAAGCTCCGTAAGCGTCGCCGCCTTCCTGATGTTGTCGAAAAGCTCCTCATTCAGCTTACCTTGGTCAAAGATACCCCGAATTATTTCCAGACGCCGTCCTTCCAGGTTCTTGCCCGCGGCAAACAGGTGATCCACATCCCGTACCTGAACCTCGTCGAGGGTCCCCGTCATCTCCTTGCGGTAACGGGCAATAAAAGGTACGGTGCAACCTTCGGCAATGAGGCTTGTTACCGCCTCAACCTGCCCCTGCCGTATGCCAAGTTGCTCTGCGATACGCTTCCTCAAATCCGCTTCGTCTATAACAAGACCGTCAATAAATTCCTTTGTTAATTCCATAGATTGTTATTTTACCAAGAGAAAGGGGCGCTGGGCAAGAGGAGTTTGCTTGACAAGCAGGGCATCGGCACTTACTTTTTTGAATTTAATATATCCTAAACATCGCCATCTTTTTGAAGAAGAATTAGCCGCGAACCTGCCGAACTATCACGAACATAAGAGAAAATCGTAAATATTGAACAATAAATTCGTGTTGTTGGTGTGGTTCCTGGTAAAATTCTTGAATTTCTTGGTGATTTCCCGATGTTGGAAAGTCGGTACTGCTGTCCTAACCCGATACTTGCGCGAAAAGACGTTTGGCGCTATAGTATGGAACATGACGGATTTTGTTCACCTGCATGTACATTCGGATTTTTCCCTGCTTGACGGCGCCGCTTCGGTTGAAAACCTCGCTGATAAGGCGGCTTCTCTGGGGATGAAGCATTTGGCCATTACTGACCACGGAAATATGTTCGGGGTGCTGGATTTTATCACGGCCTGCCGGGAGGACCGGGATCACAAGCCGCGGGAGAATCCTATTCACCCCATCATAGGCTGCGAATTCTACATGGCTTCCGGATTGCGGTTTGAAAAGAAAGGCTCGGAATCGGGGAATAAGTACTACCATCTGGTGCTCCTCGCGGCTTCCAGAGAGGGCTACCTCAACCTGGTGAAGCTCTCCTCCTATGCCTATACCGAGGGCTTTTACTTTAAACCCCGCATTGACGAGGAATTGCTCGTTAAATACCACACCGGTCTTATCGGGCTTTCGGCCTGTATAGCCGGCGAGATACCCAACCTGCTTCTTGAGGGGAAGGCTGAAGAGGCCGAAAAGCGGGCGCTCTGGTTCCGCGATCTTCTGGGGCAGGATAATTTCTATCTGGAACTTCAGGATCACCGCCTGGACGCCCAGAAAAAGGTCAACCCGCTTATCGCGGGTATTTCCCGGCGCACGGGCATACCCCTCGTTGCCACCAACGACATACATTACCTGGAACGGGACGATTCCGTTGCCCAGGACATACTTCTGTGCATATCCACCAACAAGAAACGTTCCGATGTAAAGCGGATGCGCTTTGACTCCGATGAATTCTACTTTAAAACCGGCGACGAGATGGCCGCCCTCTTCAAGGAATACCCGGAAGCCGTCAGCAATACCGTTAAAATAGCCGAACGCTGCATTACCGACGTGCCCAAGCCCGGCCCCCTGTTGCCCGACTTTGTTATTCCCGCGGATTTCGCCGGCAACGCGCCGCCCTTTGAGGACAAGGTGCGCTCCGTACTGGCGTCGCGCCCGCGGAAAAAAGGCGATCCGTCGGATAAGGCGCTTTACGGTGAAGATGAAATTCCTGCCGGGCAGTACCTGTGGCACTTGACCATGAAGGGCCTTGAGGAACGTTACGGCAGCCGTTTTGAGGATGTAAAGGAAAGGGCCGAATACGAACTGCGCGTCATTATCCAGATGGGCTTTACCGGTTACTTTCTGATTGTGGCGGATTTTATCAACTGGGCAAAGGAGAACGCCATACCGGTAGGGCCGGGGCGCGGTTC
Organism: Treponema sp.; assembly: GCA_031276295.1. GTDB lineage: Bacteria > Spirochaetota > Spirochaetia > Treponematales > Breznakiellaceae > JAISNI01. Next base: position 41,379 of record JAISNI010000052.1, read on the forward strand.
CGGGGCGGGATCCATTGTGGCCTATTCCCTGCGGATAACCGATATAGACCCGCTCAAGTACAACCTGCTCTTTGAACGCTTCCTCAACCCCGAACGTATCTCCATGCCGGACTTTGACGTGGACTTCTGCTTCGAACGGCGTGAAGAGGTTATCAAATACGTTACCGAAAAATACGGCAAGGACAGGGTTGGGCAGATCATAACCTTTGGGACGCTCAAGGCCAAGGCTGTCATCAAGGATGTGGCGCGGGCGCTGGGCATTAGCCTCAATGACTCCAACATGATAGCCAAACTCATCCCCGATGATCCCAAGATGACGCTGAAAAAGGCTTTTACGGCTAACCCCGCGCTCCGCGAATTGGAACAGGATGCAAAATACAGGGAACTTTTCGCTATTGCCGGCAAACTTGAAGGTAAAAAACGGCATTCCAGCCTCCACGCGGCGGGAATAGTGATAGGCAAATCGGAACTTTCCGACTACGTGCCCCTCTACCGCGACGCCAAGACCGGCATTGTGGCAACCCAGTTCACAATGGGCCTTATCGAGGACAGGGGCCTTGTCAAAATGGACTTCCTCGGTCTTAAAACCCTTACCCTCATAAAGCATACCGAGGATCTTATACGGCTACGGGGCGGAAAGTACGCCGGTTTCAATATTACGGATATTGACGAACACGACGAGGCCACGTTCCGTATGCTGGGAGAGGGGAAAAGCGCCGGGGTCTTCCAGTTTGAATCTGATGGTATGCAGAAGATACTGAAAGACGCGCGGCCTTCAAGCATCGAGGATCTTATCGCCTTAAACGCTCTCTACCGGCCCGGGCCTATGGACAACATCCCCCAGTTCATCAATTCAAAATGGGGTAGGCAGGCGATCAAGTACCCCGATCCAAGCCTTGAGGGGATACTGAAGGAAACTTACGGGGTCATAGTCTACCAGGAACAGGTAATGCAGGTAGCGCAGATCATAGCCGGTTACAGCCTGGGCCAGGCCGACCTTCTGCGGCGGGCTATGGGGAAGAAAAAGATGGAGGTTATGGTCAAGGAGAAGGCGAAATTCATCGCGGGCGCGGTAAAACGCGGCTACCGGGAAAGCGACGCCGACCGTATCTTTGAAATACTTATCCCCTTTGCCGGTTACGGCTTTAACAAGAGCCATGCCGCGGCCTATTCGGTGCTGGCCTACCAGACGGCCTATCTCAAGGCCAACTTCCCCGCGGAATTTATGGCGGCAAACCTTACCAACGAAATCAACAATACCGACAAGCTGCCCGAATATATTGACGAGGCGCGGCAGATGGGTATCACGATAGCGTCGCCTGATGTCAACCGGTCGGACAAACTCTTTACCGTTGTTGACGGTCGTATTATCTACGGCTTTCTGGGGATTAAAGGCATAGGGACAAAGCCCGCCGAGGAAATTGTTTCATGCCGCAGAAACGGGCCCTACCGGGACTTTATCGACTTTCTAAACCGCGTGGATATTCACAAGGTAGGCAAGAAGGTGATTGAGCTTCTCATTCAGACCGGCGCCTTCGACTCGTTGGGACAAACCAGGGAATGTCTGATCGGTAATCTGGAAAAAGCCGTTGAATATACGGAAAATATCAAGGATGATAAAAAATTCGGCCAAACCAGCCTCTTTGGCGATACCGAGGAAAAGGAATATCCTGATTTTCAGTTTGAGGAATACCCCGCGGACAGCCGTGAAAACTGGCTTAAAGTAGAAAAAGATCTTATCGGCTTTTATTTTTCGGGCCACCCTATGGATAACTACAAGGACGTGTGGAAGTACGCCTGTACCCTGAACCTTGCCGAAATCGAAAAGGCTGAAGACGGCGAGTATACCCTTGTAGGGATCATCAAGAGCCTGCGTACTCTCATGGATAAGAATAAAAACGAGATGGCCTTTGTGTCCATCGCGGATTACCGGGGGGAAGCGGATCTGGTATTCTTCTCAAAGGCATGGGAAAAATGCAAGGCGGAGATCGAAGCGGAAAAGATCGTCGCCCTTAAAGGGAGGATACGCCGCTCCGCCGACAAGAAACGGGATAAACCTTCGGTCGAAATTACAGCCGTTCTGGACATGGACCGCCTTGAACGCGCCGCCGCCCGCGCTTTGGCAAAAAACCAGGGGAATGACAAAACCAATACGGCTCCATCCGCCGTACCCTCCGGCAGCAGCCAGCAAGCCCCCGGAGCGGCAAAAAGCGGCGCTTCCGAACTCGGCACGGGCGGAAATGCGGGTTCACTCGGAGCTTATAGCTCCGATCCATACCGGCAGCTCAGGGACCCGGCGGCCCGTACCGCGGAAGGGGCAGGCATGATGCATCCGCTGATGGAGGAGGAGCCTCCGCAGACAGACAGTGGCACGGCGGCCTACCGCGAATTGCACATACGATTGAACAGCAACGCGGTACAATCCGATGAAAACCTCTACCCAATCCGCAACTACCTTACCGGCAATCCCGGTTCCTGCACCGTCTTTATCCACGTACCGCTTAAAGAGGGTGAAGCTATTATCCGCACGCTGCCTGAGTTTAAAGCGGCGGCAGGCGCCGATCAGATCGGTAGCTTACGGCGTTACACCGGCGTCGCAATGGTCTGGGGTGAATAGGCCCTCCGGCCATACCGTCAAACCTGACTGCCAAGAGGGCCCCCAGGAGCAAGCTCCTGGGGATGATGGTCCGCCCCTCCAATCAAGCCCTTACCGTATCCCGACCAGTTCCATCTCGAATACCAGAAAGCTGTTTTCGGGAATGGCGCCCCCGCCCGCGCCCCTTTCGCCGTAGGCAAGTTCCGGTGGGATAACCACAAGGCGTTTTTCACCCAGCTTCATGTCCAGAACCGTTTCTTCCCAACCGGGGATAATAAGGCCTACACCGGCCTGAAATTCCAAAGGGCCGCCCTGAATATCGGAGGAGTCAAAGACCTCGCCCGAAAGGAACATACCCTTGTAGTTCACTCGGACAATTTTCCCCCGCGCGGGTTTCGTGCCCGTCCCCTGCTTCTGAATGATATAGCGCAGGCCGGAAACTGTTTCTACCGCATTGGGGTATTTTGTCTTTATCTGGGTCAGATCGGCATCCCGTTTTGCCTTGACGCGGTTTGACCGGGCCGCGTTTGCCCCTTTGAGGAGGGCGTCAAACGCAGCCTGATCGGTCTTAAAGGCATTTGCCATAGGGCCGTTACGGATTATCGTAATTTTTTCTATTTTATCGCCCTGCTGAATGGCATTGACCACCTTTTGACCCTCTACCACCCTGCCGAAAACCGTATGCCTGCCGTCAAGGTGGGGGGTCGCCGTATGGGTTATGAAGAACTGGCTGCCGTTGGTTCCCGGCCCCGCGTTGGCCATAGACAGTATGCCTGCCCGGTCGTGCTTGAGGGTATAGTCAATCTCATCGGGGAAGCCGTACCCCGGACCGCCCGTACCGTTACCAAGCGGATCGCCGCCCTGGATCATAAAGCCGGCGATAACACGGTGAAATTTCAGGCCGTCGTAGAAGGGTTTACCGCCGGTTACGGCCATTTTCCCTTCGGCAAGGGCTACGAAATTACAAACGGTAAGGGGCGCCTTCTGGTATTCAAGACGGAGCACGATATCGCCGCGGGATGTCGCTATCCAGGCGAAGAGTCCGTCCCCCAAGGCCGCATCATTCGGAGCGGGAAAAGCCGTATTGGCTATAAGAAACAGCAAAAAAACGGCTATACCGGCCCATCGAGGCTGTTTACCCGAAAAAAAATTCCTGCAATATTTATGGATATTCATACCATATAATATCATAAAAAGATGAAAAAGTTACAAGAAGTTTAGAATTATACGGGCCTGTTTATTGGCCGATACTGGGTATATGTAAGTAGTGTCTTATCGGTAATGGAGATACATTATTAGTCAAAACTGCGGATCCGCGGCTCCCTTAAAAAGTATACCGGTTCGTTTGAGGTAAATATTGATACTATACCGGTATGATTGTATGATTGATTTATTATGAATATAAATGAAATTCGAGAAGAACTGTTCCGCCGGGACTATCCTGCCTTGCGGCCCAATTCGGATCCTGATATCGAACGATACTGCTACCTCCGTACCTCGGGTTTCCCCAGAGAAGCCCTTAACCTTTACGAATCCCGGTTAAGGCCCCGCTATCCCAACGATGAATTCCGTACAGCCTTGCTGCGTACCTACCGCAACAGGGACCCTGTCTTTTTACAGCTTTTGTCCGCCGCATACCGGCGGCTGGCTGAAATTTCTTTGGATAGAACCAGGAAGATCATAGATTTTATTGCAAAAAAGATCGAAACCTATAACCCCAAGGATGTGTATTCAACCTTAAAAACGGTGGAGGATATTTTAAAGGTACTCCCCCAGGAGAGATACGCCGCAATGTCGGGGATAGACCGATACTACGAATACGCGCGCGCGCTGAAGTTCCAGGTCAAACTTACCGGCAAAGCCGCCAACCTGGTACACGCCTATCTTGATCAGTCCCTCGGTGTGATTGGGAACGAACTGCGCCGCCGCGAGAATAAAAAACGGCAGGAAGCCGAGCGTGAACGGCAACGCCGCCTCATGGAGGACTGGAATGATTATGAATGGCAAAAAAAACACGGCATCCAGGCGGAATCGATTCCGTTTCTGGATATGTCTTCGATTGTTTTTTCGCCCCAGGACCTTGCCCGCATTGAAATTCCCTCCACTTTTACCCGCCTTGAAGATAAGACGCTTGCCTACTGCCTGAAGTACTGGCATCTTGTCCATGACGACGCATTTGAACGGGTACTCTACCTCTATTCAAAGAAGTACGGCGTCAAAAATTATGACGCTTATAAAATTATCCGCGTAGGCCGATTCAGGAATATGCGGGATGACGAGATACTTACCCAGGTTATGTCGTCCCTGATGACCGGCTACTATTATTCCGTTCAGGGGGATAGATACCTCCAGCAGCAGTGGAATGTCATGAAGGGCTATCTCAGCAAGCCTTCCACCGCCGTAACGGCGGGAATGCCCAGGCAAAAAAAGGTAAAACAGGACAAAAAAGCCGCCGATGTAAAGAGTAAACCGAAAAAGGCGGAACAGGGCAGAAAAATTACCGTTCCTTCCAAAACAGATGCGGGCCGTACCGCCAAGAAAGTACGGCAGCCTGTTCATACCGCTTTACCCCGAAAACGGGGAAAACCTGCCGCGATCCCCGCGGCGCCGACGATCAGGGGAGAGATTCCTTTGCAGGCACAGGACAAGAAAAACAAGGCGGGGCCCCTGCCGGCGGAAAAAGGAGGAAGCATCTATACCATAAAAACCCATCTTCCAAAACCGGAGATAAAGGCCGGAGGCTCCGTCGCAGACCGGCTCCGCGAGCTATCAGGGCGTTCCTACGATATTTACCAGGATCGCTTCCTTGCCAACGCGCTCTCCGCCATCCGCAAAGTATTGGGCGCCAAAAAGGGGATTTTCTTTACCCTGCCGGAACGGGTTGAAACGCTTATCTTTACGTTTTTTAAAGAACACTATTCGGACCCCTATATGAACTGGGCCGAGAGCAGGGAAAGGGCAGAAGCAGCCTCATTGGGGTTTGACATTCCCTCCCTGGACCCCATTATCAGGGAATGTTTCAGGAAGCTGTAGCGAACTAACCCCGCATCTAAAAAGCGATGCCTCCTGTTTTAAGCGCCGCGTTATTGAGCCGGAGCAGAACTTCGGGATAGTAAACCCCGAAGCGCGAATAAAACCGCGTAAATGTTTTCATCCCGCTACGCCCTTCTTCAGGGAACAAGTCCCCTGTACTTTCAACGATTTTGTATAGGAAAAACAAGTTCTACCCCAAACCGCTACAGTTTTACCCGTCCGCGGAAGCTACGCGATAAGGTAAGGCGATCCGTGTACTCAAGATCCCCGCCTACGGGCAGGCCCGAAGCCAGACGGCTGATTTCGACGGGGACGCCGGTAAGCATTTTTTGCAGGTAGAGGGCCGTTGTGTCCCCTTCTACGGTAGGGTTCATGGCAAGGATAAGTTCGCGTATACCCTCGCCGCGAACCCGGTCTATAAGCCGGTTTATACCGAGATCGCCGGGGCCTATGCCTTCCAGTGGGGCAATAAGGCCGCCCAATACGAAAAAAAGGCCGCGGAATTCCCTGGCTTCCTCAATGATCCTCACGTCCTGGGCTTTTTCTACCACGCAGATAAGACTCCGATCGCGGTCCGGATCGGTGCAGATGGGACAGGGGTCGGTTTCGGTATAGTTGCCGCAGAGCGAACACTGATGGATAGCGTCGCGGAGGCCGCCGAGTTCGTGTACCAGGGCCGCGGTGTAGGCGGGATCGGCATCCAGCATATAGTAGGAAAGTCGGGCGGCAGTTTTTTTGCCTATTCCCGGCAGTCGTGCAAGAAGGGCTGTAAGCCGGTCAAGGGCATTCATAATTTCCCCATGAGATTAGGGAATCCCCCCGCCTTACTTATTTCCTGCGTTGCCAGCACACGGGCTTTATCGTAGGCCTGACTATGGGCCGCCTTGATCAGATCCTGAAGCATATTCTTATCCTGCATATCTATCATTTCCTGGCTTATTCTCACGGCGGTAAGCTCCAGCTTCCCGTTCATGTCTACTTCGACGAGACCGCCGCCAGCCGTTCCCGTAACAACCGTATTGGCAAGCTGTTGCTGCACCGAACCCATCTCTTCCTGTAGTTTCTGGATATTTTTAAGCATATCCAAAGGATTGAAATTCATATCCTCATTCCTTATCGTCCAATTTAGTGGAACGCGGGGTATACTGCCTTGCCCTGTAGGGTGAGGCAGTTCATTTTTCTATTAGAGTTCCGGGGAATATGCGGAGCACCCTTTCAAGTTCCGGCGCAATTCCCGGCGCGGCGGATTTGGTTAAACCGCCGCCTTGTATCGACGGTACAAAACCGCTATCCTGTACGGCATGGGGCCGGCGATCTTCAGTCGTCAATCCGCTGTTTTCCGCACTCCGCTGAGTTGCCATGTACCGGTCAAACCCTTCTACCAGCCCCCCTGCCCCGGCCTCGGGTACGTTCCGCGCCGGCTCTTCCGGAGGCTCAGGCTGCTTTCCCCCAAGCCGCGCCGTTTCGGCATAAACCGGCTGCGGCGGATCGGCATAACCTGGAGGCGGCAAATCGGCGCCCGCCGGGGAACGGCCTTTCCCCAGGGCTTCCCTGGCTGCGGTTATTGCGTTCCGCAATTCCAGCGGGGAAACCCACTGCGTAAGGGCGCAGAGCCTGGCGATAACGAGTTCAAGCTCAAAACGCGGCGACAGGGAAATTTTTATATCGCGGTAGAGTCTGAGAAGCATATCCAGAGCCTCCTCGATACGGACAGAGTCAAGGGATCCCACAACCTTTGCCGAGAAACGGCCGGGACTGTAACCAAGTATCGACTCGCGGGTGATGCCTGCTTTGATGAAGAGGATATTATGGTAATACTCGGCAAAGTCGATAACGAACTGTTCGATAGACACACCGTTTGAAAGTATATCCCCTGCCTGGTTAAAAGCCGCCGCCGTATCGCCTAAAATACAGGCTTCGGCCAGGCTGTTCAGCATGTCAAGACCGACAAGGCCGAGCTTCTCCCGAATCAGGGCGGAACTGATATGCCCGTCGGAAAAGGACGCCACCTGGTCAAAGAGGGTATACGCATCCCGCATACTGCCCGTCGATTCCTTGGCTATCCAGACCAGGGCTTCTTCTTCGGCGTCTATCCCCATTTCCGCGCAGGTGTCCCTCAGAATAGCGGCAATAGTTTCCAGCGCAATAAGGCGGAAATTGAACTGCTGACAACGGCTCTTGATGGTGGCAGGCACCTTGTGCAGTTCGGTAGTGGCGAAGATAAAGACAATGTAGGGCGGCGGCTCTTCAATGGTTTTAAGGAGCGCGTTGAAGGCGTTTGTGGAGAGCATGTGCACTTCGTCGATGATGTATACCTTGTAGCGCCCCGAATTGGGAGGAAAGAGAACCTCATCCTTGATCTGCCGGACATCGTTGACACCGGTATTGGAAGCCCCGTCTATTTCTATAACATCAAGGCCGGCCCCCCTGCTGATCTCGATACAGTTTGAGCATACCCCGCAGGGAATTGCGGTGGGCCCCTTTTCACAGTTAAGGGAACGAGCGAGAATACGGGCGGCGCTGGTTTTGCCGCAGCCGCGGGGACCTGAAAAAAGGTAGGCATGGGCTATACGCCCGGTTTCCAGGGAATTTTTCAACGTAGCCGCAACGAATTCCTGTCCTGCCAGTTCATCAAAGGTTTTTGGACGCCGCCTTGTAGCGGTAACTTCATAGGCCATAATCGTAATATACACCCTAGCGTAAACAAAAAAAACCCCGTAACCAGAGAATTCACGGCGCAGCAACCAACCGCTTACCGTTGCTTCCTTCCGGACCTGGCGGGGTTGGGCGGCGGTTACTCGCATGGTTCCTGGCTACAGGGATATAAATACCATACAATACTTGTAAAAAATGATCAATACGGAATGCGCGCCGCCTCATAATTATTCCAGCCGAAAAGGGGCGGCTGCCCGGTAACATACCCCGCCTGTGGGAGTTGTAAAAAAACAATTTTAGTTATATTCTCCATTCTAACATGGAACAGGAATTGATAAATACGATTGTTCTTCTTTTAAAAGAAGAACTTACCAAACTGCATCTACACTGGAAGCAGGAAGCAGGCGATCTCTTTGAAATTTACGCACGGGAGTATCTGCTGAACCTGCCGGAAGAAATCGACAGGGATACGATGGTAAAGGAAATGGCCGGGGCTATACGGAACAGGCAGATAGAAAGGTTGAGCCGTACCGATGCCCTTTCATCCCTGAATTTAGGGGAGATCCTGCAAGAGGATATTCTCTTTCAGGATAGTCCCCGTTCAACAGAAGATATTCTTGATGAACTTGAGAATCTGGAGGGGCTTTCCCGGGTAAAGCACCGTATCCGCAACATAGCCCAGGCAATAGAAATGCAGAAATTCCGCGAGAAGCGGGGCTCAACGGAGCCGCTTGCGCTTCACCTTATCCTTAAAGGAGCTTCCCCTGAAAAAAGAATGCTTACGGTACGCCTTTTGGGGGAACTTTTCTTCTCTATGGGCTATCTCTCCAGGACAGGTTTTACGGAGTTCCCTCCCGCGGCCTCTGAAACATCCGCCGCCGGAGACCCCGCGCCGGGTTCAGGGGAAGCGTTGAACCGCAGGCCGGGAGGTATACTCCTCGTTGATGCGGATACGATACTGCGCGGGGATACGGCTTCCCTCTCCGGGGAACTTACCGAACAGGCTTCAGCCGCCGGGGGAAAACTAACGATGATCCTCTACGGGGAAGAGATGTCCATAGAGAAACTACTTGGAATAAGCCCCGTTTTAAAGAAATGTTTCGCCTTTACCCTGGATTTTGATCCGCATTGAGGCATTTGACCACCGCGGATCCGGACTTCAGCCTCTGGTTTCCAGATAGGATCGCGCGACGGGATCGTCGGGGGCAAGTTCCAGGACGGTACGGAAAAAACCCGCGGCCTCGTCGTCATCGCCGTTTTTCAGGGCCAGGACTCCCAGGTTGGAGATGATCTTGACGCTATCGGGGTCTTTCCAGAGGGCCTTTTCCAGTTCACGGCGGGCATTTTTCAGATCGCCGCCTTCCATCAGACAGATGGCAAGTTCATTCAGGGTATCGCTGTTATCGGCCCCCAACTCAAGGGCCTTACGGAAGGCCGCCGCACCGTCCTCCCAGCGACCCAGCCTGCGTAGCGCCCAGCCCAGGAGGAACCACGCATTCCAGACCGTACTTTGGATCGTGAGGAATTCCCGAATCTTAAGGAGGCCCTCCTGTTCCCTTCCCATACGGATGCAATCGTAGGCTTCTTTAAAAAGGGCGTCATCCAGGCCGGATTTGCTTATCTCCCCTATCGCGGCCTCCGCTTCCGCTTTTCTTTCGGTATCATTGGACAAGGAGACAAACGAGGTAAAACATTCCCTGGCCCTTGCAAAATTCCGGCGGTACATAAAGAACTTACCCGCGTTAAAAAATGCAAGATCAAAGGGAGTATCCGCCTTGAGAAGGTCCTCCCAGGCTGTCTGAGCAAGCTCGAACCGGCTTTCGGCATCAGCTTCCCGCCCGGACGATTCCAGGGCCTTAGCCTGATTTTCAAGGATCACGGCGCGGTTAAAGCGCGGAAACGGGGATTCGGGGAAGAGTCCCGCAAGGGCGCTGCATATCTCCAGTGCCAAGTCATACTCGCCGTTCTCCGCTTTCAGGATAGCGGCGTCGGTAAACTCCCGGTCTATGTTCGGCTTGAGGGCAAGGACAAAACGGCGGTAATACTCTATATCCCCCCAATTCAGCTTTCTTTTGTTCCCCGTCCCGGCGCCTTCAAGGCTGAATTCCAGATCAAGGGGAGGATCGCAGATAACCCGAATCATACCCGAAAGTATTTGCTCGGACGAGAGGGTTTCCGCTTTCAGCATAGTTTTACCAGCGGGCAGTTCTACCGGAATAGGAATAGAGGGATCGAGGGAAAAATCTTCCACCGGAGGTTTTTCCGCCGCATCTTCAGGACCGCCCCCGCCGTGAACATGGGAACGGCCCGCATGGGAACGGCGGCGCTTCTTCCAAAAGCTATCCAGACGATCCTTCAGAGCCCCGGATAGCGCGATATAGACAATACGGTTTGGTTCGTCAATCATATTATCTCCGGAAATCAGATGCCGGATACAGAGCTTACACCGGAACCGTCTTCAGGCTGAATATCCAATCGTGCCGAACTTAAATAATCGTTGATGCGTATCTTATACCCCATAGGGATCGAAGCCTCGTCAAAATCTATGGCAAGGGCTACCAGTTCCTTTCGGCCTTCAACGCTTTCAGCGCGGACAAACTTACCTTTAACAAGGAAACTCTTCCTCGGTTCTTCAAAATCGAAGCGCATACTGACTTCCTTGTTCAGAAGAAATTTTGAAACCCCCATCATAATGAGCTTTGCCCCTGAAAACGATATATCCCGCAGTATACAGCGCCGGGGCACTCCCTGAATAAAAACCGCACATTCCTTGGACAGAAGGTTAAGACGGCGCAGGGAATCGGACGTAATTAAAATCCGTTCGGACCGCCGTTTTGCCGAATTTACATTGGCGTCAAGAAGCCGCCCCATAATCTCAATGAGATCATCCGGCGGTCTCTGGGTAAACTGGAGGGTAAAAAGGGCTACCTCTTCAGACCCCCCATAAGGATTGTAACCCATGATACGCGCCGATACAAAAAAAGTAACCGGATTTCCCGTGTCAGGGTTCATAAAACTTAAACGCAGACTTATGGAGTTATTTGCATCTTTAAGTTTCTGAATTAACCCCGATTTGGTATTTGCAACTATCTTTGCACCTTGAAAAGAAGCAGAGTACAGCACACAGGGCCAAAAATCACCTATACATTTAATGTATACCTGCTGAGTAATGAGCCCGGTAACCTGAATTATTTCCTTGGTAAAGGTAACTTCAATTCCCTTATAGCGCTCATAGTAAGTATTTATTTTCTGACTGGTTAAAATCCCCATTATACATAATATAAGAAGGATATCCATGAAGATCAAGACAATAAAATCAAATCTCTCCTGTTTACCGACAAGCTCCCGGGTATCTTCATCTTTCAATTCCGGGCGGAACCTGCCGGTACGGCCGGTAAGACAAGCAGGAACCGGCAGCCGCCGCTGCATGAAGGTTCGGGGTGGCGGTTGGTAAGGCTGCAATATCCGCCGTAACCCTGGACGATGGCGCGGACTATGGCAAGGCCAATGCCGGAATGATCCTGCTTTTCCTCCTGGGGCCGTTCGGAATAAAAACGCTCAAAATACCGGCCGCCGCTTTCCTCACGTATACCCGGTCCCTGGTCATCCACGGTGATGAGCCAGCCTTTTATTCCGCCCGCTTCTCCCCGGCTCAGGGTAAGGGTTACTTGGCTTGCAGGCGGCGCAAAGGAAAGGGCGTTATCCAGGGGATTGAGCAGGGCCTGGCCAAGCCGGTCCGGGTTGATAAGGACAAGGACCTTTTCCGCCGGAGCCTGTTCATCAGTACATTCATTTTTAAAAACAATAGAAACGCCGGAAGCATCCGGTGCCAGGTTCTGATTCCGGTACGGTTCCAGAAGCAGCGGAATAAACTGCGCAAGATCGACAAACTCGCTTGCTTCCTGTTCCAGGGAATTGTCAATACCGCTTAGTTCACGCAGACGTGCCAGGAGGCGTTCCATGCGGTTTTCTTCCCGGGCAATTCTTGACAAGAGCTGTTCTTCGCGGACGGGGGAACTGAGGGAAAGTTCCACAAGGCCGCGGATAGCGGCAAGCGGGTTTTTAAGCTCGTGGAGCAGGTCGGCGGTAAAGGTATCAATAAAGGAAATACGTTTTTCCAATTTAAGGGAAAGCGCGGAAAGACTACGGGAAAGATCGCCGATTTCGTCCTTGCGTCTCAGGCCCCGGAAACGGGAACGGAAATGCCCGGACTTATCAAGCATCCCTTCAGCTTGCTCCTTGAGCTTTTTAATGGGAATCGTAATGGTGAATGAAAGCCCCAGGGAAAGGACAAGGGAAACCAGCAGTGAAACAAAAAATATTCTAATAATATCCAGGCGTATCCGGTAGAGGTTGAGGAGTATGCCGTAAGAAGATCGGGATACAAGAACCGCTCCGGTGATCTTGCCGGGATCGCCGCCCCATACAGGAATTGCCGAGTAGAGGTTGAGCGAAACCTGTCCGCCTGAAGAGTACCGTGTCGCCGCACCGTATCGTCCTTCCAGAGCCGCGCGTATTTCCGGGCCGAGCAGCATCTTCTGCCCCGAATAGAATTCGCCGGCTGTGAACTGAATCCCCGGCGGGAAAAACAGCCGCTTAAAAACATTGACCGGATACACCGCCATACGGTACAGAAACGAATCGTTGGGGCTGGCATCTTTCCTTGTTTCATCCGCCGCCGTCTGCATCTCCGCCCCGGCTTCAGCGGAACCCTCTGTTTCCGCCGGAACTGCGGGTTCATCTTCATCCTGTCCGGGCTGATACTGCACGGAATTTTCTACCGGGGAACCGGCGGAAATCACGGCGGAATCGGCAACCAGATTTCCCCGAGTATCCACAACACGTAGCCGCGAATCAACCCGTCCGCCTAAATTGACAAGAATACGGAGCGCTTCGGCTGCAAGCTCCGCGCCGGAAAAGTCCCGGCCGGAAAGCGCGGAACTGAGGAGCCGCCCCTGCTGTATCATGGAATTTTCCTGGGAGGCAAGAAGCTGATTTTCGTAGGTATCCAGATAGAGCAGGCTTCCCAAGGGCAGGAAAAGGAGCAGGATATTAAAGAGGAGCAGCCTGACCGAAAGGCTTTTCATTGCTCCGCTCTGCGCCAGCGGTAGCCCAGACCGTAGACCGCTTCCAGCGCGTTGAAATTTTCATCACATTCCAGGAATTTTTTCCGTATGCGTTTAATGTGGCTATCCGCGGCGCGCTCGTTCGGAAAATTATCTTCGGGGAATGCCGCCGCCATAAGCTGTCCGCGGGTTTTGATAAAACCGGGATTCGCGGCAAGGTTTATGATAATTCTGAATTCGGTAACGGTAAATTCCAGGGGGGTATTCTTCCAAAAAACAGCATAGCGGTTTTCATCAAGCAAGAGTTCGCCGCAGTGCGCCGTACCTGTATGACGGCTTGCCCCGTTGTCTTCCCGGTTTTCAATTCTCCGCAGGGCGGATCGTATACGCGCCGTCAATTCCCGTATGCTGAAGGGCTTGGTAACATAATCATCCGCGCCCGATTCAAGCCCCAGCACCTTATCGATTTCTTCATCGCGGGATGAAAGAAATATAAGGGGCACCTTTTTCCCCGCGGGAATGTTCCGTATATTTTTGCACAATTCTATGCCGTCCATCTTCGGCATCAGAATATCCAGGATGATGAGATCGGGCATCTCCCGCCGAAAAAAATTCCAGGCTTCAAGGCCGTCAGGGTATTCAAGGATATCGTAGTATTCCCGTTCCAGAGCGATACGGATTAACTCGCGTATGTTTTTTTCATCATCGACTACGGCAATACGGCTCATCACGGGAAATATAGCGCAATTATTCCATTCTGTACAGGCTGCTTTATCCCTTCATCATTTTGAAATATCTTGAAAAATCATCCCCGGCTGTACAGGGTAATGAGCGCTGCCAGTTTTTCCGCAATACCGGCGGGCAGAACGGAAAGCCTCCATGACCAGTTCTCGCTTCTGCATGTTGAGGGGAGGTTCATGCGGCACTCCCCGCCCAGGCCGAGTATGTCCTGCATGGGGAAGACGGCATATTCGGCGTGGGAGGCCGTTACCGCGCGGATCATTGCCCAGGCTATGTCCCTGCCTTCACAGTTAAAATACTCGCAGACCTTTTTTCTGTCGGCGCTGCCAAGCGCATTGAACCAGCCGACCGTCGTGTTGTTGTCGTGGGTACCGGTATAGGCGGCACAGCGGTAAGGATAGTTATGCGGCAGGAAGAGATGGCGGCTGTCGAGTTTGCCGTCCTTCATGTCTTCAAAACCGAACTGGCATACCTTCATGCCCGGAAAGCCCGCTTCGTCCCTAAGCCGTATGACGGACTCCGTAAGGAAGCCCAAGTCCTCGGCTATGATGGGAAGTTTACCGAATTGCGCGTGCAGGCTTTTGAAGAAATCCATACCCGGCCCTTTTTCCCATACGCCGTGTTCGGCGGTTGTATTTTCCGCGGGAATAGCCCAGTAGGTGTCGAAGCCGCGGAAATGATCGATGCGGAAAATGTCGGTTTGTCTTAAAAGCGCTTTGATGCGCAATTTCCACCAGGCATAATCTGTTTGTTTAAGTTTTTCCCAATCGTAGACCGGATTACCCCAAAGCTGGCCTGTAGCGGAGAAATAATCAGGCGGGACGCCCGACACGGTTGAATAGGAGCCGCCGCTCTTTGTTTTAAAAAGCTCAAGATTAGCCCAGGCATCAACGCTGTCAGGCGCAACAAATATCGGTATATCCCCGATAATTTTAATACCTTTTGAACGGGCATAATCATGCAGGTTGTTCCATTGCCTGAAGAAAAAATATTGAAGCATCTTCCATTGCCGTATTCTCTTTGCATGATCCCGCCGTGTTTTATCCAGGGCCTCGTTTTTCCGCGCGCCCAGGTCCTTATCCCAGACCGTATGCCAGCGGCTGTCGCGGTAGTGTTCGTAGATCACCATGAAAAGGGCATAGTCGTCAAGCCAGAAAGCCTCTTCCGCACAGAAAGCCTCGAAGGAAGCGGCCAGGGAAGGATTGTTCCCCAGGCAGCCGAGGCAATGCTCCGCGGCGCGGTGAAGCAGGGGGAGCTTTTCCTCTTCAACCTTGCCGTAATCAATGCGGTTGACAACCGAAACCGGCATATCGGGGCACTCTGAATCCGTATCTGCCCGCCGGTCGCCGTCTTGCCAAGCGCCGGGTGCTTCCAGCCAGCCGTCGCGGATAAGCAGGCCGGGGCTTATAAGGTACTCGTTACCGGCAAAACTGGACCTGGCGGCATAGGGCGAATTGCCGTAGCCGGTAGGCCCAAGGGGGAGTATCTGCCAGAGGGAGACTTTTGCCTCCGCAAGAAAATCCACAAACCGGTAAGCTGCGTCCCCCAGATCGCCTATACCCCAGGGACCGGGAAGACTGGTTGGATGCAGCAGAATACCGCAATAGCGCGGGTCAACCGCATAATTACTGTTCATGGTTTAAGTATAGACGGCTTTACAGGGGACTGCAAATAAAAAAGGAGGGTAAAACAATACGGCAACAAATGAAGATATAGCGGAACGCAACAAACTGCCAAAGCAGCCTCGATAATCGGGGCTGCTAACCTACCACTTCCTTCCGGGCCGATTCGGAAATTCGCCAGCGGTTGTCCACCTTTTCAAAACAGGCGGAGGGTATCTGGATCATACGGCCGTCTTCGGATGCCATGCGTATCTTCCCCATTACTACGTTGACTTCCACTACTCTCCAGGCCGTATTGTCGTAAAGTATCTTGCAGCCTTCCTGCGGAATAATACGGCGCTGTTCATTGTAGAAATTAAATTCATACGCAAGGCAGCACAACAGGCGTCCGCAGGGGCCGGATATCTTCATGGAATTAAGGGATAGGTTCTGATCCTTTGCCATTTTAATTGAAACGGGTTTGAGCTTATCCGATATTGTATGGCAACAGTATCCGCGGCCGCAGACACCCAACCCTCCCACAACACGGGATTCATCCCTGACGCCTATCTGCCGCAGTTCTATCCGTGTCTTAAAGATGCTCACGAGGTCCTTAACCAGGTCACGGAAGTCTACACGGCTTTCTGCGGTAAAGAAAAAGAGAACCTTTGGTTCATCAAGCAGGTAATGAACCGATACCAGTTTCATATCAAGTTTATGAAGGGCAATCTTCTCTTTACAGATATTGAAGGCTTCCTTTTCCTGCTCGTGATTATATCTGGCTTTATCCAGGTCTTCAGGGCCTGCAAGCCGATCTATACGGGCAATCTCCGAAGGCAACGCGGGCGCGGCGGCGTTACGTTCAATACGGCTGATAATCTGGGCCAGATCGCGGCCATAACGGGTAGGTACCAGTACCATGCTCTTCGGACTTAAAGGTTCCCCGTGAAAGGCCGCAAAGAATGTCTCGTGCGAGTAAAAAAGTCTAAGCCGATAGACCGGCGTATCGGGAGCAAGAGATTCAAGACCTTCACCAACAATAATGGTGGTTCCCCCCATGTCGGCTTCTGCCGGGTTATCCTCCAACGAAGAAATATCTTCCATCTCATCTGAATCGTTCATGTGTTTCCTCTAAGGTTCCGGCTGTTTACGACGGTTTGACTGGGCGGATAAACATTTGCGCAGCAAACGCGGGACCAAATCGCCGTTAGGCGGCGGCGCGTAAACAGTCCGCGGCAGCAAAACTGCCGGGTTATGCGCAGTACGCCCTTTTTATATGAGCACAGTTCTTAATGACGCACTGACCGATGGATTATCTGTATTTATATACTTTATTTTGTTATTAAATTCTGCTCTTATTCCTGTTATAAATTCATCCAGCCAAGATGGAGTCATTACTTTTATGTCATCAAAATCCAGAATTATTTCTTCCGATGGCGTAATGTCCTTAAATATATATGCCTTTACCATTAAAAAGGCTTCCCGTCCGGTGGGCCGATTAAGAAGATTTTCTCCAAAATTATCTATTTTTATATTCATATTTCTGTATCCTATAGTATATATTATATCATTCTTTAGTTTTTATCAAGTACCCGCGTTGCCTCATCGAAAATGTAACCCAAAAGCCCCGATGCCTCATTTTGAACATATAATCACGGAGACTATCTGATAGCAACAACTCGGAGGTCAAAATGGGGTTAACCATAACGAAAAAAAAGCCGTTACCAGGCAGATCCGTTCCCCCTACCCAAGCACAACGGAAAGAAAAATCAGACATCCTGAACGAATTTATCCAGATCACCGGTTACAACCGGAAGGGCAAAAAAATCTATACCGATAAGGTCATCGCATCCTGGCCTGCCTTCGCCATCACCCCGGCTGTCAGGGAGAAACTCATGGTCGTACCTCACCGGCGCGGAAATTCCCCGGCTTTATCCACCTTTAGTCAGTTTGCGGTAAATACATATAGGGGATGGGCTTCAACGGTCGCGTAATACCGCATCCCCCGAAGCATCACGGTATCAATGTACCTTGCGGTGTGCATCGGGGCTTTTCGTGTGGCACAGCTTCCGGTATTCGGTCAGACAATTCTTTGCTATACAAGCACATACGTTTTGGGCGCTGGGGGATTCGAACCTCCGACTTCCACGGTGTAAACGTGGCGCTCTAACCAGCTGAGTTAAGCGCCCATACAGGCTTCTGAATGAACCTGTATTCTCTTACCATAGCAAATAACGGGCTTTTACGTCAATACACCCTTGAATAAAATTTTTTTATATCCTATAATTTTAATAGGATAAATCATCTAATCAATTTATAGGAAATAGGGTAAGAAGAAAGTATGAGAATTTCCACCAAGGGCCGTTATTCCCTGGAGGCCTTACTTTATATGGCCTTGCTTCCCCATGATCAGTATTCCAGTACCCGTTCCATTGCAGAGAATACAGGTATTTCCGACGGATACCTCGAACAGCTTTTTATCCCCCTGCGCAGGGCGGGGATAGTGCATGGGATACGGGGTCCGCAAGGCGGCTATATACCGGGCAGAAGTCTGGACAAGATCACCGTAGGGGAAATACTCAGATCGGTGGAAGGCGCGCTGGAGCCGGTAGACTGTGTAAATACCAAGTTCTGTCCCATAAAGGAAAGCTGCATGTCCCTGCACACTTGGGAGGAGCTTTACCGTGAAATCAATGATTGCGTGGATTCTATTACCCTTCAGGATCTGGTTGAAGCCTACGAATCTATGGATAAAGAGGAGTATGCAATATGAAGATATCAACCCGGGGACGTTACGGTGTGCGCCTCCTTATAGACCTTGCAGAGCATACCGGGGAAGACCATGTATCCCTTGCCAGCGCGGCGGAACGTCAGCATATATCCATACGTTACCTGGAGCAGGTGGCGGTGATACTCCGCCGTTCCGGTTTTATCCGTTCGGTCAAAGGCGCATCCGGCGGTTACGCTCTTGCCCGCGCCCCTCAGGACATCATTATAGGCGATGCCTTGAGGGTTCTTGAAGGCGATATGTTCGTGATCGATCCTCCCTGGCCCGGTAACGACGAAACCTCTCTCCAGCGGTGTATCAGGCTTACCGTTTTTAACCGGCTTAATGAACGTATCGCCTCGGTCATAGACAGGAAAACCCTCGCATCACTTATCGGGACGGTTGATCCCAACGAATCGTATATGTACTTTATTTAACTATGCCGAGCAGTTTGTTGTGCTTCATCACAGAATCTGCGGGACGCGCTATAAAGGTTCGCTTATCAGCTTTCCACTTGATTTTTCCAGCCGTATCCGTACTTTTTTGAGGGGCTCCGAAACAAAAAGCGCAACCTGGCATATCTCGATGAGGGTGCCGGGGGCGATTTCCCCCAGAACTTCCACCACGGCATCCTGGTTTACGTCTATACGGCCCATAAGCTCCGCTACCTTGGCGCTTGCCTTCTGCCGTTCATCCTCAAGACGGTGCAGCAGTTCTTCAAGTTTTGCCCGTTTTTCCTGAATAAGTTCGGACCGTTCCAAAACCTCATGGATGCCGGCAATTTTTATTGCAAGGATGCGCATCATGCTGTTGTTCTTTTGCTTTTCCTGCTGGGCCGTAAAGTCTATACCGCAGTGTATATGGGTTCTTTTACCCGATTTTTTGCCTATGCCGCCGGCCTTCAGTCCCTGTACCGCGTAGATATCCCCCCCAAGGATGCGTCCTTTTTCCCCAACGTCAAGGCGCTCCATAGTAAAAACATTGGAATTGATTATGAGCGTATCCACCGAGATGCTCTTGCGGGCCGCCACATGGCAGTTTTCGATAAACTTGGTTTTCAGGCATCCGCCTACTTTTACCAGGGCAGGCCCCCTGCCTATAATACCGCCTCCTACAATAAGGTCCTCTTTGGTAACCACATCGGTAACATCAAAAGTCTGCTTTATGGTAACCGAACCGCCCGAGTATATTTTGAAGCCGTCCGACACCGGCCCGTCAATGAAGACATTACCGGGAAAGATGATGTTCCCCGTAGAATAGCCCACCGCCCCCTTGATAACCAGGGAGTCCTGCACGTCAAGGACATTTCCATTTACCGCAAGCTGGCCGTTAATATTTGAAAGTATAAGCCGTTCCTCAATATGCGTATTGGCACCCGGCTGCACACCTTCGGGACGCTTTATACCGTAGGGAATCTCCTCGCCGTGGACGTTCTTACCGGTCTTGCCCTCTTTGCGGTAACGAAATTTTGCCAATGCCTGACCCTTTTTTACAATTACAAAAGGCGAATAGGTGTGGTAGTCAATATTACCATTCTTCACATTGGGCGGCGGCGGCATCTTTAAATGAGGATTCATCTGGTAGTATTCGCTTACCTCCTCAACCGGCAGATCGCCTTTGGCAATCAGCACATCCCTAAACTGCTTGCCCTCCAAATTACATTGCATAGCGGTATCCTGGATTATATCCATCCGAATACCGTAAACAATATTAAATTTTTCCAGTACCAAGCTGATATACGTAGGACTAATATGCTTACCGTTGCCAATAGGCGGCGTAAAATCCGCCCAGACTTCAATATCTTTTTCAGAAAAGGCAATACTTATGGTTCCGTCGTTCTTATCTTCCTGAAATACCGTCTGTTTTTCCATTAAATCCTTCTCTTTATATAATATCGGAAAAATAGCCATTAAAAGCAATCCTTCTCCATAACAGATATGATCTCCATAAGATGCTTTTTCTTTATTTTCCCTGTTCTGTTGTTTTGAGGAAAAGAATAAGAGGATTAAACATGAAAATGATATGTAGAGGGTACTTGACAGGAATGACAAATTTGTGTTAGTTTATACTAACTAAATTTAAGGAATAATACTATGAAAGAACGTTTGTTTACGGGAATTCCCTTCGTTTTGGCTGGTTTGCTTATCGCTTTTGGACCGATCACCATTTTTCCGGTCTGCGCGATCACGCACGATATGATCATGAAATGCCATTGGACGGCCCGTGCGGAACACGGCGTTGGCCTGGTAATCGCCGCGTTGGGGCTTTTAACGGTTTTGGTGAAACTTCCGGCGTTCCGCCTGGGGCTTTCGGCGGCGGTCATTCTGAGCGCCGTTACCGCGTTGCTGCTTCCTACCGTGTTGATTGGCGTATGTTCCAGCCATAACATGGCCTGCCGGATATTGACCCTTCCCGCGCTGACCGTCATATCTACCCTGACAATAATCGGCGCGGCAGTAAACTCAGGTTTACTTGTAAAAAAAATCAAGAAAGGAGAGACGGAATGAACCGGAAGCCGTTATCGACGGGTGCTTTATCGCTCAAAAACCTAAAAAACAAAAGAGAGCGAACCCTTTACCTGGCGGCGGTTGTGTCGATACTGGCCTTTATCCTGTTTGGCGGCGCGATTCTAGCGGCAAGCCTTCAGACCGGAATGGAAAGTATGAACAAACGCCTTGGGGCCGATATATTGGTTGTTCCTGACGGATATGCGGCAAAGGCGCGGGCGGTACTGTTGCGGGGAGAGCCGAACTATTTCTATTTTGATAAAGCGGTTGCCGAAAAAGTCTCGCAGACAGACGGCGTGGCCTGCGCTTCGCCGCAATTCTTTCTCAGCTCGCTTTCGGAGGCTTGTTGCGACAGCCAGGTACAGTTAATTGGTTTTGACCCCGAAACTGATTTTGTCATCCAGCCGTGGATTGCCGAAAGTTCCCAAAAAAAGATTGGGGACGGCGAAATTGTGATAGGCAGCGCGATCAACGCGCGTTCCAACAATACCGTGCGGCTTTTGGGGCATGAATACCCTGTGGCGGCGAGACTTTCACCTTCCGCGACAGGGTTTGATACTTCAATCTTTATGAATATGAATACCATGCAATTTACCGTATATCTCATGCAGGAAAAGGGTTACAACCTGCTCTCGGATCAACAGAACCCGGATGCCATATCTTCAGTATTGGTTCGGCTGCAACCCGGCGCAAGCACCAATTCAACCGCTTTCAGTCTGCGAAAGGCAATTCCGGGGGTTGAAGTTGTTACTACCGACCGGATAATGGAAAACATAACCGGAACTATAACCAAGCTCATTTCTTCCGTGCTTTTTTTTGCCCTGTTGTTTTGGATTTTAGCGGCGGCAATTCTTCAGGCGGTATTTTCGGGCATTATGAATGAACGGAAAAAAGAATTCGCCGTTCTGCGTATTCTCGGGGCAAGCCGGAAAAAGCTCATTGCACTCGTTCTCTCCGAATCGTTGGTAGTGAGCGTTGCCGGGGGCCTTGCCGGAACCGTACTTGCCGCGATTGTCGTATTTCCGTTTTCCAGCTATATTGGACACCGCCTAAATTTGCCGTATCTGTTTCCAAACGCCGCTTCTCTGCTGATTGCGCTTTTTTCAAACCTTGCCCTGTCTTTTATCATAGGGCCTTTGGCTTCATTCCGTTCCGCGCTGAAAATCAGCAGGGCGGAAACCTGGTACACCATGCGCGAGGGGGAATAATATGGCGGAACAAAAACTTTTGGAAATAAATGAGCTTACAAAAGAATATGTCCGTAATACGGTTACGTTTTCCGCCGTAAAAAATGTGAATCTTTCCGTCAAGCGCGGGGAATTTATCAGCATAATCGGGCGTTCGGGAAGCGGGAAAAGCACGCTTCTCAATATGACAGCGGGACTTTTACGGCCCAGCTCCGGCTTCATCAACTTTGAGGGTGTGGATATAGCTTTCTTTAATGATGAGGAGGCTTCGCATTTTAGAAATACAAAAATTGGGTTTATTCCGCAGGGCAGAAGCCTGCTATCGCATCTTACGGTATTGGAAAACATTACGCTGCCCTGTTACCTGGCGGTGCAAAAAAACAACGCTGAGGATATTACGGCAAAAGCCTTGTCATTCATGGAAGAAACTGGCATCACTCATCTTGCGGCGTCCCTTCCAAAAGAGCTTTCAGGAGGAGAAATAAAGCGGGTAACGATAGCCCGCGCTCTTATCAACAGCCCCGCCCTTTTAATCGCTGACGAACCGACCGGAGATTTAGACACGGCCACAACCGCCGATATTATGCGGCTTTTTAAGCGGATTGCCGAAGCGGGAACCGCGATTATTATGGTTACTCACGAGCAGGATACCGTTCAGTACGGGAATAAGGTCTATGTAATGGACGCGGGTAATCTTACATTGCAGGGCTGACACCGCTCCGTGCCGGCACGGGGAATTTGCTCCCGATAAATAATAGAGACGCCTACGGTACAAATATATACGGCAATTTCCTCAAAAGGACATTGAACAGATTTCCTGTACTTGCTATAATATCCCTATGTTTAAGACAAGGGTTGGTATAAAGACAGAAAACGTCCAACTGCTCAGGTTATACACTGACAAAAAGACAGAATCACGGTATCTAACGCCTCGATTCCCGCTTTTTGACGGAAACAACCGGAACCTTTGTCCATTTTTCCCCTTCAGAAATAAGAAAAAACCATAATGGCAGCAACCAGCAGTTTGTTGCGCTTCAGTGCAAAATCGTATAAAAATTCACGAAAGTGAATTTTTATACCTTGCAAACTGCCAAAGCAGCCTCGATAATCGGGATTTTTTGTATGAATATGCAAAAAATCCACAAGTGCGACAGGCTGCTAGGAATTGGTTCCCCGGAACGAGAGTAAAGAAATGATTGAGTCCGGCTTCGGCGGCAGCGGAAAGACGGCGTATTTTGCCGGGTAAGATAGAGAAGAAGGGGGCTGTGGGCCGCCGGTAGCGGTGCTGATCCCGTATATATATTGCTTTAAGAAGACTCAATTATTGATACACAAAGGGGTGGTTATGAAATTAAGGTATCGTTTAAGCGTCATTGTCATTGGTATTGTGATAGTGGTAATCGCGGGCATTTCCACGGTTCTCCTGAACCGGGCCAGTTCCATGCAGATCGAAACCGCCCTGCAAAGCGAGGAAAACCTTGGGATGGGGCGGGCCTCCGATATTCAACGGCGTTATGAAACCTACCTGGGTGTTGCCCGGACCCTTGCCCATATAATGAACAGTTATGAGGATATCGATGTCGCAGACCGGCGGGATTATTTTCATGGAATTCTGAAAGGAACTTTCTCTTCAAACGCCCGGCTTATCTGTTTGTATACGGTCTGGAAACCCAATGTTCTCGATGAGGAGTATCTTCACGCCGGCGAACAGGGTACGGGCCCCGGGGGCCAGTTCATCCCCCTATACAGTCGGGAAAATGGGGATATTGTCCTGCGGACCTGCCGGAATTATGAGGAAATTCTCTCCGGCCTTACGGAAGCTGAATACATGACCGATCCTGAACCCCGGACGGTGGTGGGTAACACAACCTACACCTTTGATATGGTGGTTCCGATTATTCCCGACGGCACAAATAATATCATCGGGGCGGTGGGCGTTATCGTTGATATTTCTTACCTTCAGCCGGTTGTTGAAGCGATCAAGCCCTATGAGGGAAGCATCTCGGCGGTTTATTCCAACAACGGCACGGTTTTGGCCCATTCCGTCAAGGAACGGATAGGGCAAAAGATTCGGGAAGCGGATAATCAGCTTTACGGCGCTCATATCGAAACGGTTGATTCCGCCATACGTTCCGGGAATCTGTACGAAATGCGGGACCATGTCGCCTCTCTGGGGATTGATTTTCAAATGGTCTTTCAGCCCGTTGTGGTTGGCGGTATGGGAAACCCCATGTCGCTGATGATCGGATCGCCTGAACGCCAGATTCTGGATTCGGTGAACAAGATGACCATTTTTACCGTCATCTTGGCGGCAATATCGGCGGTCATCACCGCGGTCATCATCTTTTTTGTGGCCGGAAGCATCACTAAGCCCATTGTCAACGTGGCCCTGACGCTGAAAGATATATCAGAGGGTGAAGGGGATCTGACCAAGACCGTCGCTGTTAATTCAAAAGATGAAATTGGCGATCTTGCCCATTACTTCAACGCCACACTGGAAAAGATCAAAAATCTTGTAGTTACCATTAAAAATCAGGCCGTCGCCCTCTTTGACATCGGCAGCGAGCTTGCCGGCAACATGACCGAAACCGCTGCGGCCATCAACGAGATCACCGCCAACATCCAGAACATCAAGGGGCGGGTGATTAACCAGTCCGCCAGCGTTACCGAAACCAACGCTACCATGGAACAGATAACCGTGAACATCGACAAGCTCTCGGATCATGTGGACCGCCAAAGTGTCAGCGTCGCCCAGTCCTCGTCTGCCATTGAGGAGATGCTTGCCAATATCCAGTCCGTTACCCGCACCCTGGTCAAGAACGCGGACAATGTGCAGGAATTGATAAGTTCCTCCGAGGTGGGAAGAACGGGCCTCCAGGAAGTGGCCGCGGACATTCAGGAAATCGCCCGTGAATCCGAGGGCCTGCTGGAGATCAACGCGGTGATGGAAAACATAGCCAGTCAAACCAACCTGCTTTCCATGAACGCCGCTATCGAAGCCGCCCACGCCGGGGAAGCGGGTAAGGGCTTTGCCGTTGTTGCCGATGAAATCCGTAAACTGGCCGAAAATTCCGGGGAACAGTCCAAAACTATTTCCACGGTCCTCAAAAAAATCAAAGATTCCATCGACAAGATAACCCGCTCCACCGAAAACGTCCTCAACAAATTTGAGGCCATAGACAGCGGGGTAAAGACCGTGTCGGAGCAGGAGGAGAACATCAGAAACGCTATGGAGGAACAAGGCGTCGGTAGCAAGCAGATACTGGAAGCCCTCGGCCAACTCAACGACGCGACGCAGATGGTGAAAGGCGGTTCACAGGAGATGCTTGAGGGGAGCAGACAGGTAATCAAGGAGAGCAAGAATCTTGAAACGGCGACCCATGAGATAACCAGCGGGATGAACGAAATGGCCGCCGGTGCGGACCAGATCAACACGGCGATAACACAGATCAACGAGATCAGCGGACAGAACAAGGAAAACATCGACATACTGGTACGGGAAGTTTCAAAATTCAAGGTGGAATAATTGAAGAACGTTTTATTCGCAGTGGGGTCATACCCTGTCGAACCTTCGGTTCGCGGGGTATATCGGGGGCATTAGCTGCGTTCTATATGTCTAATCTGAATCTTTATTGATTCGATGGTTTTCAGCAGTTCTTTTTCAATAATCTGGTCAATCAAAGTCAAAAAACTATCATCCGACGAATTTTCCCCACTATTATAAAATAGGGCGGAAGCAGAAATATGAAGATTCCTTGTAAGTTTTTCCAGCAGTTCAGCGGAAACAAAGGCTGTTCCGGTTTCAATCGTACTCAGATGTTTAGGGGTTATATCAACTTTTTCGGATAACTGTTCCTGTGATAAATGATTCTTTTTGCGGTAGTACTTAAGATTTGCTCCGAAAACAGTCTTTATACTCATATAATATAAAATTTATGGTTATATCCCGCACAGGCAACCTTGTAAAAGGTAATATTCATAAAAAAATATAACCTTTAAGGTTATATTTTCATTGACAAACAAACATATGGGGTATACTATCAATCAAAAAATTAACCTTTAAGGTTATTTTTTGATTGATAGCTGTAATGAGAAGCCGTCTATTTTCAGGAGGAACCATGAAAGGAAAAGTATTTTCTGTTGGTTTGTTAATACTTGGATTATCAAATTTTTTATTTGCCGAACAAGTTGTATCTACACGGCCCTTACTATCTTTCAGTGATTCAATAGCAACGTCTTTTTTTAGCCTGCCGGCAAGTGAAGATTCATCAAATTATCACGGCTTCGCCGGCATCCAAAGGAACGGAGCAATAGGTCTAAACTTTCTGTTTGGCGCCGGTTCCTATTTAATGGGGGATATAGGACACGGAGTAATTTTAACACTATTAGAGG
This sequence comes from Treponema sp., assembly GCA_031276295.1. Classification (GTDB taxonomy): domain Bacteria; phylum Spirochaetota; class Spirochaetia; order Treponematales; family Breznakiellaceae; genus JAISNI01. Next base: position 67,924 of record JAISNI010000052.1, read on the forward strand.
CCGGCGGCATAGCTCTGGTTGCCTTACCCTTCATAATGGGGTTGGAAGTTGGATTATCAGATAAAGGTAAAACGAATAGTTTGTCTGCCATTTCTTCTCCCGGTTCTTCCTTGTATAATGATAATCTGACTCCTGAATCAAATATAGCGGTATGGCTGTGGGGTGGAGGCGGTTTACTTTTGATGACGGATATACTTCTTAATATTCTATACCCGCTTACCTACGACCGATATTCGGCCAAAACCGCGATGCTCAATGATACAAGAAATTGGGATGTTTCCTTTGTACCGGGAAAAAACGGACGCGGATACGGACAGATATCTTTTACCGCGCATTTCTAAAAAAGAATAAGATTACACGGATTGGCACGGGTTTTCGTACCGAAATTCCGTGTAATTTATGGATTTCTTTTGTCCACCAGGGATAGCCGGATAAAAGTATTCCCCTTTTGTGTTCCCTCCTCCATATACGTTTTTAAGTTTTGATCATATACTTTCATATCTTTATTTAAGGAGAATTTGGTATGCTGTATCCTCAGAGAGAACAGGCTTTGACGCCGGAGCGGTTTAGGAATCCTTCCGCCGAATACCGGGGAGCGCCGTTTTGGGCGTGGAATAACAAGCTGGACAAAAAAGAACTGATCTGGCAGATCGAGCAGCTTAAAAAGCTCGGTTACGGCGGCTTCCACATGCATGTGCGTACCGGTATGGCAACCGCGTATTTAAGCGATGAATATATGGCTGTTGTGGCCGCCTGTGTGGAAAAGGCCAGGGAAGAGAAGATGCTTGCCTGGCTATACGATGAAGACCGGTGGCCTTCGGGCGCCGCGGGCGGGCTTGTAACGCGGCATCCCCAATACCGGATCCGGCACCTGCTTGTAACGCGGACGCCGTACAACGCCGGAAGAAAGCCGGCGGCAGAACAGCGCTCACGGGTTTCATCGGGGCGTACCGAAAACGGGGAACTCCTGGCGGTGTTCGATATAAGGCTGGATGACAACGGGGACCTTGAGTCCTATAAACGTATCGGGGAAAAGGATACGGCCGGCGGAATAAAACTCTACGCATACGTCGAGACCGCCCTGCCGAACCCCTGGTTCAACAATCAAACCTACGTGAATACCCTGGACCCGGCGGCCATTCAGGAATTTATCCGCGTAACCTACGAGCGTTATGATCAGTATTTCGCAAAGGATTTTGGCGGGATAATTCCGGCTATTTTCACCGACGAACCTCAGTTTTCCCAGAAGGGAACCCTCAATTTTGCCCACGAGGATAAGGATGTTACCCTGCCTTGGACTATGGATATAGCCGAAACCTACAAGGCCGCCTACAACGGGGAAAGCCTTATCGACGGACTGCCGGAACTGCTCTGGGACCTTCCGGCGGGCGCGGTTTCCCCTATCCGCTACCATTACCACGATCATATAGCCGAGCGTTTTGCATCGGCCTTTGCGGATCAGTGCGGCGCCTGGTGCGCGCGGCACGGGTTCATGCTGACCGGCCACATGATGGAAGAGCCGACGCTGGAAAGCCAAACCCACGCACTGGGGGAAGCGATGCGGTCCTACCGGTCATTCCAGTTCCCCGGAATCGACATACTCTGCGACCGTCATGAATTTACCACCGCAAAACAGGCGCAGTCTGCGGCCCGACAGTACGGCGCGGGCGGGGTGCTTTCGGAACTCTACGGGGTAACAAACTGGGATTTTGATTTCCGCCATCACAAACTCCAGGGAGACTGGCAGGCGGCGCTGGGCGTTACCGTGCGGGTGCCCCACCTTTCCTGGGTATCCATGAACGGCGAAGCCAAACGGGATTACCCCGCTACCTTCAATTACCAGTCCCCCTGGTACGAGAAGTATCCCTATGTGGAGGATCACTTTGCGCGGGTTGCGTTGGTACTGACCAGGGGCAAGGCCGTTTGCCGTGTGGGTGTAATCCACCCTATCGAAAGCTACTGGCTGCACTGGGGTACGCGGGAAAATACCGCGTCCGTGCGGGAGGAGATGGACCAGAACTTCCTGCGGCTCTGCGATTGGCTTCTGCGCGGGCTTATAGATTTTGACTATATTTGCGAATCTACCCTGCCCGATCAATGCGATTTTGAAAAGATAAGCGCCGCGGGCTTCCCCGTAGGGGAAATGCGTTACGAGGTGATCCTTGTCCCTGCCCTGGAAACGATCCGTGAAACTACCCTTAAACGCATCGAGACCTTCCGTAACGCCGGCGGGCGTGTTCTCTTCCTGGGAGAAGCGCCCCGGTATCTTGACGCATACGAAAACGACGGGGGGAGAAAGCTCTGGGAACGCAGCGAGCGGTGCGGGTTTGAGCGGCTGCCGCTTCTGAGAGCGCTCAAGGGTGTCCGCGACTTGGAGATACGGGACAGCTCAGGCGGGGAGGCTCAGGGGCTTCTGTACCAACTGCGGGAAGAGGCGGCCTCTGCGGATACCGGCTCATCCGGGCCCGTCCGCTGGCTCTTCATTGCCCACGCGGATAACCCCGTCAACCCCGATCTGCCCGCGGGGGATCTTATCAGGATAAGGCTCCGGGGCGAATGGGCGGCGTCCCTCTACAATACGATAAACGGGGAGATCAGCCCCCTTCCGGTGAAAACCGATACGGGCTGGACGGTCATCACCTGTCCCTTCTACGAGCACGACAGCCTCCTCTTTAAACTGGACAAATCCGAACCGGTAAGCGCCCCTGCAACGCCGAAGCCGCCCGCTTCCGATATAGGAATCAAAGATCGCGGCGCCGCGGTCGGGGAGCGGCCCTGTACACGTTTTATCGGGCCCGTACCGGTTACCCTCCACGAGCCGAATGTCCTTCTCCTTGATATGGCCGAATATGCCCTGGATAACGAAACCTATAGACCTCTGGAGGAGATTTTACGGATCGATACTATACTCAGGCATGAACTCGGCTGGCCGGCCAGAGGGGATGCCTTTGCCCAGCCCTGGGTAGAAAAGGACGAATCGACCCCGCATACGCTCAGGCTGCGCTACTGTTTTGACAGCGAAGCTGCCGTCCAGGGCGCGGAACTGGCCCTTGAAAACGCCGCATCGACCGGAGTAACGTTAAATTCCCAAAGCGCGGGCGCGGTGGACGGCTGGTATGTAGATAAGTGTATCGGTAAGGTGAAACTGCCTGAAATTAAGAGAGGCCGTAATACCCTTGAACTCAAGATGCCTTACGGACGCAAGATCGATGTGGAAGCGGCCTACCTGCTCGGAAATTTTGGGGTACGGACGGCAGGAGTCTGCTCAACCCTGACGGAGCCGGCGGCCTCCCTCGGTTTTGGGGACATCACGCGGCAGGGGCTTCCCTTCTACGGCGGCAATCTGAGCTACCACCTGGAAGCGGAAAGCCGCGGCGGAGAAATGACCATCACCGTAAGCTCTTACCGCGGGCATCTTTTAAGCGTGAGCGTAGACGGCAGGGATCAGGGAATCATCGCCTACTCACCCTATAGACTCGCCGTTAGGGGACTTGCCGATGGTCTTCATAGAGTAGACATTGTCTATTACGGCAGCAGGATCAACACCTTCGGCCAGCTCCACGCCAATGTTCGGGACGAAGGCCACTGGTGGGGGCCCAATTCCTGGCGTTCGACAGGTCCGGCCTGGACCTATGAGTACCGGCTCTGGCCCCAGGGCGTGCTTAAATCGCCTGAAATTGTATCATTGTAATTAAAAATGGAGGGGGCGGTTTCCGGAATTGGGATTCGCCCTCACTTACTAAAGCCCTACCACACCGGCGGGAGGCGCGGGTAAACGCGTTGGCGAAATTATACTAAGGGAACAACCGTGTCCTGACGTGTACGGTATAACATCAATGGTTTGAACGTAAAGTTGGGGTCTCTAAACTGCCCCTAGTATCCGGGTACAACTTCTTTTCGGGTGTAATCAGGCGGCCGGGGCCTGCCGTACCTGGGTAAGCCAGAGACCGCTTTCCGCCTTTGCTCGCGGGGTCAGCAGCTTTTGGGCATTGTGTTCATCCCACATCATACCTGGCTGCCGGGGTACTTGCGGTGTCCCTTGGCGCTGATACTCGTCCGTTTCCCCGGATATATCGCCTGTAACCCTGCCCGCCTCATGATCCGCCGCACCTGTTTCTCCGTTACCTCTGTCCCCATCCTCACCAGTTCCCGAAAAACTTTCCGGTAGCCGTAAAACGGGATTTCCTCCACTACGGCGCATATCTTTTTCAGCAGTTCAAGTTCTTGTTCGTCCTCCTTTTCTTCAGGCTGGTAATAATAGGCCGAGCGGCTGATACCCACGAAGTTTCCTTCCCTGATTTTTCAAAGATCGATACGGCGTTTTCCAGAAGCAGTGTTTTCCACTGTCTGACCAGGTTTGGATGAACGCCGTAGGTGATTGCGATTTTCTGGAGCGTTTTCCCGCCGCGGAGGGCTTCCAGGGCAATTTTTGCCTTAAACGCCTTGTCATAAGTCTTTCTCATAGGTGGTCCTTCCTTTGCCCTTCGGAACTGCCGGTCCACTTTATTGTATCATTTTTTTGTCTTAGTCCTTGGGCTCATTATACTGTTACCCTGCCTGTTGCTGCATCTATATTGTCTTAACGCTGATTTTTTTCTATAATATCCCCTATATTTTATGATGAACCTCATCTAAAGGAAGTTTATGCAGGATAATCTGAAACAGATTCCAGGAAGGATCAAAGAGTTGCGGGAGGTTTTAGAAATAAGCCTTATTGATATGGCTAAGGATATAGGGCTTCCCTACGAGACCTATGCCGGATACGAATCGGGCGCGTTGGATATACCTATCAGTGTACTCTACAGTATTTCAAACCGCTTGGGTACGGATGCAACCGTACTGCTTACCGGTGAAGACCCAAAAATGGATACCGCCAGCGTATGCAGGCGGGACAAGGGTGTAAGGGTTGAGCGGTTCCCCGGCTATGAATTTACCAGCCTGGCTTATAATTTTAAAGACAGGACCATGGAGCCCCTTATGGTGTACCTCGATCCGACGCAGGAACCGGCGCCCCTTGTAATACATTCGGGGCAGGAATTCAACTTTGTCGTGGAAGGATCGGTAAGGGTAAAGATTGATAAACGGGAGTATATCCTCAATACAGGGGATTCCATCTATTTTAACGCACGGCTTCCCCACGGGCAGAGCGCGGTCGGCGTTCCTTCAAAATTTATAACGGTAATACAGGAATAATTGAACCATGAATGAAATTCTATCGCGTTACTGTCCCCGTATCGAATTTGAGAACTATGAGGATTTTTTCGGGAACTATCGCTGCACCGTGCCGGCCGATTTTAACTTTGCATTTGATGTAGTCGATGAATGGGCGCGGATACAGCCGGACAAGCAGGCCCTCCTCTGGACTAACGATACGGGGGAGATGCAATCTTTTACCTTTGCCGATATGAAGCGTCTGAGCTGCAAGGCGGCCAACGTACTGCTATCCCTAGGTATAGGAAAGGGCGATGTGGTCATGCTGATCCTCAAGCAGCGCCCTGAAGTGTGGATCCTCCTGACGGCGCTGATGAAGATAGGGGCCGTAGCCATTCCGGGGACGTACCAGCTTACCGCAAAGGACCTTGTGTACCGCTGCACCATAGCCGATGTAAAGATGCTTATCTCGGTTGATGACGCCGATCTGCTTGAGAATATCAAAACGGCGCGTGTGCAATGCCCGCACCTTGAAAAAATTGCCCTGGTCGGTGCGGGCCGTGCCGAATCCAATGGTTTTATCGATATGCGTGCGGCCATAGAGCAGGCTTCCGATCAATTTTACGCTCCAACAGGCGATAAGGCCGTAAAGCTGAACGATCCTATGCTGATATACTTTTCCTCCGGTACAACCGGAATGCCCAAGATGGTTCTGCACAATTACAGTCTGCCCCTGGGACATATAGTTACGGCCAAGTATTGGCAGTGTGTTGAAGACGGCAAGGTTCACATGACTCAGACCGATTCCGGCTGGGCCAAATTCGCCTGGGGGAAGATATACGGTCAGTGGATATGCGGCGCGGCCATAGGCGCATACGACACGGAGAAGTTTACCCCCCACGGGCTCCTCGAAGCCATTCAGCGCCTGCGTCCCGCTACGTTCTGCGCGCCTGCGACTATATTCCGCTATCTTATAAAAGAAGACCTTTCGGCATATGATTTCAGCTTTATCAAGCATACCTCGGTTGCGGGGGAGCCTTTAAGCCCGGAAGTCTACAACAAGATCAGAGAGATGACCGGCCTTGAGATACGGGAAGGCTTCGGCCAGTCGGAAAGTTCGGTGTTGGCGGCCTGCTTCAAATGGCTGCCGGTCAAGCCCGGTTCTATGGGCAAGCCCGCGCCGCTTTTCGGCCTTAACCTTCTGGACGAAAACGGCGAGGTCTGCGACGACGGTATCGTCGGAACCATCAGCATTACCGGCGCGGGTGAGAATATGTACGGCGCTTCTTATGACGTACTGCCGGGCCTCTTCCGCGGCTACTGGAAGGATGAGGAGATTACCCGCGATGTCTGGCATGACGGGGTGTACCGTACCGGCGACATGGCCTGGCATGACGGCGACGGCTATTACTGGTTTGTAGGCCGCAACGATGATGTGATCAAGTGTTCAGGCTACCGTATAGGCCCCTTCGAGGTAGAAAGCGCCCTTATGGAGCATCCTTCCGTGCTGGAATGTGCGGTTACCGCGGCCCCCGACCCCATGCGGGGGCAGGTAGTTAAGGCGACCGTAGTCCTCTCCCGCGGCTTTGAGCCGTCGGACGAGTTGAAACGGGAATTGCAGAATCACGTTAAGCGGGTTACGGCGCCCTACAAGTACCCCCGCGTTGTCGAATTTGTAGCGGAATTGCCTAAAACCATCAGCGGCAAGATACAGAGGAACGTGATACGCAAACGGGACGAAACCCGCTGAGCGCCTCTCTAGCAGCCTGTTGCGCTGAAGTGCAACAGGACTAGCCTATCTCGGTTGAACGCCGCCAGGCCGCGTGTACGGCGTTGATCACCGTGCCCCTGAATGCGCCGTTTTCCAGCGCGGCCAGCCCCTCGATGGTCGTCCCCGCCGGGGATGTTACCATGTCCTTGAGTTCTCCCGGATGCCTGCCGGTCTCCAGTACCATTGCCGCCGAACCCAACACCGTCTGAGCCGCGTATCTGAGGGCCTTGTCCCGGGGCAGGCCGGCGCGGACGCCGCCGTCGGCAAGGGCTTCGATGAAGAGGTAGACAAAGGCCGGCCCCGACCCTGAAAGGCCGGTAACCGCGTCCATGTACTTTTCTTCAACATGATCCACGGTTCCGGCGGCCTCAAGCAGCTTTTCTATGCGGGTAATATCTTCCGCTGGTGTTTCCGGCGTTGCGCAGAGCGCTATCATTCCCGCCGATACAAGCGCCGGAGTATTGGGCATGATTCGTATCACACTCTGAGACGGGCTTTCAAGGGCCGCGCGTATCTTCCCCAGGGACCAGCCGGCAGCCATAGAAACCAGCACCCCAGGTTGGGACCGGAGCCGCCCCTTGAGGATGGGAGCTATTTCGGCAAGCACGGCCGGCAAGACCTGGGGTTTTACCGCAAGAAAGATGTACCGCGCATTTTCGGCTGCCTCGATGTTTGATCCGTACCGTGTTGCGCCCAGGGACTGCGCAAGGGCCTGCGCCTTGGGCATGGCTGCGTCGGTAAAGCCTATGTTTTCACCGCCTGCTATTTTGGCGGCGCTTTTCATCAGGGCCCCGCCCATATTCCCGCTGCCTATGCAGGCAATTAAAGGGTATTTATCCACCGTGTTACCTTCCTCTTAGTATTGCTTGCTATTTCATCATTGCTTAGCCGATATTTCCCTGTGTTCCTTCACCGCTAACCGCTATAGGATACTCGCCGGTAAAGCAGCCCAAACAGTAACCCGGCTTATCGGAGTCTTTCATAGCCCCGCAGTCCTGCCGATAGAGGGAATCGAGGAGTCCATCTACCGAGATAAAGGCCAGGCTGTCCGCGCCCAGCGATTTACAGAGTTCGTCAACGCTGTTTACATTGCTGATAAGATCGCGGCGGTGAGGCGTATCTATGCCGAAATAGCAGGGAAAACGTACCGGCGGGGAGCACACCCGGATATGCACTTCCCTGGCGCCTGCCCGTTTCAGAATGGACACCAACCGGCGGCTGGTGGTCCCCCTTACGATAGAATCGTCAATAAGGACCACCCGTTTATCCTGAACTTCGCTTGCAACGACATTGTGTTTGACCGAAACCGCTTTTTCCCGCATATCCTGATTGGGGGCAATAAAGGTCCTGCCTACATACTTGCTTTTAACTATGCCCATGCCGAAAGGCGTACCTGTTGAACGACCGTATCCTATGGCGGCCGGAATGCCGGAATCGGGAACGCCTATGACCAGGTCCGCCGCTACTCCCGATTCCCTTCCCAGGATCTCCCCCGCGCGGATGCGCGATCCGTATACATCAACCTTGTCTATAATGCTGTCCGGCCTTGCAAAGTAGACATACTCAAAGGCGCAGGTTGCCCGCCGGGTTTTTTCGCTGAAACTGAAGGATAGTACCTCCTCCGTATTGATGATGATGAGTTCCCCGGGCTCTATATCGCGGATAAATTCCCCGCCTACCGCATCAATGGCGCAGGATTCGCTTGCCAGTATCCACGATTCCCCCAGCTTGCCAAAGCAGAGCGGACGTATCCCGTTGGGGTCCCGCGCACCGACCAGGGCATCGCCGGTTAGCACCACGAGGGCGTAGGAGCCCTTGATAACTTTAAGCGTGTCGGTCAGCGCTCTCTCAATACCCTTCCGGTAATTCTTTGCGATAAGATTGACTATCACTTCACTGTCGCTGGAAGAAGTAAAACCAATCCCCGCATCCTCCAGCAGTTCGCGCATTACATCGGCATTGGTCAGTGTGCCGTTATGGGCAACCGCGATAGACCCCAGCTTGGAGCGGCTTACAAAGGGCTGTGCGTTTTCTATGCAGCTTGAACCGGCGGTAGGATACCGCACATGCCCCACTGCGGCGGAACCTCTAATCAGGGAAAGGCTCACGGGATTAAAGATTTCCCCCACCAGGCCCATTCCCTTGCGACATTCGATACTGCGATCATGCGCCGCGGCAATCCCCGCGCTTTCCTGACCGCGGTGCTGTAGGGAAAAGAGCCCGTAGTACACCAGGGGCGCTACATCCCTGTTTCCATCGGTATCAAAAATGCCAAAAACGCCGCATTCCTCGTGAAGTTTATCATCGCTCATTTAAACCTGCCTGCTTTCATAAACGGCGTGGGCCGGGTACCAACAGAATCCATAAAAACGCCCGCCATTTCCGATCCTGTCAGCCATTTAGCCGGTGCAGAATCTCGCTATAAGCCTCTTTGACGCTTCCCAGGTCGCGGCGGAAGCGATCCTTGTCGAGCTTTTCGTTGGTCTTTGCATCCCAGAACCGGCAGGTATCCGGAGAAATTTCATCGGCTAAAACCAGCTTTCCGTCAGGGGTTCTGCCGAATTCAAGTTTAAAGTCTATAAGCCGTATCCCCCGTTTAAGGAAAAAGGCGGAGAGCGTTTCGTTTATCTTAAAGGTAAGGCCTTTGATCTCTTGGATTTCCTCAAAGGTGGAGGCGCCTATTGCAACCGCGTGGTAGTCGTTGATAAGGGGATCGCCCAGAGCGTCGTCTTTATAAGAAAGTTCAAAAACCGTCGTCTTTAAAGCCGTTCCCTCGGCCAGTCCCAACCGCTTTGCCATAGACCCCGCGGCAACATTGCGGACTATCACTTCCAGGGGGATTATCTTCACCTTTTTGCACAGCATATCCCTGTCGGAGATACGCGAAATAAAATGCGTGGGCACACCGGATTGCTCCAGCAATTCAAAAAGGCCGGAAGCTATCTTGTTGTTCATTATCCCCTTGTCTTCAATCTGCCCCTTCTTTTCCCCGTTGAATGCGGTGGCATCATCCTTGTAATGGATGATCACCGTATCGTTTGCTATGTCTTGACCGGCAGCGGCAAATACCTTCTTTGCCTTACCCTCGTAAAGCTGCCGTCCTTTTTGCACCGCGCTTGTATCGTTGTTTTCTTCCCTGCTGCTCATCTTGTCCCTTCTTTGATTTAAAGATCCATAAACCAATCATCGGGCAGTTGGTTTTCCCTGGTAAAATCGGCCTTCATGGTGTTCCGAAATGCGCTTAAACCTTCCTTTAGCTTTGGATATTTAAGAGAAAGTATCTCCACCGCAAGGTAAGCGGCGTTGGCTGCGTTATTCACCCCTACGGCGGCTACCGGTATGGGCCCCGGCATCTGGACGATAGAAAAAAGCGCGTCAAGCCCCCCAAGCCCCCCAAGCCCGCCGGACGCTATAGGCACGCCTATGACCGGCAGCGCGGTAAGGCTTGCAACCACCCCCGGCAGGTGGGCCGCAAGCCCTGCCCCCGCGATGATAAGCTCGCACCCCCCGGCTTCAAGATGTTCTATGGTTTCCTTCAGCAACTGCGGCGTGCGGTGTGCGGAGATCACCTGCGCTGAAAAATCCACGCCGAAACTCCGCAGTACCTCCGCCGCCTTTTTCATAACCGGCTTGTCGGAAAGGGAACCGAAAATAATGGCAACTTTCATACCTCAAAATACCATTTTAGCAGGGGGTCGCGCAAGGGGGCGCACATTGTTGTAACGCAAGGGCTCCAGACGCCCGTATTTCTCTTGACATTATTTACAGACTGGATATAATAGTGTCTATGCAAACTTCAAAAGTTGCCGCCAACGTCTTTTTGCGCCTTGTATTCGCTCCGCCGGGGCCTTGCCGTATAAAAACGTTTGCCCCCCCCCCCCCCCCCCCCGCGCAGTATATAGCATAGATTTACTACACCATACCCCATATAAAGCGCATGACTCATCCGCCCCGGAGTTGAGGTCATTCTCCCCGGAAAATGGGTCATTCTCTCTGGAGAATGTGCCGTTCTCCCCGGAGATTGGGCCATTCTCCCTGGAGATTGGGTCATCCGCCCCGGAGCATGAGTTATTCCCCCCGGAGAATGCGCCGTTCTCCCCGGCGTTTAACGTGTTTGCCGGAGCCTGCGGGCTCTACACTATAACCAACACCATACAGGAGGTAAGACTATGAGCGACTGGATGCCCGGCAGACGGGCGGATCAGATTGTTATGTGCCGGAACTGGATAGACATTATGACCCCGGAGGTGCAGACCGCATGGGGGATCCCCGCGCCGGAGTTTACGGAACTGGGGACGCTCTTTGGGAGCGCGCAGGGCCTTTTGCAGAAAGCCCAGAGCAGCGACCGCACGCCGGTTATCACCGAGCAATGCAAGGAGGCATTCGAGGCCTTGGACGGTAAGATGAGGTTCTTCAAGGGGCATTACTTTCTTATCCCGCCGCTGACTAACGCGGACATCGTAAACCTGGGCCTTACGCCGCGCGACACGAGCCGCACACCCGTCCCCAAACCGGAAGCGCAGGTGGAGGCGGATATGACCTTTCCCGGCATTCACCTGGTGGAACTGCAAAACATCCGCGCCGTGGGAACCTCCGGCATCCCGGACCTCCGCAGCGACTACGGGGTCCGCATCTACTACGGCCTTTCCGGGCCGCCCAGCGACGCCTTCCGCTTCCGGCTGGCGGAGGAACCGAAATCCGGCAAGGAACTGCCCTACTCGATTTTTACCCGGCGAAAGAAAGAGCGTTTTGACTTTGACGGCGAGAGCGGCAGCAGGGTGTACTTTTGCCTGCGCTACGAAAACGCCAAAGGCGGCAAAGAGGGGGAAGGGCCCTTTGGGCCGCTGTTGTCCGCCATAATCCCCTGACAGGCGTTTAATCCGTGTATACGGTAAACGGCCTATCAGCCTGTTGCGTTGGTAAAAGAGTTTGTTCCCCGCGTATTGCGGTAGACATAAATAAAAAAGCGGCGAAAGCCGCGCAAGGAGGCTTCATAATGAAGCAAAATAACATGACTAAAACGAAAGGCGTTTTAGCAGGAATGGCGGCGCTTCTGCTGGCATTCGGATTAATTCTGACGGGGTGCGGCGATAGCGATGACGGCGATCCATCCAGCCCATCCACCCCGCCCGGCCCGTCAGCGGCGGTGGTGGAATTCCAAAACACCCTCAAGAAGCTGGGTGATACTACGGCTGAGAAACCGTCCCCGGTTGTTCTGCGAGCGATTGTCATCAGCAAAGATGATGATGATGATACCAGCGACTGGGGAAAGGTCAACAAGGCAGTAGAGGATGCCCAAAAGTATGTGATTCTTAGCTTGAGCGACTGCACATTCAGGAACAATACGGTGGAAGGTTCCTCGTCCGGCGATACAGGTATGAATCTTTTCAAGAACAATCCTTATATCAAAGGCATCATACTCCCTGAAACCGTTACCAGCATCGGGGAATCCGCTTTTAAGGACTGCTCTGGGCTTACCAGCGTAGACATACCGAAAAAGGCACAAGTTACCAGCATCGGGGCCTCCGCTTTTTACGGCTGCTCTGGGCTTACCAGCGTAGACATACCGTCAAACGTTGCCAGCATAGGGGTCAACGCTTTTAACGGCTGCTTTGGGCTTACCAGCGTAAGCATACCGGCAAACGTTACCAGCATCGGGTCGGGCGCTTTTACCGACTGCACCGGGCTTACCAACGTAAACATACTGACAAGCAGCAATCTCGCCAGCATCGGGTACAACGCTTTTTACAACTGCACCGGGCTTACCAGCGTAAAAATACCGGGCGGCGTTACCAGCATCGAGAGCTACGCTTTTTACAACTGCACCAATCTTGCCACTGTAGAGTTGCCGGCAAACGTTACCACCATCGGGAACTTCGCGTTTCCAGGTAGCAACAATGCTCTGAGAACTAAGTATCAGGAGAGCGGAAGCGTGGCCAGTATCTACACGTGGACCCCGGGCAGCAGCAGCAGCAGCAGCTGGACAAAGCAGCCGTAGTCGCAGGTCGGTAAGGTAGTTTGTCCCGGGTATACAGCATTGCATACACCGGCGGACAGGAATGACCGGAATATAACCGGAACATCCACAGCCCGCCCCCACGGGGGCGGGCTTTTTTAAGCGATGCACGCACGGGTGCCAGGCACCAAAAGGCGTTGGGCGAGCGGGTTTGCAAGGTATACGCTGGTGAAGCGGATCAGAGGGGATTCATAGACGGTATAGCCCCGTAATGACTTTGCCGTCATCAAGGTTCCCGCTTAACACATAAATGGCGGGGTAGTAGTCCCCCGGTATAAAACGAAAAAATACGTAGGACTTTTTCTCATTGAAGGTGTTAATGATCGAAAACAAAGAAACCTTTTTCGTTCTGGCGGAATCCCTGCCGGGTTATACCTGCTTTCTCTACACCGGGGGCCATCCCAACCGGGCGGTTCAAGCCCTGGTATCGCTCCTCGCCAAAGCGGGGTTTAGCTTTTCCCATGCCGGCGACCTGGACCCTGACGGCATCCTCATCCTCCAGGAGCTGGGGAACATCACGGGGAAAAAGATACGGCCCCTGGGGATGGACGCGGCCACCTTTGACCGTTACCGAAACTGCGGCAGAAAACTGGAACCCACCATGCTGCGGCGAATCGCGCTTATCACCGGTGAAACCCGGTCCCTTCCGGGGATGGAGGAACTCATCCGGCGCATAGAAGAAACAGCCCTCGGGGTGGAGCAGG
>JAISNI010000125.1 GCA_031276295.1 Treponema sp.
CATGAATTTATATCAAAAAATGGCATAAATTCCCATTTGGACATTTGGTGTTGATTTTTTACCCATTTTGGTTCCTTTTTTATATTATTTTTACCCACCATATTTCCAGAAGAGCCGAAAATTCTTGATTATTGTAAATAGGTATGATATATAATTATATATCTTAAATGCGTACGTTTATAGCAAGGGCCGTATGATGTCGTCAATTAAAACAAAGCGGAGGAGGTGGAAGCAGAAATAAATCAGCGTACTTTTGGGAGGGGAAACAGTATATCAGGAGGAAAGCCATGAAAAACCTGCCCAAACAACTCTCTTCAGAAGATCTTGCTCTGATTCTTAACGTCAACAACACAACAGTCCGCAAGCTTGCTAAAACTAATCAATTACCCTGCATGTATATTAAACGCCGTCTGTGTTTTGACCTTGGTAAAGTACTGAACCATCTCAAGCAATTGGAAGGAGGCATCATATGATGACTTTGAATGATGCCATTTCCATGATGAAAGACGAGCAGCAGCAGATAAATATTAGTTTTTTGAGGGCATATGTAACAAAAGAATATCCGCTGGCGGTACAGGCCCTGCGTATTATTGACGGCGCTTATACCACGTACAAACGTCCGAAAGGGTACAACCTTGTCAAACGGGATAGCAAGAAGTCCGGGTTTATCTACTATGTACGGTATTGGCATAATGGTGAAATGTTAAGCACTAAATGGTGTACTCACACCAACGAATTTAGAAAAGCCTGTGAATTTGCAGAAAAAAACAGGAATACGCTGATTGCGAATTATTTGCAACGTCACGAAAATAAGGCTGTCAGATTCTTCAAGCGGTTTTACGATCCGGTTTCCAAGATATTCCAGGTTGAATGCAAGCGAAACGGTGATTTGGCCGAAGAAAGACGGAAGCGGTATCAATCGGTGATGGATAAAAAATTTATCCCCTTTCTCAAGGAGCGGCGGATTGGATCGTTTGAACAGATTACGGTACATGTGTTAGATGATTTTCAGGATATTTTGCTGGCCGATGGCCTTAAAGCTCAAAGCGTCAACGATAACATGGGGGCTATACATAAGGCTTTTAAATATCTGCAGCGAAAGGGGTTGGTAAAAGAAAATCCCTGCAGCACCCTGATTCCGGTTCCTGTCCGCCAGGAGGACCGGAAAGTTCGTGGATGTTATGAAATCAGTAAATTGAAAGGGGTCTTTGAAAAACGTTGGGAAGATAAGATTTCGCAACTGCTCAATATGATTATATATACCACTGATATGCGGAACAGCGAAATACGGCGGTTTAGCAAGGAGGATATCATCAGATTGGGCGGATGCTGTTTTATTGACCTGAAGGCAAGTAAAACGGGAAACGGCATCAGGCTGGTACCGTTGCATGAAAAAGTGTACGCCAAGATTATTGCATTTGCAAAGGGCATGGATACGACCACGTCGATTTTTGGTCATCTTTCGGCTTATTGGTTTACCAAAGCATACCGAACCCTGGGAAAAGCATTGAAGGTAAGTGAAGAATTTCTTCAAACGCATAATATTACCTATTACTCCGGGCGGCATTTCTGGAAAACCCTTATGAACGCCGGCGGCCTTGGGGAAGACATTGAGGAAATATTTATGGGGCATAAGGTTTCGGCAGATGTGGGCAAGCTGTATAACCATCGTGATATGCAGGGACAAAAGCGCCTTGTAAAGAAGGCCCGGGAAGTATTCAAAATACTTGACAAGCAAGTCTTTGCGGATGCGTAATCCGGGGTTCTAAAGCTTTCCTGGTTTATTCCGGAAAGCAACGAGGGTGCGGGGGTGTAGCCCCCGTCATTCCAGATTATATTTTTTGGCCAAACGCTTTACCTGTTCAAAAAATTCCTCCATGGGGTAAGCCTTTCTTTTGAGAAAAAGCTCTTCGCTTTCTGCTTCGTATGCCTTGCGTTGATCGTCGGATAGGGCACATACCTTCTTGTGTTTTCTAATGGCGTCAGGATCGTCATGACGGTCCGCTTTAAAGCCGCAGCAGGGGCAATCCTGACCGGCCCGGTGTTTGGTTTTGCAGATAGGACAAGGGATATCCATGTCAGGCGGAGGCGGTCTTGAACGATATAATTCGGCGAAGCGCGGTAAAAGTGCAATTTTGTAATAATAGCCGGCGAGGTTGTCCGGCCGCCGTTTTTTACAGAGTTCGTAAAGCCAGGCGAGATAACCGGAATCAAGGTCCCGGCCGGCTCTAAAGGCGAGTATTTTGGGATAAAAGGCTTCGTCAAAAATCAGTGTGCCGTCGAGGGCGCGTAATTCGCTTTTTACGTTTTCAATCTGAGAAGGATCTGCTGCGGCTGACGGATCAGGGCTGAGGTTTTCGCCGGCGGCGGATTGGGCAGCAGCAGTCTTTTTAATGATACTTTTATTATTATCCCGGAAGTTTTCTTCCCCACCTGTGGAAGTTTTTTTCCTCACCTCTGGAGGATTTTCTCCGGGGGTGGGGAAGATTTCTTCCTCACCCCCGGAAGATTTCTTCCTCACCTCAAACACCTCGATTCGTATTTCCCGCCTTTCTATTTCTCTTGTTCCCTGAATGTACCGGTAACGGATATCAATATACGCCGCGTCTTTGAGCGCCCTGATCCACTCTCGTATGGTTCGTTCGGACACGCCGTAGAGATCGGCAAAATAGGCGTTTCCGGCCCAGCAATACCCTTTTAGGTTGCAAAGGGAAGTTATTTCCCCATAGAGGAGTTTAGCGTTTGGATTGAGAGACTTGTCATACCGTACGGAGGCGGGGATGACCGCATAATATCCGGGTTCTTCCATTTTTTACTCCCGTGACTTAAATTGAAAGATCACTTTCCCGCCCTCCAGGGCAAAAGCCGTCTCAAAGGGGGTTCCGTCTTTTTTTATGCATTTTTTCGGTTTTGTTTTCTGACCGCTCAGCAATAGCTTTGCATCGTCCGGGGTTATTGCGGCGCCGGCGACGGTCTTCCAGATAACGAAGGGGCATTTGGGGTCCTCCCGGTAGCCTGAACAGCCGTAGCCGATCTTTGTTTCGACGACCGGCCTTCCGCAGAGTGGGCATGTTCCCAGCGGTTCTTTCCGGAACACCGCCCTGGCTGCATCTGTTTTATTGCAGCTTCTAATATATTCGGTGATTTCTTTTTTAAAGACGCCGGGATTATCGGCCAGGCGCTGTTCCCACTCCGTGGTCTGGGTAATATCAGCCATTTTCTTTAAGTACTCGTCTTTGCCAAGTTGTTCCAGTAAAAACAATCCCCTGGGGGATACGCTGAGCTTCTTCTTCGTTTCCACCACGTATTCCCTGGTAAAGAGCGTTTTAATACTATCCGCCCTGGTCGCGGGGGTGCCAAGGCCGGCAAGCTTGCCTTCGCCCTCTTCCCGGGGATGTTCCATGAAGGCCAGGAGGGTGTCGAGGGAATAGGGTTTTTTCGGTTCGGTTGTTTTATCCCGGATGGTCAGGGCGGTGAGGATACAACCTTCCTCGTTAAACGGCGGTACATCCGGGCCTTCATCTTCATCCCTGTCCGCCTGTACAGCCTCTTTCCAGCCCCGCCGGGTGTTTTCCCGGATGGTGGCGGTAAACACGGCGGTCCCCAGGTGAAACCGGAGGGATTTTTCGGTGTAGATAAAATCGGGCATACAGACCATAAAAAACGATTCCAGGACTATTCCGTAAACGTTCCGTTCCTTTTCGGAAACTCCTTCCGGTAACGGGCCCAGGGGAATAAGGGCGTGGTGGTCTTCAAGCTGTGCGGAATTGAAAATATGTTTGTTGTCCGGGGCAATGAGTGAAACGTCGCAGAGGGTTGACAGCGGGGACGTACTTTGTAAGCGTTCAAATTTTTCCAGGAACAGGTCCACGTTGTTGTCCCCCATTACCCTGGAGGGGGTCCGGGGATAGGACAGGCACTTGCGGGTTTCGTAGAGCTCCTGGGCGATATTGAGCGTATCGTCGGGCTTATAGCCGAAACGCTTATAGGCAGTTTTTTGCAGGGCGGTGATATTCAAAAGCTTTTCGGGTTTTTGCGTCTTTTGTTCGGACTTTACTTCGGCGGTATCGATGGGGGGAAAACGGTTTTCCGCCAAAGCCGGTGCGTACGTTTCGTGGACGGTACGCAGGGCCGCTTCGTCACCGGCAACGAAGGGGCTTTTCCCGGTTGCGGGATTTTCAAGCAGCGCCGTCACGATAACCTGGTCCTGTGAACGTATTCGAGCTTCCAATTCCTTGTAGGGGGTTTTTACAAAGTTCCGGATTTCCGCATCCCGGGCGGCGATGGCGGCCAGGACGGCAGTCTGGACCCGGCCCACGGAGAAGGGCGGCGGGGGGTTCCCGATACTCATAAGGCGGGTCAAATTCATACCGACAAGCCAGTCGGCGTGCTGCCGGGCAAAGCCCCCCGCTGCCAGGTGATCGTATTCCGCCAAGGGTTTGGCGTTCCGGATACCCTCCTTAATAACCGCTGGGGTAAGGGCTTCGGACACCCAGAAGCGCCGGAACCGGGAAAAATCGGCAATCCCCGCCTCCTGCAGTACAATCCGGGCGATAAGCTCCCCCTCCCTGCCGGCATCGGTGGCGATAAGGACCTCGTCTTGCGCATGGGCGGCAAGGAGTTTTCTGACACATTCGGCCTGTTCCTTAACGCCCTCCTGGACTTGGTACTTAAACGGATCCGGTATAATGGGAAGATCCGCCAGGGACCATTTTTTGTACTTTGGATCGTACCGTTCCGGAGACCATAATTCATAGAGGTGCCCGACACAGTAGGTAATAACCGTTCCGTTTCCCTCGTAGTAACCCTTTTTCCCGGCCGCGCCCAGGGCGGCGGCAAAGTCCTTGGCCACAGAGGGTTTTTCACATAGGATCAACATAGTAAACCTCCTGAGACTTGTGCATCCCGGTACGATGCTGCACAAGCCCTTATCCTGTTCTGAAAAAGACATCATAGGGATTAACCGTTACCGGTAACGGGCAACCGTACTCCTCCGGCGTTACCGGTAACATTTTCTTTTTTACCGCTTTTTCGTTACTTGCCCTATGGCGAGGTAAAAAAAAAGCCGTTCCCGGCGGGGAACGGCTTGCAGAAAAAAGGAATAGGGAGAGGTTATGAAGCGGGAACGGCGGCCCGGCAGGCCAGGGTTCTTAGGGCCGGGTAGTTGAGCTTTCCCCGGCGGTGGAGGAGAAAATAGAGCCGGGTATAAAAATCGTCCCCCCAGGAGAAGGCCCCGCCGGCATGGGTGGAGAGGAAGGACAGGACCCGTTTGAGCTTATCGACCTTCGATGCGTGGACGGTAAACAAAAGACGGACCGGCCGGGAAAGGCCCGGCAGCACGGAACATCCGGGAACATTCCGGACAAGGGATGCCGCCCGGTGGTTGGGGTAGGTATAGTAGAGCGCCAGCACCGCCTTTTCCGGATAGTACAGGATCGTCCGGGCGTTTTCCGGTTCGTAGATTTTTTGGGTAAAAAGACCGTCCGCATAGAGGGTGTAGAATGAGGTTGTAGTGGGGATAATCACGGCAAGTTCAGCCATGGCTATGGGATACTCCTGCGTACCGTGGAATGACCGTTTGAGATACCCGCATCAAAGAAGGCGCTGCCTGCCCCGGCAAACGGCGTCTTCCGGGGGCGTTGCGGGGGTGTCCCCCGCTGAGGGGGGAAGCGTAAGCCTTGCCGCCTGCGGCGTCAACCCCTTTAGGAGATTTGTGGTAAAACGAAAAGCGGTTTACTGTGGCAAAACCCCACATCTAATGCGGCAAGGCTGGAGCGTGGGGGGAGCCTTCCCCCCGCTTTATCTATCCATCCATCCATGACAATGGGCCTTCCCGCTATGGTTGGATTTAACGTGGTGCAATGCGCGCTCTTGATAGGTCCCGCTGATTCGTATATCATATACATAGATCGCCCATGGAGGATTGTATGTTGTTAGCAGTTCAAGGGTATTTTGAGGCGGGGCGGTTTATCACCGATGCCCCGATCCAGATTCCCGAAGGAAGAAAAACCATCATAACGGTATTAGATGAAAAGATAGACACAGAAAAGGAGAAGGAACAGTATATAGCCTATTGGAACAACATAATTGAGGATATTAAGAACTCCGATGAGTTGTTGGAAGGGGAGCCTGACCGGATGCGCTTTAAAACTCCGGAGGGGATTCAAACGCTGTGATTTTCTATGCCCTTGATACCAATATTGTTTCTTATTTTCTTAAAAATAATCCGGTTATTGTTCAACGGATAAACGAAGAAAAGGATGGGCAAAATAGATTTGTTATTCCTCCTGGGGTCTATTTTGAAGTTCAAAATTGGCTGGTAAAGAACAATTCGAAAACCAAAATGGAAATATTCCAGCGAATCTACGAAGATCAGGGAATTGGCGTTCTTGACAAGGATGTTTTTGATATAGCGGTAAGAGAAAGGCTGGCATTACAGCGCAATGGTTTTGCTATTGAAGATGGCGATCTGTTAATTGCCGCCTACTGTCTTAAACATGATCTGACGCTTGTGACAAATAACACTAAGCATTTCAAAAATATCCATGGTTTGAAAAGTGTAAACTGGAAAGAATAGGTCTTTCCGCCGCGGAACGGCTGGTTCCGGCGTAACATGCTGCGCCTAACAAAGCCGGCCGCCGCGTCCCATGGGAACCTTATCAGCTTCCGATGGAAATTATTTTTTCCCGCACGGTTCCATCCTCCGCCTGGATCCAGTAGGTTAGGACCTTTCCTGAGAAGGGGGCGTTGTACTCAACAAGGGTGACGGACAGGCTATGGGTGTCGGGGTCAAGCGAGAAGGTTTGGACAATGGCTTCCGGCAGCGGGGCAAAGATTCTGGCATCCGCAGGGTAGGTAAGGGTAAAGCTTTTGTACCGGTAGAATTCCCTGCTGGCAAGCCGGTAGGGATCGGTCCTGTTAAAGGGCGATGAGGATACGGCGGTGTGAAGTGTGTCATAGCTCACGGGGGAATGCGGTGTTGCAAGGTCCAGAAACTGCTGGCTGTCCAAAGAAAAATTAAATATCTTTGTTCTGAAGGTCAGAAAATAGGCATCGACGGGATACCCGTTCATCGGCAATACCATGGAGGAACTGTCGAAGGACTCTTCGACATCATATTCTTCAATAACGCTGGTATTAATCCCCGAAAGATAGATCGTTTTCGTATTGGAATATGTGGATTCTATTCCACCACCGAGTAGGCCCGGAACTACAATTGTTCCGGATGCGGATACAGTATAATATCCTGGGTAGATCGTCGCTTTAAAAGGAACCGTAAAATTTGCTCTGTTATGGCGAATCTGCGTAGTACCAGAAAAAGAATCGTATATACTAAGTTGCGCGGAGAGGGACAAACTAATGGGATCGTCATGCAGAACCGGATCGGGCCACAGGTAATAGGTTTCCTGGCGTATGCCGGTGAAGGAAAGGAAATCCGCGTCGTTTGAGGGAACATAGGGCGGGTCCCCTGAATCTTTATACAGCGTGGCATTGCCGCAGGCCATAAGTCCGCATACAACCACGAGGAAGAGGGGGATGGTTTTTTTCATAGGGGTTCTCCTTAGTTAAGTTTTATAGAAATTCCAAAATGTATCTGAAAGCCGAATTCGGTAAAATCGGTAAAGCCCGATTCAACGGACACGCAAATAAATTGTATCAGAAGGCGGCGAAGCCCCGCCCGAAGAGCGTACTGGACCTTTCCTTCACTGCGGGTAAACCGGAAGTCAAACACGTAGAGCAGGTACAGGTCGGTGAACTCGTCGTTAAGGTTAATATGGTATGCGATGCGCAGGGCGGTGTTTAGGACAGAATCCAGGGGCCGGGTTGAAATACCCGCCGAGAGGGGAAGCCCGACGGGCAGGAGGTAATCGAGGGAGACCTCCGGGGTGGACAGTGAAAATCCTTCGGTGAACGCCAGGGTAATGCCGAATCCGCCTAAAAAGACCGCGTGTTCTTCCGCCATTTCCGGGTACTGCCACAGTTCCAGGGCCGGAAGGCCCTGGGCCGCAAGAACGAGGGCAACCGTTGTGAGGAGTGGTGTACGCATATTATGAGGAGACGCTTATGAAGGCAATATCTTTGATGCCGTCGGCGGTAAATGACTGCAGCGTGGTGGTTCCCGGGGCAAGGGCTTTGATAATCAATCCGTACCCTGATTTTTCTATGTCCACCACGGCATGATCATAGAGGGCTTCGACGGCGACATTGAGCTGCCGGCCGCCGATAAGGGCCGAGAACTGCAGGGCCGCCTCGTCGCCGGGTTTAAGGGTAAGTTCCACCGGCTCGAATACCATGGCGGCGCCTGCTTTGGGGACGCTGACGATGCAGCTGCCGGTGGTATAGGGGGTGCCGGAAGAATCCATATCCAGGAAGGACACCACCGGCACCTTCCGGGAAACCGAAACAACAAGCAGCAGCAGGAAAAGGGTATTGACACAAACGGACACGGACAAAAGGGCGGTTTTTAGTTTAGGATTCATAGGGGTCCTCACTTTAAAATATATTTTTCCATCACCGGATTATCCTCCACCGGGGGAAGGTAGAGATTTTTATTGAGCATGATGTTTACTTTTTCTCCGTTCCGGAGCAATAGGGTGGGCTGGATATTCATGGCCCGGGAAACGATGTTCCCGCCGGTTTCGCTCATAAACTCCGCGTTGGCGGAAACCACCCCGGCGGCCATTCCCTCCGATCCGTACCGGGCCGCTTCCTCGGCCATTTTTGCGTTGGCCAGGGAGAACATGGTTATAAGGCCCACCGCTTTTATATACTCAAAATAATTTTCCTTATATTGGGCCTTAAGTCCTGCCATACCCTTGGAATCCACGCCGTTCATGTCCTCCAGTTCCAACTGGTATCCGTCGGGCCTAATCAGCAGATCCCAGACGATCTGGATGCGGCGCTGGGCGTAGGAGACGGAGCTGTTATATTTTGCCACGAGGATCGTTCCCTGGGGTACGAGGAGTTTCTTACCGGTCCTGGTGTCATAAATATTTTCCGTTACCCGGGCTATCACGTTGCCGGGTAAATCCGTATTGACCGATGTTTCCAGAACCGCCGGGATGATGGTGCCTATCCACAGGAGGTCGTCCCCCAGGAAGGTTCCGGAAAGGGAACCGCCGGAAGCGGATGAATAGAAGGTGTTTTTATCGTTTGGATTATTCTGTGCGGTGTTCGGGCCTTGTACGCCGGGGTACTGCGGATACTGCAGGGCCGGGGGATAGGGACTCTGCGGCGGGGTTTGGCCGGTCTGCGGGGAAGCAGCGGCGGGAGCGCCAAAGAGGCTGCCTTCGATGGCCGGCACAAGGGGGGAACGGGGGTAGGTCGGCGGCGGCGGACTTCCTCCCCCTCCTTCGGTAATAGGCGGGGGCGGGGGTTCCCGGTACCGGACCTGTTCAACAGGACGGTTGTCGACCACGGTTACTTCAGGCAGCGTATCTTCTGCCGGGGTAAACGCTTCGATATCCGATCCATTCTCCGTTTCGATTTCACCGGCAACCGGGTTCGATTGGGCCCGATCCAACTCCCGGCGAAGGAAATCGCTGGGCGGCCGGGCGGCGTAGCCGGAATTGTTTTCGTCCGCCGCCTGTTTTTTCTTTGTATTGGAAAGACTAAAAATCATTCCCGCCATAACAACGCACACAAAAACGCCGGAAATAACGATCATAAGCTTTTTCCGGTCAAACCAAACCGGCCCCGGCTTAAAGCCCGTAAGTTCTTCCGGCGTCCCTTCGTAGTGTTCTTCCTCTACCGGAGTTTCGGCATGTACCTGCGGACCGGCCTGGTTCTGATCACCCATTACTTACGGTCCCCGTTTTTTTACGATTTCGACCTGGCGGCCGCCTATTTTAACAGTAATTTTCTGTACCAGCTTATCGATGATCATGACGTTTCTGGCCACCCGGTAATTTACAATTTCGGCGCGGTTCTCAAAGACCGCCGGTAATTCCGTTTGTAAAACCGTATCGGGAAAGGTGATGTAGGTTTTTTTCCCATCGTCGTATGCCAGGGTAGGCAGCCACCGGGGTTTCTTAAAAATTCCGTAGGTTATTCGGTAGTTGAACGATAGGAAACGAGAATCCGCATAGCTGGACGGGCCATCTCCGTCATCGCCGGTGGAATTCTCCGGCGCCGCACCGGGGAAGCCCCCGGAATAATTCTGCGGCATGACCGTTTCAGGGTACCGCCAGCGGACCATGGGCATATGGATATTCGAAAAACTGCGGAGGATGATATGATACACCCGGTCGCTGGTGTTGATGATAAGCGATGCTTCGATGTTCTGTATGGTGGGTTTGACGTAGATATGCTGTACGGTAAGCCCCCCTTCGTAACTGATCCCCGCGCCCAGCATCCACCGTTCGCTGTCGGATATAAAGGGCGCTTCCACCACCTTTTCACCGGGCTTTAGGATAAGGTCCGTCACCCGAAGGGGCTGGCAATATACTTCGTACACAAAATCCCGGTTAAAATCGTAGAGCATGGCCGAATTGGAATAATCCTGGGGCTGGGCTGTCCCTGTTTTAAGGGCCTGTTCCACCGCCGGTCGGCCGCGGACCGGCGGAGACGCCGGAGTATCCGGGGGTACATAGACCGGTTTTTCAATAAGGACCGGTTCCGCATCGATGGGCACGGGAACAATGACCATTTCGGCCGGTTCGGTTCTCCGAAGCCTCAATCCCGATGAGTTTTTTGCCCTGCGTTCGACATCAACGGTAATGCAGGATGATGCCAGGACGAGGACGAGAATATATGTATACAGATGGTTCATAACGCGGTTATTTCGCAGTCATCGATAAAGATACCCAGGGGATTCCGTTTAATACTCTGGGCATCGGTGGGTAATATTTTTATGGTAATAATAGCCCGCATTTTTTGCAGCCGCGGGGAAGCGGTTCCTGAATCGGTAAGGGTTTCGATCCAGTCAACCTGGTAAGAAGAGCCGGTTACTTTAAGGGCCGATTCGATTTCCACGGTCCGGCGGGTTCTTCCTACCAGGTCAAAGGGGCTGGCGGAACGGAGCATCTGGGTCATGATAGGTTCGTAGGATCCGGTTACCATTGCATAACAGTCGTCGATATTGTTGTAGAGTACCTGGGCGTCGGTTGAGACGGTACGCAGGTTGGTGATAAACTTTCGGGCCTGGTAGAGTATGGCCGCCTCGGGCACCTGCATGCCGGCGGTCTGGCGTACTTCGCCCAGATACGAAGCTTCCCCGGAGGGCATGACATTAACCAGGATGGGTACCGTTTTCTGAAGGGAAACGGCGTAGGCAAAGAAGATAAAATTGATAAGGGACAATCCCAGGATACCGATGCCGATGACGCCCCTCCACCATTTCATTTCCTTGGTTTTATCGAGGAGGATATCGCCGTAGGCCCGGTCCTGTCCTTCCTGGAACGGGTTTGGGATATTCCCCGCTTTGTAGGTGGTTGGTTTATGAATGGCCGCCATGGTTAGTTTTTTTGGCCGGTTCCCTGGACAGCGCTATGACTGCGCCGGAGCCGTTTCTTCGTTTTTTGGACGGGGGGTATTTCCGAGTGTGTATTGTTCCCTAAGGCCTTCCCCGAAGGTTTTCTTGGCGCCGTCTTTACCGGTTGTATTCAGGAACCGCTGGGTAGCGCTATGGCTGTTGAACCCGGCGCCTGCTCCGGCGCCTTGGCCGCCGCCGCCCGGTCCAAAGAGCGGCCTGGCCATGAGGCTCCGTGTAAGGTCCCCGCCCTTGGTCCTGGCAGCATCCACCGCGCTGCCCCCCATGCTCAGCATAAACGCTCCGGCGCCCTTCAATCCTCCCCCTTGCAGGTTCGCCGCGCCCATTCCCTTCGAGACCGCCGCGGTGGTTCCGTATCCTCCGCGCATGGCCATCCCCGTTATGCCGGCGATGGCTCCCACCGCCGAAGCGGCCGCGCCGATAGCCCCCGCTGCATTAAGCGAGGGCGTACCGGTTAGAAGGCTCTGCGCCATGGCCGGTGCCGACTTGCAGATGTAAAAAAAGAGCAGGCAGGTGGCGATTATCATAATAATCTCGTCCGCCAGCCCCATGAAGGGTACATCGATACTCCGTTTGGCCAGGGAAATAAATCCGTAAAGACACAGAAAAATACAAATTGTAGAGAACAGCAGCTTAATAAAAAATCCCAAAAGGGCGCTGATAAATTTTTCCGCCATGAACTTGCTGCCGTCCCATAACGAAAGGGGAAAGAGGAATATGCCCACGCTGGAGACAAACATAAACTCCAGGTAGGCAATTAAATATTCCAGCACCGCAAAGCAGCCGGTAAAGATAACAAAGAACGCACAGAGTATTCCCTTAAGGACCGCCCCAAAATCGGGAATTCCGAAGGGTCCCTTCGGCGCCTCGTCGGAGAACCGGAGACATTCCCCTGCGGTGATAAGGACCACCTGGAGTACCGCGCCGGGAGCTACCGTCGTATAGCCGTTTACCTGCCCGAACATTCCGCTAAACCCCCCGCCGGTATTGACGGCCACCGTTCCATAGGTGCCCTTTGTATTATTCGATGCGGCCTTCGCCGCCGATGCGGAGATAAGCCCCCTGGAACTGCCCAGGTAACTTGCCATGGACGAGTAGGTAGAATCCTTGCCGGCGTTAAAGGTGTAGGTGGTAATTGCACTGACAATCCTGGGATATGCCCCTATGACAATAAAGAAAAACACCACGGCCTTGCCGATTTTGATAATGTTTTCTTTTAGTCCCGTACCGGTAAGGCCATAGTTGAGTGCGGCGGAACAAATGGAGATAAGTAAAATGACCCATCCGATATTTTTTGCCTGGCCTATGAAGAAGGACTGTAGTTCAAGTATTTTTCCGACGACAAAATAAAATGCTGAATTTAAACCGTTCATGGCGTATCCTTAGTCGTCGCTGATGGAATAGGTGGTGTCCTCGCTGGTGATTGATCCAAAGTCGTCTCTATTCCAACCGCTCGAAAGCCTCGGGGGATTGGGGGGCGTCTGGGCCTGCATGTACAGGGCCTGGTCGTAGGCGTCCCGTTCGGCCTGCTGCTGGGAAAGGTTCCGGACGGCCCGGTCAAGCCCCATAAGGGTTTCGTGCATCTCCATAAGTATTTTCTTTTCGGTTAAACTTTCATCGGCGGTTCGGTACCGCCGTGCGATTTCATACTGCCGTTCGGCGTTGGCGCTGTTTTCGTCGTTGAGCACCTGGGCCCTGTTAAGAATGGTCCGGGCGATTTGATCTTCCCGATCCCGCCAGGTTTTGGTATACACGTAATTTCCCGGCGAAAGCCCCAGGGTCGTGTACATTTCCTCCCGCTGCTCTTCGGTAAACTCCCCGTCCCAGTAATCGACATAGGTTTTTTTAGCGGCATCGGGTATTTCTTGTATTTCCGACATATGATAGGTATCTTTCCCTATTTTAATCCCCATGTTGTTAAACCGGTCTTCGACCTCCCGTTCCATATAGAGCTGCCGGTTCTGCCATTGCATAAAGTCGTCGAAGCTTGTTACTTCGGAGATACTCCGCAGGTTTTCAAGGGCCCGCTGTTCCGCCCGGACCATGGCCTGTACCTGCTGGTAGGTGTTTTGTACGTTTTCTATGGTTTGCTGGAGCATCTGTGCATAATGGATAAACTGTTCTATCTGCGTTGCCTCTAAAATGGTTTGGACAGCAGCATCGAACACAGCCAATTGTGCATACGATCCCGTACTTACCAGTACTGCAAATACGGCCACGGGTACGATCTTTTTCATGATGAGCCTCCTCTAAAAATAGTTATTCTTGCAAAAATTAAAATTTTACAGAACCTCTATACATAAAAAAACCGTTCCCTAAGGAACGGCTGTTAACGTAAAAATAACACCGTAACGTTATTTTGTATACCGTTCGTATGTCATATTTCCTACGGTAAGAATATTTCCATTAATACTAATTGGCCACTGGGTACTGGTTATATACTCTTGTCCATCTTGCTTAATGGTATAAACTGTGGTTTTCTTCCAGCTTCCCAAAGAATATCGGTACCAGGCACCTTCCGTTCCTTGAATGACATGTAGAGCGGCGGATCCTCTCGAAGCTCCAGTAGACAACCATGTTCCAGTGAATTGATTTTTTGGATCCGGTTGAACGATAAGTCCATCATCAACTTTTACCGCACTGTTTGCGACCATAGTACCAACGCATCCGAAACAAAGGAAAAGGACAACACCCGTTAGCAGCACCAATAAATACTTTTTCATGATTTTCCTCCAAAATAATTTCCCATAGAATTATGGGTTTATAGCCTAACTGTTACCGGCGGCAAACTCCGCATAGACGGCTTCTGCATATGCCGTTCCGGCTGTTTACGCCTCTTTTTTATTGTCTGTGTAATGCGCAATTCTATTAAGACATTCCACATCTTCTTCAATATTTGCTAAATTGGGTTCTTTATAGAATCCTTTTTCAAAGGACAATTTATCAAATAATAACAGTGAATCCGGAATGTATATAAGTATTTCTTCAGGGATTTTATATTTTTTTTCTGCATATATTTTTTGAATATTTATATAATATTCATTTATAATTGATATAGTTATATAATAAAACTGCGGGTCATTTAAATTATTAGTAAAAGCTAACCATACCTCCTGATAAAATTGTTCTTGAAATTGAAATAAGCTATCAATATTATCCGAGCCAATAGGAAATCTTTCTTCCTTGTTTTTTCCAAAAGGAGTTTTTTTCCTATATTTTACATCAACATGAAAAACACCTTTTTTTGTATGAATAAGATAGTCAGGCCTGCGAATGTGTTTATTTCTAAATTCTTCGGATTGTGATTCCTTATTTTGATCAATACGGTAAAATGGAATAGTGACGCTATTTAAATAGTGTTCGAATAATTTTTCCGCCCGCTCACCTTTTTCTTTATTTTCCTCATTCATTTTTATCTCCGTCATGATATTTTATAATAAATCATATAATTAGTCACTATTTCATCATGGGTTATACCCTCCATTGCGCATTCGCATCGATCTGGCTATACAGTTACCGGCGGCGCTCTTCTGCATTCCGGTATTGTAAAAACCGTGCCGCCGTTTTTTCCGTATATGCGGCTATCGCCGCGTAGACGGCTTCTGTATATGCCGTATCATCGCCAAAAAGGGTAGCGGTTTTTTTAATTACGCCGTAGAGCCGTCTTTTTGTCATCCGCGACCGGCGGTCATTGTCCGGCTTGGCCAATCCACCGGCGGCGATCCATACGTCCTGCCGTTTTAATCCCCCGGCCCTGCGCCGGGCCCTAAATTGTGCCTGCCGTTCTGTATTTGTCAGCGCCATAGGTTCGTATACAGTATAAACCCGTTACCGGAAACTGTCAACGGGGATTTTTTACGGTTTTACCCTTCTATTTCCCGGATACGGCGGTCTGTCAGGCATCGTGTACCGCTTTCTGGTTCAGCATGGCAGAGGCCTTTTTAATGGAAAGGCCGCCGGTGCGGACCTGTTCAATAAGAGCGTCGCTGCCATGCTTTAGGAGTTTCCGGGCCTGGTAGATCGTAACCAGTCCGACCCCCAGCCGTTTAGAGAGAATTTCCGCGGCCCTGCCCTCGCCCTTATTCCGCCGCCCGGAGGGGTTTCGGCGTCGCTTTTGCCGGGGCATCGGCGGGGGCATCGTGCCCCAGGAACTGCGCATAGGGTATCCGTTTACGCTGCAGAATCTCCCTGCATAGGGGAACCCCCGGTCCCTGCTCCTCCACGAGCTGGTCAAGCAGTTCGTGATCCGGCGCGCCGATAAGGGCCAGGGTAAGCGGCCCCAGGTCCAGCTGGAAGAGCCGGCGGCCCAGGGGGCTTGTGTAAAAATAATCGCGCTTCATGGTGGATGCGGCGATAAGGGCAATTTCCGAATCGGAAAGACCGAAGGCCCGGTACACCTCGAACATGCCCGCGGTGACAGCCGAAGGATCCGCCAGGTATATTTTTGTTAAACACTGCTGGATAATGGTTGTTTTCAGCGGCGATTTTTCCACGTCCGCGACGTCCTGGGTGGCGAATACCACGAACACATTTTTCTTCCGCAGAACCTTAAGCCATTCGTTAATTTTTGCGGAAAAGGTTTCGTTCTTCAAGAACAGCCAGGCTTCGTCCAGGATAAGCATGGAAAGCCGCCCGTCAAATTTTTTCTCCACCAGATTAAAGAGGTATACCAGGGCTGGCACGATACATCCGTCGCCCCGGTTCATAAGATCTTCCATCTCGATGGCCAGGAACCGGGTATCAAGGGAAAGACCCGAAGCCCTGGCGTCAAAGATTTTCCCATACTTTCCGCCGGCCCATAAATAATCGCTTAGTATTTCGTTAAAGACAGGCCGCTTTGATTCGGGGTCCAGGTAATTGATATAGTGGATAAAACTGGTAATAGTCCGGGCTTCTTTGCCCTTATCCCGGAGTAAATCAAGGCACTCTCTGACGGCGACGCGCATGGGCGGGGTGACCTCGTAACCATTGACGGTACAGAGGGATTCAATAAAATCCATGGCGTCGATCATATCCCGGTCGGTTTCAAGATCCAGAAGCGGCTGGAACGATATGCCGGCGGCGGTTTCGGCCGCGGGTTCGTAAAAGAGCCCGCCCATGGCAAGGCAGATCTGCCGGCATGATTTTCCCTTATCGAATACAATAACCTGGGAAGCGGGGTATTTAAAAAACTGGGCTTCAAAGAGATTTAAAATGGTCGATTTACCCGCTCCGGTGGGTCCCCAGACGGCGGTATGGCCAACGTCGGACGGATTCAAGTTTAAAAAGAACGGCGTTCCTTCCTGGGTAGAACAGGTGATGTGGGGAACGTCAACCCCGGTGATGTGTCCGGCGTGTTCATTGACCCTCATTCCGGCCCAAACCGACGAAAGGGGGATCACGTGAGACAGGTTGTAGGACATCACCGGCAGCGCCCGGTAGTTTGCGTACACCTGGCCGGGCATCATCGACTTAAAGGATTCAAAGGCGTTAAAGGTTTCTTCCTTGCAGGTAAACCCCGCGCTGTTAATAATATTCCGGATCCGTTCGGCCTTCTTCTTGGCATCGGCAAAATTCGTATCCCATACCATGACGCAGGAGGTGTAGTATCCCAGGGCGGCTTCGTCGGTTTCGATTTCGATCCCCGCTTCAATGGAATCTCCTTCTTTAACGCCGGCGCCGTGGTTAATAACGCCGCTGCCGCTGGAACCCGAGGTACTTTCGGCGAAGGTCTGCAAAAAAGTCTTCCGGCTTCCCCGGTGGGCCTTTTCTTTTCGCTGGGTTTCCTTTTTGCCGTCTTCTTTATCAAGGCAGATGTACCGGGTAACCCAGCGGTACTCCATTCGTGCCCGGTTCAACGACTCAAGGATCGCGGGGTAGGTTTCCTCCGGAAAATCGTTCACCCCTATGATAGGAACATAGTACGCCCCCAGCTGTATGGTCAGGGTGTTTATAAGGTTCGTATCGGGCAGGATCCGGTCGAGCATAATCTGGGTATAGGGTATTTTGATATAGTGCCGGTTCAATGAAATGCTGGAATGGAGGTAGGCGGCGGTTTCTTCGTTCGAGAGCGGTGCAATAAGCAGGTCCGACGCCAAAAGGCCGGCAACGGCGTCCGTTTCGTTTACAAAGTACTCGACATTTTCTTTAATAGACTTGTTTAATAACCTCCTAAGCCACTCTGTCATAATTTATAATGCCACAAATCAAAGTCATTCGCAGTGAATGCCGATTGTGGCAATGACCCCGATACGGGTATGCCATGCT